>JAISTX010000082.1 GCA_031272365.1 Eubacteriales Family XIII. Incertae Sedis bacterium
TATTTCGCATTGCCAAATCCCCGCGTGCTTTCAGCGTGTTTGCAATGCCGAGGTCGTCGTTGATCTCGCGGTAGATCTTTTCCGCATCGTCGTAAAGGCACGCGGCATCATCCAGCTGGTCTCTGCGCATTGTCAAATCCCCGCGTGCTTTCAGCGTGTTTGCAATGCCGAGGTCGTCGTTGATCTCGCGGTATATCTTCTCCGCGTCGGCGTAGTGGCGGGCGGCGCCGTCGAGGTCGTCTCTCCGCATGGCCAGGTCCCCGAGCGCTTTCAGCGTGTTCGCCAGCCCGAGGTTTGCGCCTATGTCGCGGTATATCTTCTCCGCGTCGGCGTAGCGGCGGGCGGCGCCGTCGAGGTCGTCTCTCCGCATGCTCAGGTCTCCGAGTGCTTCCAGCGTGTTCGCCAGCCCGAGGTTGTCGCCTATGTCGCGGAAGATCTTCTCCGCGTCGGCGTAGCGGCGGGCGGCGTCGTCGAGGTCGTTTCTCCTCATGGCCAAGTCCCCGAGCGCTTGTAGCGTGTTCGCCAGCCCGAGGTTTGCGCCTATGTCGCGGTATATCTTCTCCGCGTCGGCGTAGTGGCGGGCGGCGCCGTCGAGGTCGTCTCTCCTCATGCTCAGATCCCCGAGCATCTTTAGTATAGTTGCATGCGTATGGGTTTCGCTTGTTGTGCGGAAAATCGCCACTGCTTCGGACAACGCTTTCTGTGCATCATCTGGGGATTCTGTATGATAATTGGCCGCCCCTCGGATGAACCGGCCGAGCCTGTCGACACGAGTCTCATCAATCGCGTCATTCGATTTCGTGAGATCAATGTACCATTTAAGAAAGCCAAAAATGCCTGCCATGATGGATCCGTAGTCTTGTCGGAGGAATGCTTGCTGCTTCTCATTTCCGCTGTCTGCCTCTTCGAAAATCTGCCCGAAGACGCTTGATAGCTTGGTGAATGCGGCGTCGTGGATGTCCATCTCGAATTCGCGGGATGCTTCTTTGATGGGGGTGTACATGGTGTAGTCTTCCAGGATGCTGTAGCCTCTCAGTCTTGCCAAGGAATCGTCGTCATCGTCTGTGCCGAATATCCGGTCGAACAGGTCGTCGTTCAGCGTGCCGTTGTACATTGCCAGGAACGACCAGAGGATGAGGGCGTTTTTGTCTTTGCTGATTTCGGAGATTGCCAGGTTCAGCGAGGCGGAGTAGGAGCTGTGCGGGTTGTTTGGGTCGTCTTTTTGCTTTGGGGGTTTGTGCTCTTTGAGCTCTTTTGCAAGCCGCTGCAGGCTTTTGTTGTTCATTTCTTTTGATGTGGCGAGGCGGATGGCCAGCGGGATGCCAGAGCATAGGACGCAGGCTATGTGGCGAGCCGTGTCCTGGTCTTGATCCGCGATTGTGCCCCTGCGTGCAGCGAATAGGGCGGCGGCATCCTCTTCTTCCAGCGGTAAGATGGTGAAAGGCTCTACATCCCCGAGCGAGAAGGTCTTTTGTGTCGAGTACATCACTTTCCAGCGGGTTAAGCGCTGGAAATCGGCGAGCCAGGAGGTGAAGTACGTCCCGTTACTGGCATAAGGGGACTCGGCGTTGTCTATGTAGAGCAGCTTATTGCCGTGTTTCTTGGCGGCGTTAAGTAACATGACCTCATACTGTGTGGATGAAATTCGCTCGTCAGCGTGGATGCCCTGCTCGCGTAGCTGAATAGGCTCCATCTGCTCGGCAACATGGACGCCCAGCTCGCGCAGCAGATGGATCTGAAGCTGCTCCAGCCCGAGGCCTCGAGCGTAGAGGGGGAGCTTGGCGGTTTGGATGGACTGCATCACTGCTTCGCAGATGGAGGTTTTCCCGATGCCGCCCGCGCCGCTCACCTCGACGAGGCAGCTCTTGTGGTTCTCGATGTAGCCGACGATCTCCCGGATTTTTTCGTCCCGGCCGATGAGGCTCGTGCCCATCTCGTTCGTGTAGCCTTCCGCGTGCGTTTTCGGAAGCCGCCTCGCAACCTCCTTCGTCAAGGCCTCGGCGGGCTGCCATCCGTGTCTGGTGAATTGATGGGCGGTGATGCTGACCTCCCCCGTGTCGTCCATTCCCCCGACGTAAAACGTCGCTTCTGTGCCGTGCGCGCTTTTCAGGCAGCCTGCTGTGATTTGGTGGACTTCATTGATCGCGGAGCCGTCGCTTAGATGCGCGTCCCCGCAAAGGTATACCGCCACATCGTTTTGGTAAAAAATCTTCTGAATCCTTCCGCGCTCCTCCAGGTGGAAATTGTCGATGCCGTGGTGGCCGATGGCGATGGTTGGCTTGTTTCCGTCCCCGGCAAACGCTTTGAACGCATTCGCAAGCTCGGTGCAGCCGATCACCAGCCGGCCGCGCTCGCCGTCCCTCCCGCAGGCGATCGCCGTGTTGAGGAGGGCGATCCGGTAGCACCCGCAGTCGCGCACGTGGTGGAGTGGTTTCCCCGGCTGCGCCATGTCCACCCAGACGTCGTTTCCCAGATGCGCGGCGACGCGCTCGAAGAAGCCGAAGCGGCGGAGCAGGTAGTCCTGGCAGAGGTCGCCCGTGCCCGGGATCTTGCCGGCGAAAGACCCGCCGTCGTACTGCGCACAGGCGGAATCCAGATGCGGGGTGGCGCCGGCGGCCTCGATCCGGTCGAGGTCGTGGTTGCCGGGGACGATGTGGATGTTGGCGGGGTCCATGACGCCGGCGCATTGTGCGATTTCGATCAGTTCCTTCGCGGCATCGGCGGCTTGTTGGTCGTCCGTAGGGGCGACCTGTGGTCGCCCGGCGGGGTCGGTGCTCCCATTGGCGGGCGAACACAGTTCGCCCCTACGTCCTGCGTAGCGGAAGTCCCCTGCGTAGATCACGCAATCGACGTTGATCTGCTGCTCCTGCAGGTAGTCCTTCAGCTGCCGGCGCAGCTCGGTGGTGTCGTAGTTTTCGGCCTCGGGGTCGTAATGCAAATCCGATATGTGCAGCCACGAGACCGCTTGCATGCCTCACTCCTCCATCTAACAGAAAAATCCCAATGCAGTCATTCTACCATAAATGAGGTGGCCGCTCGCCTGGGCTCGCGGCTTTGATTGAAAAATGGATTCCGGGTCGTGGCCCGGAATGACAGGGTGGCCGCCCTCCTGGCCCTCTTCGTCACCGGCCTGCTGGAGACGATAGACTACCAAAAGGCATCAGGGGAGTACATCAAATACTACCAACAGCGCCGCTGACTTTGCAACCACTTCGGTGCGCGTGTGGACAAATTTCGCTTATTTCAGTGCCCACTGCGCTCCTAACGGGCCGAAATCGTCCATTGTGTTATAGGCACTTTCGGAGGTTGCCATGCGCGGGGATGCGAGGTGACGAAATCCACTGAAATAAGCGAAATTTGTCCAAGCGCCTTCCCCGCGATTCCCCCAAAAAGAAGGGCACAGAATGGATTCCGGTGGTTTCAGCCAATAATATTATTTGGCAAATCCTTTATATCCGCGTAAAATCGGCGTATATTCTTATTATATGAAAAAAATCATTGGCAGAGAACGCGAGATGGAAATGCTGCGCCATTGCCTGGCGTCCGACGGGGCGGAGCTGGTTGCCGTATACGGAAGGCGCCGTGTCGGAAAGACCTATTTGATCCGGCATGCTTTTGCGGACGACTTCTTTTTCTATTTCACTGGCGCGATAGGCTCAACGAAGAAAGAGCAGCTGGATCGGTTTGCAAAGGCGCTCGTCGCGCAGACGGGCGCTGCTGCCGAAGATCTCGGCTCCTGGCCGCAGGCCTTCGAGCAGCTCGCGGCGCAAATCGAATGGGCGCAATCAAAGCCGAAAAAAATCATTTTCATTGATGAATTGCCGTGGCTCGACAGCCAGAAATCAGGCTTCCTGCATGCATTCGATTTTTTCTGGAATTCGTTTGCGTCTTCGCGGAAGGACGTGCTGCTCATCGTATGCGGGTCGGCGACTTCCTGGATCACACGCAAATTGTTCCGCAACCGCGGCGGCCTTCGCAGCCGCGTCACCGCGAGAATCCCGGTCCGCCCGTTTACGCTCGCGGAGTGCGAGGCGTTTCTGAAAGCGAAAAACGTGCCTTTGAGCCGGTACGACATCGTGGAGGCCTACATGATTTTCGGGGGCATCCCGTATTACCTGGACTATTTTGAGGGCAACTGCAGCCTTGCGGGAAATGTCGACAACATCCTCTTCGCCGAGGACGCGCCGCTGAAGGGGGAGTTTCGGGAGTTGTATGCGTCGCTGTTCAAGAATCCCGAAATCCACAGCCGCCTCGTCGCCACATTGAGCAAGTCGATGAAGGGGCTGACGCGTGAAGAGCTGATTGAGGCGAGCGGGGCAAAGAATGGCGGATCCCTGACAAGGGTTCTGGAAGACCTTGAGTTGAGCGGGTTCATCCGGAAGCGCCATGCGTTTCCGAACAAGGTGACTGGCGCGTTGTATCAGCTGACCGACAGCTTTTCGCTGTTCTATTTTTCGGTCATGGAAAAGGTGCGGCAGGCGGATGTGCATTATTGGGCAAAATCGCAAAATGCGCCGTGCCTGGCCGCCTGGCGCGGGTGCGCGTTTGAGCTGGCCTGCCTCCGCCATGTCGAGCAAATCCGTTTCGGGCTCGGCATAGCGGGCGTTTTGGTGGAGATATCTTCGTGGAAGAGCCGGAATGCCGGCCCCGGCGCCCAGGTCGAACTTGTCATCGACAGGCGCGACAATGTGATCAACCTGTGCGAGATCAGATTCTCCCGTCATGAGTACGTCATGGACAAGGAGACGGAGGACAATTTGCGCGGCAAATTGGCAGCGTTCGCGGAAGAGACGAAGACCCGGAAGGCGCTGCACCTTACTATGGTCACGACATACGGGGTGAAGCGCAATCCGCACTCCGGCATCGTGCAGGCGCAAGTTGCGATGGACGCGCTGTTTGCGTGAGGTGGCCACCCGCCGTCAGCCACCCCCAAAAATTCCAGAAAATACTTGTTGCAATCCGCACCGCTATCCCTTAAGATGAGTCCATAGTGAATATATTCATGAATTCAGATTGAGCATTATGAATATATTCACTATGAAGTACGAATATTCACCTGTATTCGTACGCCCACATATAGGGAGTAGAGGGATGCCAATAGAGAAAGCCATCACGATGAAGGATGTGGCAGAGCGCGCCGGGGTGACGCAATCCACGGTTTCGCACGTCTTCAACGGGACGGCGACCATATCCGAGGCCGTGACGCAGAAGGTGCGGGCGGCCGCAGAGGAGCTTTGCTACAAGCCGCGGCACAGGCCGGTCGGCAGGCTCAACGGCAAACCCATACGGGCGATCGGCCTGATCGTGCCCGACATCGAGAACAATTTTTACGCCGAGTTCGTGCGCAAGACGGAAGCCCTCGCGCGGCAGCGCGACTACCTGACCATACTCTGCAACACGGAGAGCAAGGTGGGCCTCGAGCGCAACTGCATCGAGCAGATGGCCGTCAGCGGGGTGGCCGGCATCCTTTTGGCCTACGAGCTCATGTCCCCGGAGAGCTACCGCGCGCTCGCGAAGACGCGCATTCCGGCGGTGGCGATGGACACCTACGCGAAGACGGACACGTGGGAGTTCCCCTCCATCTCTGTCAACAACCTGCTCGGTGGAAGGCTGGCGGCGGAGCACCTTGTGAAGCTCGGCCGGAAAAACGCCGCCATCACGAGCGCCGTGCTGAACGCGGGCGCGACCGCGATGAGGGAGCGCATCAAGGGGTTCAGGATGGCGATGGAGGAGTACGGCTACCCCGTCGCCGAGGAGAACATCTTCATCGAGTCCCACCCCTACGGCAGCATGGAGGGCGGCAGCAACATCGGCGCGAAGGTGCTCGTCGACGGCTCGATTGACGCGATCTTCGCCACGAACGACTACACGGCCTTCGGCGTCATGAAAAGGCTGTGCGCGCACGGCCTGCGCATCCCCTCGGACATCGCGATCATCGGCTACGACGACGTGACCTTCTCGGGCTTCGTCGAGCCGTCCCTGACGACGGTCGCCCAGCCGATAGGCAGGCTTTCGGAAACCGGCATGGAATTGCTGTTTTCCGCCATCAAAAACGGAAACGAGGCGGTGAGGGAGCACATCGTCGTCGACCCCAATCTGGTCATACGCGACTCCACGCTCAGCAACGCGGAGTAGCGGTTTGATAGTTGGTTTGGAGTAGCAATAACAGGGAAACGGATGGGAATAGAGCCAGGAGGAGGAGAAAAATGAGCAGGAAATGGAAGCAATTTTTGACGTTTGCGCTGTGCCTTGCGATGGTCCTCGCTTTCACCGTCGGATGCGGTGGGGGCGGGTCCGAAGCGGCGCCGGCGGACACAGGCAGCGGTTCTGCGGCAGCGGCGGATGACACTTCGGCCGCGCCGGAGAAAAAGGTCATCGGTATCTACGCGGACGCGCCGGGGTCGTACTACGATCTGGAAGTCGAAGCCTTCACGAAGCTTGCGGAGCAAGACCCGGATGTGGACTGGGAAGTGATCTACAAAGTCGGCGGCGGGTCTGCGGACGAGCAGCTGAAAGCCGTGGAGGATTTCATCGCGGCGGGCTACGACGCGATGGGCATCATCCAAAACAACCCCACGACGACGAATGAGTGCATCTTGAAGGCTGTGGAGGCAAATGTGCCTTACTTCGGCCTGAACCACTATTTCGGCGACCAGCCGAATGCCTACCTCGCGGCGGGGTCTGAGAGCTTCGACTTCGCGGCGTGCGGGCTTGCGGCCGGTGAAGACGCGGTCGCGGCCGGCGTCAAGAAGGTCATCATGATCGAGGGCGTGCTCGGGCAGGGCACGGCGTCCGACCAGTCCTACGGCTTCCTGAAGGCTTACGAGGACGCGGGCCTCTCCCTTGGCACGAAGGATGACGGCACGCCGTGGACGGCGATGGACATCGCCATCGAGAAACCCGGCTCGGTCGGCGGCACGCCGGACATCGAAGCCGTGTTCTGGGGGGCCGGCGAGTGGCAGGCGGACAATGCCCAGAAGAAGATGCAGGATGCGATCTCCACGCTCGGCGAGGACGGCTGGGACGGCTGCTATGTGCAGAACGACCCGATGTGCGAAGGCGTCATGGCGGCCATGGACAGTGCCGGCCTCGACCCGGCAAACTACTGGATTGGCGCCTGCAACGGGCGCGAGGAGTCCTGGCAGTGGGTCAAGGATGGCAAGATCAACATGGACGTCAACCAGTCCCCGTGCCTGGACGGCCTTGTGGCCTACCAGCAGATGAAGGCGTATTTTGCGGGCGAGGACTATAAACAGTTCGTATACTGCTACATCACCCCGTACAATGCGGACACGATCGCCGACCTTGAGCCGTCGCTGATCCCGTGCAGCGTCGTGGACGATTTCATCGACAAATACAACGCTGGGACAATCGTGACGGACATCGCAGATCCGAAATTCGTGGAAATGCCTGGGTATACAGAATCATAATCCGGTGAATCAATAATTGGGGGCGGCATTCTGCCGCCCCCCGTTAGAAGAGCGGAGGATGGAGATGGGAAACAAGCAAGCTATATACGACGCCCGGCTCAAAAGGGTGGCGGACGCGGTGGCGCTCCGTGAGCCGGATCGCGTTCCGATCGTGCCGATATTCCAAGCCTTCCCGGTGTTCTATCAAAACAAGTGGAACATCAAGGATCTGTTGGAGGACTACCACCGCGCGACGGACGTATACGATCATTTCTACACGCATTTCGAGCCGGACATGGGCTGGGATCCGACGCTGTTTTTCCCGATCGACTACATGGAACGCAGCGGCATCACGTGGTTTCGCTGGCCCGGGAAGCATTTTGACGATGTCAACACGATGTACCAGTACATCGAGGGCGAGTACATGACGGCCGACGAATACCCCGAAGCGATCCGCGACATCACGCGCTTCATGATGCACAAATGGCTGCCGCGCAGTTTCTCGAAGCTGTCGGGCCTCTCCCAGATCGAGTTCCGCAATTCGATGTGGTTCGGGCATATGGGGCTGTTCGCGTCGTTTTCGAACCCGGAGGTGCGAGCGGCGTTCGACACCCTGTTTGAGACCGGCAAGATCGTGGCGGATTTCTTCGCCTACGTAGACGAATACCGGGCCCATATGAAGGAGAAATTCGGCATGCCGCCGATCTTCGCAAGTCTTGCGTTTGCGCCGTTCGACATGATCGGGGACACCTTGCGCGGCACGGAGCCCATCCTGATGGATATGTACGAGCACCCGGACGAGCTGCTTGAATTCATCGATGTGGTCACGGAATTCGCCATAGCGGACATGATCGCGGCCTCGGAGGGCCGGGGCGTGCCCTACGTCTATTTCTGGCTGCACAAAGGCGTTGACAAATTCATGTCCAACGAGCATTTCGCGAAGTTCTACTGGCCGTCGCTGCAGAAATGCATCTTCGCGCTCGTGGACGCGGGGCGCACCCCCGTCATCTACGCGGAGGGCGCGTACAACAACCGGCTGGAATTTTTCCGTGACGTCCCGAAGGGGAAGGTCGTCTTCGATTTCGAGTACACGGATATGGATAAGGCCAAGAAGATCCTTGGCGACAACAGTTGCATCATGGGGAATGTCCCCGCGTTCACGCTCAGCTACGGCACGAAGCAAGAGACGGTCGATTATTGCAAATGGCTGATCGACACGTGCGCGCCGGGCGGCGGGTACATCCTCGACACGGCTACGATGGTGGACGACGCAAAGCCGGAGAATATAGAGGCGATGTTCGAGACGGTTTTCACGTACGGGGCAAAATGAAGGGAGAACAATAAAATGGCGACGATGCAGGAATTATACGATGCCAGGGTGAAGCGCGTGGCTGACGCCGCCCAGCTCATCGAGCCGGACCGCGTGCCGATCGTGCCGGTGTTTCAGGCTTTCCCGGTTTTCTACGCAAAAAAATGGACGATCCAGAATTTGATGGACGACCCGAGGAAGGCGACGGACGTGTACGACGCGCTCTATGACCACTACCAGCCGGACCTCGGGTGGGACCCGATCCTGTTCTTCCCGTCCAACTACATGGAGCGGGCGGGGCTGACGTGGTTCCGCTGGCCCGGGAAGCATTTCGACGACGTCAACACGATGTACCAGTACATCGAGGGCGAGTACATGAAGGCCGACGAGTACCCCGAGGCGATCATGGACATCACGAAATTCATGATGAACAAATGGATGCCGCGCAGCTTTTCGAACCTGTCCGGCCTTGCGAAGATGGACTTCCGCAACACGATGTGGTTTGGCCATATGGGCGCGATGGCGGCGTTTTCCGACCCCGAGGTCATCGAGTCCTTCCAGACGCTAGTCGACGCGGGCAAGATGCTGCTCGACTGGTTCATCTACCTGGGCGAGTATCAGGCGCATATGAAGGAGAAGTACGGGATGCCGCCGCTCTACGCGGGATTTGCGTACGCGCCGTACGACATGATCGGCGACTCGATGCGCGGCACGGTCGACATCCTCACGGATATGTACGACCGCCCGGACGAGCTGCTCGCGCTCATTGACATCGTGACGGAGTTTGCGATCAAGGACACGATCGCGGGGTGCTCGGGGAAGGCGACGCCGTATGTGTGGTTCTGGCTGCACAAAGGCGTGGACGAGTTTATGAGCGACGAGATGTTCAAGAAGTTTTACTGGCCGTCGCTGCGGCGCTATATCACCGAGGTCGCGGAGGCGGGGCTGACGCCGGTCGTCTATGTCGAAGGCAAATACAACACGCGCCTCGAATACCTGACGGAGGTGCCGGCGAAGAAATGCATCTTCAATTTCGAATACACCGACATGGCGAAGGCGAAGAAGGCGCTGGACGGGCATTCGTGCATCATGGGCAACGTATCGCATTTCAATCTGGCCTATGGCAAGAAAGAGGACGTCGTGAACGAGGTGAAGGGCCTCATCGACCTCTGCGCGCCGGGCGGCGGCTATATCGTCGACTCCGCGACGATGATCGACGATGCGAAACCGGAGAACATCGACGCGATGTTCGAGACCGTTTTCACATATGGGAAGAAATAGGGCGGCTTGCTATTTTGGATGAAATGAAGTATCATGCACACCAGATTTCTGGAATAGGGGTAGGCGGAAGTAAAAGGAAGAAAACATGGGACAGGAAATCTTAAAATTATCAGGCATTTCCAAGACCTTTCCTGGCGTCAAGGCGCTTGACGGCATCGACTTTTCGCTGAATGCGGGTGAAATACACTGCATTTGCGGCGAGAACGGCGCGGGCAAATCCACGCTGATCAAGATTGTCTCGGGCGCCTATCAGCCGGATGCGGGAGGGGAAGTGCAATTCGAGGGGGCGCCCGTCACCTTGACGCCGCTTTCCGCGATGGATCTCGGCATCCAGACCATCTATCAGGAGCACACGATCTTCGGGCCGCTCTCCGTCACGGAGAACATCTTCGTGGGCATGGAGATCGCGGACAAAGGGTTCATGAAGTTCGCCGAGATGAAGCGCCGCACGCAGGAGGTCCTGGACTTCCTGAACAGCAGCATCGACCCGGACGAGCTGGCGGAGAACCTGTCGTCGGGCGAGCAGAAGATCATCGAGTTTGCGAAAGCGCTCGTCTTCGAGCGGAAGGTCATCATCCTCGACGAGCCGACGGCCTCCTTCTCGATGACGGAGATCGACAATCTGCTTGGCATCGTAAAGAAAATCGCGGAGCGCGGCATCGGCATCATCTACATCTCGCACCATCTGGACGAGGTGTTCCGCATTGCGGACCGAATAACAATTTTGCGCGACGGCAAGCTCATCAACTGCTGCGACGCCGGGGACATCACGGAGCCGGAGCTCGTGCGGCAGATGGTGGGGCGCGACGCCTCGGCGTTTTACAACCGGGAGCATTTCCCGCCCGGCGAGATCGTGCTTGAAGTCGAAAAGCTCACGGGCAACGGGGTTTATGACATCGATTTCAACGTGCGCCGGGGCGAGATCCTCGGCTTCGCGGGCATGGTCGGCTCGGGGCGTTCGGAGCTGATGACGCTCCTCTTCGGCGGCGCGCCGAAGATCAAGGGCAGCGTGAAGGTCTTCGGCAAGGAAATCGACATCAAGAACCCGCAGACGGCGATCCGGCACAAGATGGCCTATATCACGGAAGACCGCCAGCATACGGGGCTCTTCCTCATCCACACGATCGCGCGCAACACCATTATTGCAAACCTGCTCGTCTCCTCCGGCTCCTTCTACGCGCCGAAACGGGAGGAGCGCATCGGTGCGGAGTACATCGAAAAGCTCGGCACGAAGGCGGAGAACGCGGAAGTGCTCGTCGGCAACCTGTCCGGCGGCAACCAGCAGAAGGTCGTGCTGGCCAAATGGTTCAACACGGAGGGCGAGATCTTCATCTTCGACGAGCCGACGCGCGGCATCGACGTCGGGGCGAAGCAGGAGATTTACCAGCTCATGACGGATCTGCTCCGGGACAACAAGGCGATCATCATGGTGTCCTCGGATATGCCGGAGGTCATCTCGATGAGCGACCGCATCATGGTCATGAAGGACGGGCGCATCGTCGGCGAGGTCTCGGGGGATGGCGTCACCGAGGAAAACGTGCTTGAGTATTCAATAGGAGGAAAGAAAATATGAGCGATACCGCGGAAAGGCTCGGCCAAAAGAAATTCCAATTCCATTGGAATGCCAATATGAATGTATTGCTCATATTGGTCGTCTACATCATCATCATCACGATCGTGCAGGCGGTGTCCATTACGCCGGGGAAATTCCCGACGATGATCTCGGTGTCGAACCTCGTGAACGTCTTGTCGCAGGTCTCCGCGCCCGGCATTATGGCGATGGGCATGGCGCTCATCATGATCGCGGGCGGCATAGACCTGTCGGTGGGCATGCTCACGAGCTTCGTCGTGCTGTACGCGGCGAAGAGCTTCCGTGATTTCGGGCTGTCCCTGCCGATGGCGCTGCTCACGGCGGTGCTCTTTGCGGTGGCGTTCGAAGCCGGCATGGGCTTCGTCATCTCCCGCATCAACGTGGAGCCGTTCATCATCACGCTCGGCGGGATGATCTGTTTCAGGGGCGTGGCGTTGCTCGTGACGCATTCGCAGGAAGTCAGCATGAACAACGCGATGGACCCCCTGAAAAACACGGTCATCGTGGGCGTCAAAGACCAGGCGAACCTCGCGGTCAACGTGCCGCCGTACATCTTCCTCTTCCTCGGCATCACCGTGGTCATGTGGATCGTCATGCGGTTTTCGAAATACGGGCGCCGCATCTACGCGGTCGGGGCGAACCGCCAAGCGGCCTACCTGGCCGGCATCAATGTGAAGAACGTGATCTTTTCGACCTATATCATCAACGGTGCGCTCGTGGCCGTGGCGGCGCTGTGCCTGCTGTCGCGCGTCAATACCGCGATCATCACGGTGGGGCAAAACCTCGAGATCGACGTCATCGCTTCGGCGGTGCTCGGCGGCGTTGCGCTGTCAGGCGGCAAGGGCAATATCTGGGGCGTCTTCCTGGGCGCGATCCTGCTCGGCATGATCGGCAATGGCATGAATATGCTGCGCATCAACGCCGAGTGGCAGTACGTTACGAAAGGCCTCATCATCATCGGCGCGGTCTCGGCGGCGGCGATTGTGGCGGAGGTCCAGAGCAAACGGCAGCTCAAAGCCAAGCAGGAGGCTTCGGCGCTCGAATCCGCGCTCAATAGCGCGGGCGAGGCCTGACCCAAAACCGGTCTTTCGCGGGCGAAAGCCTGCTGGACATATTCGGTAATGCATGCTTTTAATCAATTAAGGAGGAAAAGAAAGTATGAGTAAATCGAAAATCAGAAAATTGCTGGCCATGGCGATTTGCATCGCGATGGTGCTCGTGTTCGCGGTAGGCTGCGGCGGGGGTGGCAGCTCCACGGCGGCGGAGCCGGCAGGCAGCAGCGCGGCAGAGGTGACGGCGGACGGCGACGCGCCCGCGGGCGAAGTGCAGACGAAGTCCATCGGCTTCTATGCGGACGCGGCGGACAGCTATTACGCGATCATGAACGACGCGCTGAACGCGCTGGCCGAGCAGGATCCGCTCTGTGACTGGACGATCAACTACCAAGTCGGCAGCAGCACGGCGGACGAGCAGCTGAAGGCCGTCGAGGACTTCATCAACTCCGGCTATGATGCGATCATCGTGATCCAGAACAACCCCGGCACGACGAGCGAGTGCATCGCAAAGTGCGTGGAAGCGGATATCCCGTATTTCGGCGCTTCGCACTATTTCGGCGATGAGCCGAACGCCGCCGACGCGACGGGCTCCATCGTCTTCGACTTCAAGGAAGGCGGGCACATCGCCGGCGTCGCCGCGATCGAGAACGACGTGAAGAACGTCATCATGATCGAGGGCGTGCTCGGCCAGGGCTCCGCGTCCGACCAGACGCTCGGGTTCCTGACGGCCTATGAGGAAGCCGGGAAGAGCTTCGGCGAGAAGGCCGACGGCACCCCCTGGACGGCCGAGGAAATCGCGATCAACAAGCCGCCGATGAGCGACATCAAGGGCGACTATGACATCGCTGTCGTCTACTGGGCTTCCGGCAACTGGATGGCTGAGCCTGCACAGAAGGCCATGACCGATGCGATCACCTCGCTCGGCGCGGACGGCTGGGACGGCGCCTATGTCCAGAACAACCCGATGGTGGAAGGTGCGATCAACGCGATGACGTCGGCAGGCCTCGATGCGAAAGACTACTACATCTCGTCGATGAACGGCCGCGAAGTGTCGTGGGAATGGGCCAAGGAAGGCACGATCAAATGCGACGTCAACCAGAGCTCCTGCCTCGAGGGCGCGGTGCTCTACCAGCAGCTGAAAGAGTACTTCGAGACGGGCACGGTCTCCAAGCCGTTCGTCCGCCCGTACCTGACCGGCTACACGGACAAGACCATCACGGAGCTTGAGCCTGTCCTCATCCCGTTCCAGGATCTTGACGCCTTCATCGAGAAGGTCAACAACGACGAGATCGTCTGGAAGCTGGACGACCCGAAGTTCGTGGAAATCGAGAAGGGCTATGGCAAATAAACACAGGCAGAATTTGATCCGGTAAAGCACGATAGGGGGAGGCCGCTTTCCTGCGGCCGCCCCCTTTGCACAATGCAAGGAGAGAGGGAGGAAAACAAAATGAAAGTCGGCGTATTTTTGGCACTCGAACCCTATACGAGCGCGGAGCACAACCTCAAATTGGCGAAAGAAGCGGGCTTCACCTGCGCGGACATCACCGACACCCATTCCGGCGGCAG
>JAISTX010000049.1 GCA_031272365.1 Eubacteriales Family XIII. Incertae Sedis bacterium
GAAGGGAGCGTGTTTGTGATGGGAATGCAGGGCGAAGTCGGTTATATTGAGGCATACAAGAGGTTTTTCAAGGGGTATGCCAATTTCACGGGGCGGTCGACGGTCGCGGAGTTTTGGAAAGCGTTTTTTTTCCAGCTGGCGATCGGCCTGGGCTGTTTGATATGGTACTTTTCCGCCTTCATGACGCTGTTTCGAGAGAGTGCCGACGAGCTGCTCGGGGACGTGTTTTCCAGCGCGCTGGGCGGCTATGGCACGGGCTTCTCTTCGGGCTACAACATGAGCTTTGCGGTGCTGGACGGCCTGTACAGCAACCCGGTCTATATCATCATGTTGATCTTCAGCTACGGGACGCTCGTGCCGACGCTGGCCATCATGGCGCGGCGGCTGCGCGACAGCGGGCAGAGCCCCTGGTGGGTGATCGGGCTTGTCCTGATCCCGATCGGGGGGGTCATCCTGATGTTTGTCATGTTGCGCAGGCCGTCCCTGCCGCCGGGCGTGCGGTATGGCCAGGCGCCCGGGCCTTACGGGCCGCAGCCGTACGGGCAGCCGCAAGCGCCCTACGGGCAGCAACAGCCGCCGTACGGAACGCAGCAGCCGCCCTACGGGCAGCAACAGCCGCCCTACGGGCAGCAACAGCCGCCGTACGGAACGCCGCAAGCGCCCTACGGGCAGCAACAGCCGTCGTACTACGGAGCGCAGCAGCCGCCCTACGGGCAGCAAACCTACGGCCAGCAGCCGCCGCCCTATGGGCAGCAAACCTATGGCCAGCAGCAACCGCCTTATGGCCAACAGCCTACCTACGCGCAGCAGCCCCCCTACGGGCAGCCCTACGGCGCGCAGCAGGCGAAGCCGGACCCCTCCGGCCGGCAGGCCGCCGTATGGTGCCTTCTGCTGATCATCGGCGCTGTTGTCACGGGCTGCGTTTTCACGGGCGCGTTGTTTTCCGAAATCACGAAGTATGCCGAGGAGTACACCAAAAGCTACTTGGAGGACGGCCTGTACGACAGCGACAATTTTTTGGACGACATCCTCGGGGAAGACTGGAACGACCTGGACATGCCGGACGATCAGGACGGCTGGGAAGGCTATTTGGATGACTATCTGGACGAGTATGCACAGGACGGCCCGGCGGACAGCCCCACGGACAGCCCCACGGGCGCGGATGTGCCGGAAGGCTGGTTCGGCGAGCTCACCGAGGAAGAGCGAGTGCTTGTCGATGCGGTCAGGAGCTACAGGATCGATGGCTGCGAAGAGCTGACGGTCGAAGAGGTGCTGCTGGCCCACGGCAGTGATCTGGAGTGGTATGTGGACGAGGTGGGTAGCCGCAGCTGGCTCGTTACGGTGGATGCCTGGGAGAACGCCGGGGGCGGGGACAGCATCATGTACGCGGCGTTTTTCGTAGAGGGGGACGGCACGATTTCCCTTTACAACTTGTATCAGGGCAGCAAGGGCATTGACGTCACCGAAGAGGACGCGGAGGCGCTCTACAAGAAATGGTACGAGGAGGCGCTGGGCGGCGGCGCCAACGCCAACGCCCTCGCCGCCTGACAGCTGGCCGGCGGCTTTTAATGCGTTTTTAATCCTGCCTCAATTCCCGTCTAATACTATACAGCGTATAGTATGGGCAGAAAGGAGGACAGGATATGGTTTTTCAAGTAGGTGCAACGCTATTGGACGCATGCGTGCTGTCCGTGCTGCACGGCGAGGATACCTACGGGTACTCGCTGACGCAGACGCTCAGGTCTTCGCTTGAGATATCCGAGTCGACGCTGTACCCCGTGCTGAGGCGCCTCCAAAAGGAGGATTTCCTGACGGCGCGGGACGAAGCGTACCAGGGCCGCAACCGGCGGTATTATTCGATCACAGACAAGGGCCGGGAGAAGGTGGAGGAGTACCGCGGCGCGTGGAAGGATTTCCGCGAGCGCGTCGACGGGCTGATAGTGGGAGGTGCGGCGTCATGACGATGAACGAATATATCGAGGAGCTGAAGTTTCATCTTCGCAAGCTGCCAAACGACGACCGGGAAGACGCGATCGCGTATTATTTCGAGTATCTGGCCGAGGCCGGGCCGTCCGGCGAGGCGGAGGCGATCGAGCGGCTCGGCACGCCGGCGCAGCTCGCGGCGGGCATCCGCGCGGACGCGGCGCTCGAGGCGCTCGAGCAGGGCGCGAGCGGGCAGCAGATCGCGGAGGTCTACGGGGACGCGGGCGGCACTGCGCCGGCCGGGAAGCAGAAGGCGCCGGGCGTCGGCCAGGGCGTGCAGGCCGTCTGGCTGTCCGTGCTCGGCGCGATCCCCCGGACGGCGCTCGCGGGGTTCGTGGCCGGGCTCGTCATCATTATTGTATTTGCGGTATTGATCGCGCTGTTCGCGGTGGCGGCGGCGCTCATGGTGGCCGGCGGCGGCGCGATCGCGCTCGGCCTCACGGTCATCGGCCCGGAGCTCGCCACGGGCCTCGTCTACGTGGGCGGCGGCCTCATCGCCATCCCGGCGGGGTGGTTCCTGTGGCGGTTCGTCTGGTGGGTCTGGAGGCACGCGTGGCGCGGCATCGCGCGGATGTTCAACGGCATCCGCAGGAAACGGGAAGTCAGGAGGGGTTCGAAATGAGAAAAGCAGTCATAGCGATGCTGTGCATCCTTGCCGTCGGGGTCGTGCTCTGCGCGGCGGGGTTCGCAAAGGGCGGCGTGCAGCCGCTGGTGTTCAACTGGAACGGATTCAAGCTGGAGCGCGTGGAGGACGCGGGCGAGATGGTCAAGGTCGACGAGGATTTCTCCGGCGAGAAGGTGAAGAACGTCGTCATCGACCTGGACGTGATGGACCATGTCCTCGTGACGGAGGGCGACGCGTTCACCGTCAAGGGGCAGAACCTGAAGAGCTACGGCGGGCTCGAGGCGAAGCTGGACGGCAAGACGCTCATCGTCACGGAGAGCGTGAAGGGCTGGAGCGTGGATAGCCTCCTGACGCTCGGCTGGCAGGACAACACGGAATGCGCGGTCACGATCACGGTCCCCAAGGGCTTCGAGGTGAATTCGCTCGAGGCGGACGTGAACGTGGCGGACCTGCGCGTCGAGAAGATCGCGGCGGACGAGGCGCGCTTCACATCGGATGTCGGGGGGATCGAGGTGGCGGACGTGACGGCGAAGGACCTCACGCTCGATGCCGCCACCGGGGACGCCGCGCTGACGGGCGTCGAGGCGAAAAACGCCGAGATCAAGACCAACGTCGGCTCCTTCCGCGCAGACGGCCTGCATGTGAGGAAGAACCTGCTCTACGAGGGCAATATCGGCGACAGCGTCTTCACGGGGCTCGTGCTCGACAAGAAGGCCGAGTTCCAGGTGAACACGGGCAACCTCGAGCTGGGCTTCGCCATGGGCGAGGACGACGTGGAATACGAGATCGACAGCGACCTCGGAGACGTGGCGGTCGACGGCCGGCAGGTCGACAAGGACTACGCGCACAGCGCGCGGGGCGCCACGGCGAAGGTGGCGATCAGCTCGAACATCGGCAACGTCACGCTCTCGTTCGAAAACTGACGGAATAGAGCCGGATCCTCACCCCTCCTCTTCCGGGGGGAGGATCAGTACCTGGGCCCCGTTCTCAGCGCCCCACGAGGGGATGCTGCCGGGGCTCACGTATATGTCGACGGTGCCCCAGGCGCAGCCGGTGTCGCCGATCGTGTAGAAGCCCGACCACTCCTCGTGGTTGGCGCGCACGTAAATCTCGCTGCCGAGCCCGATGCCGAGCGCGGCCATCTGGCCGGAATTCATCGCGACGGTCTTCGCGTGGACCCAGTTGTGGCCCCCCCGCGGGACGCCCGACGTCGAGTAGAACGTGATCTTGAAGACGCCGATGTCCGCAGGGTCGCTGTTTAGCCTGGCCTGCTCCAGTCGTTGAATTTTTTTGACAGGTCACCGTTTTTCGCCTCGAGCATGGTCTTCTCCGCTTTGAGCGCGGCCTTCTCCTCCTGGAGCCTCGCGTTCTCCTCCTCCAGCTTCAGCCGCGCCTCCGTCAGGGCCTCGATCTCCTGCGCGTCGTCCGACGTCGCCTCCTTGATCGTCTGCACCTCTACGAGCCGCATCCTCGCCTCGTAGCTGGCGTAGCCCCACAGGCAGAGGAAGAGCACGATGGCGGCCGCGCATACGAGCAGCAGGCCGGCAATGAATTTGTTATTGCGGACCAAGAGGGCTTGCCCCTTCAGGTTTGCGGTGAAAGCGTCTCTCCACTCAAAAATTTTTCGCATGACTACAATCTCTCCCTGGTTTCCCTTGCATCCTGTTGGCTCGCCATAGTATACTATTTCGCACGGGGAAATGCCAATCAAAAATATTCCTATGATTTTGTTGGAAACGAAATTTTCGGGGTATATTTCCGTTGTAAGAATGTTTTGATTGGGAAAACTATGGAAAATTCGATTTACTGCTCACCTACCCATATGCGCCTGCTCATCGGTTCCGCGGAGGCGAAACAGGTGCGCATCGACGGCTTCGAGGAGGCGCCGCTGCCCGAGGACGGGATGATCAACAGCATCATCACGGACGAGAACAAGATGGTGGGCTTTTTCGAGGATGTGCAGAGCCGCCACGGCATCGGCCGGAACAACACGGCGCTCACGATCCACACGAACAGCATCCAGACGAAGGTCATGGACGTGCCGCGCGTGCCGGAGGCGAAGGCCCTCGAGTTCATCCGCCGCGAATTCGTGCAGTACGACGGCCTGGGCGCGGGGGAGCCGGCCGAGGAGGACATCTACGACTACACGATACTCAATAACAAATCCGCTTCCGGCGGCGTCACGCTGCTTGCCGCCTCGGTGCCGGCCCAGCTGCTCCGCTCATACAGGAATGTCCTCGCGGACGCGGGGTTCAAGCTCAAGAGCATCAACGTCGGCGTCAACTGCAACGTCAAGCTCGTGCGCTTCCTGCCGCAGCTCGCGCAGGAGAGCTTCGTGCTCGTCCAGGCGGACGGGCGCAACCTGTCGCTGTCGCTGTTCATCGCGGGCGTGTTCCGCGTGACGAACCGCTACCGGCTCGTGGCCGAGCTGGGCACGAAGGACCGCCTCATGGAGATCGGCAGCAATGTCTCGTCGATGCTCCAGTTTGCCGTGTCGCAAAGGGATGAGGACACGCCGCCGGTCGGCTCCGCTGTGTTCGCGGGGTTCCACGAGGCGGAGTTTTCCCTGATCGCGCAGGAGTTTGCGTACCTGAACGTCGAGCTGAAGAAAATCGACCTCTCGGACGCCGTCCGCCTTTCGGGGCCGGCGGCCGAGCACGCGGAGTCGGCCGGCTTCAACCCGGGGTTCTATCTCTTCAACATCGGCGCGATGCTGAAAAAGTGAGGGCGTGATGGGGGCGATCAAGCAAAAAGACATCAACCTGCTGGCGGCGCTCGAGAAGATCGAGGCGAAGGAGGCCAAGGCGAAACGGGCCAGCCCGGTCCCCGCGGCCGTCCTCGCGGCCGTCGTCTGCGGGCTCGGGGTTTTTTGGTTTTACCAGGGGGCGGAGGTGTCGGGCCTGAAAGTGGAGCAGGCGCGGGCCGAGGCCTTCCTCGCGGAAAACGAGGGGCAGGTCCAGGCGACGAACCAGGCGCTGTCCGACGCGGAGAATATGCGCGCGCAGGCGGAGGCGATGAAGACGATCACGTCCGCCGTGGAGTCCTACCCCGACCTGTCGTCGGACCAGCTGCGGCGGGTCTTCGAGGTCGCCAGCGGGCGCGCCACGCTCGAGAACATCTCGTACGACCGCTCGACGGGCGAGCTCAGCTTCGGCGCGCGGACGTCCACGGCGTCCGGCGTCTCGCTTTTCGTGGCGCAGCTGCGGCAGACGGGGATGTTTGCGGAGGTGACGTACGATGGCTATTCGGGCGGCGGCGACGCGGGGTACAGCGCCAACGTGCGCTGCGTCCTGAGCGCGCCGGGGGGGGATGCATGATGCAGGAAAAGAACATGATACCGGGGCAGCAGAAGGTGGGGATCCACGCGCTGTCGAAGAAGGAGAAGAAGCTGCTATGGGGGCTTTTGGTCGTTGGCGTCGCTGCGGCCATGGTCTGGCTGCTCATCATGCCGCAGCGGGCCGCGCTCGCGGAGCTGGAGGACGCCGTCTCCCAGCTCGAGGGGCAGCAGGCGCAGGCCGAGCAGCTCATCGCGCGGCTCCCGGCGGCGCAGCAGGAGTACAAGACGGCGCAAGTCGACTACGAGGACGCGGCCAAGCGGTTCCAGCCCCCGATGCGGGCCGAGGACCTGGACGCGATGATCACGCAGATGCTCACGGACTGCGGGCTTTCCCCGGAGTCCCTGAAGCTGTCGGGGATGGAGCAGGAGGCGGTGTCCATGTTCGGGGCTTCCGGGCTCAGCGCGGAGCCGGCCCCGGCGGCGGCCGGGCCGGACGGCGCGGTGGACGGCGCCATGGGCGCGGCCGGGGAGGGCACGGAATCGCTCGCGGAGGTGCAGGAGGACCTCACGGGGGGCTCCGCGGCGGCGGAGGCGCCCGCGACCAGCGGCCTGGCAAGCGTCTACACGGTGAATGTTTCCGCGCAGGGCTCGATCGACCAACTCTACGCGCTCATGGACCGGGTCCGGGAGCGCGGCGGCGTGAAGCTCGCCTCGTGCGCGTGGACGCCCGGGCAGGCGGCTTCCGCACCGGTTTCGGACGAGGGCGAAGAAGAGGGCTCGTCGCAGGCGCAGCCGGCGGACAGCTTCTCGCTCGTCTTCAAGGTGTATGTGAACGGAGGGGCGGTATGATCGATCCCAAACAGGTGCGCATCGGCGACCTTCTGAAGGAATACGGCTATGTGAACGACGAGCAGATCGCGCAGGCGCTCGCCTACCAGAAAGAGCGGAACATCCGCCTCGGCCAGGCGGTGACGGAGCTGGGCTTCGTGACGGAGAAGGAGGTGCTGCAGGCGCTTTCGCACAAGCTCGGCATCCCGCAGGTGCGCGTCGAGACCGCGCACGTCGACGTGAAGGCGGTGGCGAAGGTGCCCCGCGCGCTGGCGGAGAAGAACACGGCGATCGCGATCTCCCAGGAGGGCGGCGCGCTTGAGCTCGTCATCAACGACCCGCTCAATTTCTTCGGCATCGACGAGATACGGCAAAACGCCGGCATGCCCGTGCATTTGGCCATCGGCGAAAAGGTGGATATCGATCGGGCGATTTCCCATTATTATTCGGAAGTCGAAGCGATGCACGCGGTGAATCAGGCGGACCGCGACTACCAGAACCTCTTCCCGGAGATCGAGCAGATCAGCACGGTCGACCTCGGCGACGACGCGACGCCCGTCGTCAACCTGCTCAATTCGCTGATGCTGCGCGCCTACAGCAACGGCGCGAGCGACCTGCATCTCGAGCCGTTCGAGCGGCAGAGCAAGATCCGCATGCGCGTCGACGGGGCGCTCGTCGACTACGCGGACATCCCGAAGAACATCCACCCCGCGCTGATCGTGCGGCTGAAGATCATGAGCAACCTCGACATCGCGGAGAAGCGCGTGCCGCAGGACGGCCATTTCCGCATCTCGATCGACGGCACGGACCTGAACGTGCGCCTGTCCGTCATCCCGACGGTCTTCGGCGAGAAGGCGGTGCTGCGCTTCCTGTCGACGAACACGACGATCGACAACGAGGGGCATTTCGGCATGAACGACGACGACTACCGCAAATTCATCGACATCCTCTCGCACCCGAACGGCATCATCTACATCACGGGCCCGACGGGCAGCGGCAAGACGACGACGATGTACATGGCGCTCGAGAAGTTCAAGCAGAAGCAGATCAACATCTCCTCGATCGAGGATCCGGTCGAGCGCAACCTCGACGGCATCAACCAGGTGCAGGTCAACAACCAGTCGGGGCTCACGTTCTCGGCGGGGCTGCGGTCGCTCATGCGGCAGGACCCGGACATCATCATGGTCGGCGAGACCAGGGACGCGGAGACGGCGCACATCTCGGTGTCCGCGGCCATCACGGGGCACCTCGTGCTCTCGACGCTGCACACCAACGACGCGCTCGCCTCGATCGTGCGGCTCGAGGACATGGGCGTCGCGCCGTACCTCGTCGGCAACTCGGTCGTCGGGCTCGTAGCGCAGCGGCTCATGCGCAAGGTCTGCCCGTACTGCCGGGAGGAATACCCCGCGACCGACCTCGAGCTTTTGACGCTCCGGGCGGAGAAGGGGGAGATCCCGACGCTCGTGCGCGGGCGCGGCTGCCACGTCTGCAACCAGACGGGCTACAAGGGGCGCATCGCGGTGCACGAGGTGATCAACGTGGACAAGAAGATGCAGCGCATGATCGCGGAGAGCGCGCCGATGGGGCAGATCTACGACTACGCGCGCGTGCAGGGCGGCATGGTCACGCTCAGGGAGCGGGCGAAGGGGCTGGTGGTGAGCGGCGTGACGTCCATGGAAGAGTTTTTGAAGATTGGGGAGACGGTGGACTGAGATTTGAATTGAGAATTGAGAAT
>JAISTX010000061.1 GCA_031272365.1 Eubacteriales Family XIII. Incertae Sedis bacterium
CGAGCCCGATACGCGGGCGCTCATGGAGGCGGCGCGGGCGCAGGGCAAGCGCGTGTGCGTGCCGCTGTGCACGGCGATGGGCGTCATGGAGGCGCGGGCGATTTCCGGGGAAGGGGATCTGCAGAGCGGGAAGTACGACATCCCGGAGCCGCGGCCGGCGTGCCCCGTCGTGCCGCCGGGGGACATCGACCTGATCGTCACGCCCTGCGTCTGCTGCGACCGCGAAGGCTACCGGCTCGGCTACGGCGGCGGGTTCTACGACCGGTGGCTCGCGGAAAGCCGCGCCCCGGCGGTCGTGCTCTGCTACGAGGCGATGATGGTCGAGGCGGTGCCGCGCGAGGCGCACGACCAAAAGGCCGACCTCGTCGTGACGGAGGCGGGGGTTTACCGGTTCAAAGACGGTCTTTGATTTTTGAATCGGATCACGAAGCAGGCGGAGATGATGACGACGGCCATCCCCACGATCTGGAGCGGGGACAGGCTCGCGCCCAGGATGAGGCGCTCCCCGATGACCGTGACGACGGGCATGAAATTGGCGAAGAGGGCGCAGGGCATCGCGCCGACGTAGGACAGGGATTTGTTATACAGCATATAGCCGACGCTCGACCCGCCGATGCTGAGGAAGAGGATCACGAGGATCGTGTGCGTGCTGAAAAATTCGGTGGGGGCCGGGTTCGCAAAATAGAACGGCGCCAGGATGATGGCGGAGGCGCACAGCTGGTACACGGAGAGGTCCTGCGAGCTGTAGCGGGCGACCATCTTCTCCATGAGGATCCCGTAGAACCCCCAGGACACGACGCTGCCGAAGGCGAAGATATAGCCGAGCACCTTCCCCTCGACGAGGTCCTGCAGGTCGACGCCGATCACGAGCGACACGCCGAAGATGCAGACCGCGATGAACACGACGGCGCGCCAGCCCGGCGCGTTCCGGTGGAACAGGAATTCCATGAGGACCGACATGAGCGGGATGGACGCGATCACGACCGCGACGACGCCGGCGGACAGGTATTCCAGCGCGGCGTAGTTTGTGAGCTGGTACCCGACGTTCCCGAACAGCGCGTTCAGGAAGAAGAAGGGCACGTCGCGCAGGCGGAAGCGGAAACTCCGGTCGCGCAGCAGCTTGAACGTCAGCGTGAACAGGGCGGCGGAGCCAAAATTGAGGAACCCGAGGCCCGGCACCGAGACCGAGGTGAGCAGGGTCTTCGCGAAGATCGGTGTGATGCCCCAGATCATCATCACGATCGACAACATGAAATAACTTATGCGCGCTTTGTTTGTTTGGTTGTCCATGCAGCCCCTTCTTCGCTCCAACGGTGTATATATTACCAGAATGGGGATGAAACGCAAGCGCGGAATGGGTGTGCGCATGGAATCCGTGTGCGCCCCCAAGGCGCTACGGGGGCCACTGGGCCTATGTCACACAAAAAGTGAGTCGGGAGTTGTTAAACGACAGTTTCAATGCTCCTCGGAGCAAGGCCGGGCTGAATATGGTACTATGGTGTTTGTTTGTGATGCCTGGAGGAGAGGACTCGAATGAACGCTGAGGAGAAAATCGCTGGGTTTTTGAAATTTGGCAGCCGGCTTGGGCTGGAACGCATGGCTTATCTCATGGAGGCGCTGGGGCACCCGGAGGCGGGGCTGCGCGTGCTGCATGTGGCTGGGACGAACGGGAAGGGCTCGATCTGCCGCTACCTGTACGAGTGCCTGCTCGCGATGGGGTATTCGGCGGGGCTGTTCATCTCGCCGTACGTGCTGGACTTCCGCGAGCGCATCCAGGTGGACGGGGAATGGATCCCGGAAGGGGACTTGGAGCGGCTGGCGGACGAGGTGGTCGGCGCCGCGGACGCCTATGTGCGCGAAACGGGCGAATCCCCCACGGAATTCGAAATCATCACAGCCATCGCGCTGCAGTACTTCAAAGAGCGCGGCGTGGACTTCACGGTGCTGGAGGTCGGGCTCGGCGGGCGCGGCGACTCTACGAATATCATCAAGGAGCCGCTGGTGTCCGTCATCACGCCGATCGCGTTCGACCATATGGACCGCCTCGGGGGGACCATCGAGGAGATCGCGGCGGAGAAGGCGGGGATCATCAAGCCCGGCTGCCCCGTCGTCACTGCCGCCGGCGCGGCGTCGAAAGGGGAGGCGCGCGCGGCGGCCGGCGTCATCGCGCGGCGGGCGTATGAAGTCGGCGCACCCCTTGTGGATGCTTCGCGCATCGCCGCCGCCGCGCGGGTTCACGAGGCCGGGCTGTGCGGCAGCCGGTTTTCTTGCGTGATCGGCGGGCGGCGCTACGATGGCATCGAGATCGCGATGGCGGGCGCGCACCAGGTCGAGAACGCGGCGGTGGCGCTGTGCGCGCTGGACGTCCTGCGGGAGCGCGGGCATATCCGGGGCGACGGCGAGGGGCTTCGGGCCGGCATGAAAAGGGCGGTGATGCCCGCGCGGTTCCAGGTCGGGACGAACGCGGACGGGCAGGTTGAGATCTACGACGGCGCGCACAACGAGGCCGGCGCGCGGGCGCTGGCGGACACCCTCGGGGCGTGCCTCGGCGGGCGGGAGCCCGCGCCGAAGCTCCTCTTTGTCGTCGGCATTTTGCGCGACAAGGAGGCGGACGCCATGCTGCGGATCCTTGTGGGCGCGGCGGGGCCTGACGGCGCCTTCCTCGCGACGCAGCCGGGCAACGAGCGCGCGCTCACGGCGGACGAGCTGGCGGGGAGGATCCGGCAGGCGGGCGGCCGCGTGGCGGGGGTCTGCGCGGACCCGAAAAGCCTGCCTGCGGAAACGCTGCGGGAATATGATATGATTGTGTATGCAGGTTCATTGTATTTGATGGGTGAGTTGCTGAAATGAAACGAGTTGTTTTGATCTACAATCCACAGGCCGGGAACGGGATATTCACGGCCCATCTCGACAAGGTCATCGCGCGGTTCGCCGACGCGGGGATGCTGCTCATCCCCATCCGGCTCGGCGGCGCTTTCACGCTGGAGCGCGTCATGACGGACCCCGAGCTCAGCCGTTGCCACAAGTTCATCGCGGCGGGCGGCGACGGCACGGTGCACCTCGTCGTGAACGAGATGGTGAAGCACGGGGTCGAGACCCCGCTCGCGATCTTCCCGGCAGGCACGGCCAACGACCTCGCGTCCTACCTCGGCGTCCCGTCGGAGATCGACGGCATGGTCGAGGTGGCGCTCTCCGAAAATTATTTGAAGATGGACGTCGGGACGGCGAACGGGCGGTGCTTCGTGAACGTGCTTGCGATCGGCATGCTTGTTGACATCAGCCAGCGGACGGACCCGACGATCAAGAACACGCTTGGCCTCGGTGCCTACTATCTGCGCGGGCTTGCGGAGGTGCCGTTTGCGCGGGCCTCGCATATCCGCATCATCGCAGGCGACAAGGTCATCGACGGGGATTCGAGCGCCGTCATCATCATGAACGGGCGGCAGGCGGGCGGCTTCCATCAGATCGCGCCGTTCTCGGATATCGGGGACGGGCTTCTGGACGTCGTCTACTTCAAGAAGCTGATCCTTCCCGTGATGCTGCCGGTGTTGCTCACCGTGATGGCGGGGCAGCACCCGCGCGACAAGCGCGTGGAGTATTTCAAGGCGGCGCAGCTGCGCATCGAGACGGACGAGCAGCATCCGGTGAACACGGACCTCGACGGCGAGCGCGGCGACGTGCTGCCGCTCGACGTGGGCGTGCTGCCCGGGCGCATCCTCGTGAACGCGCCGCCGGACGCGGAGTGACAGCCGCGCGGCGGCCCTTCTGCGCTTACCCGCGCTGCTTCCGCCGCCGGTACAGCCTTACGGACAATCCGGCCCCCAGCCCTGCCGCAAGGAGGCAGAGCAGCAGCCATGCCGCCGGGTCGGCGTCGTCGCCCGTCTTGGGGCCTGACGCGCCGCCGCCGCTGCCGTGGTTGCCGCTGTCCCCGCCGGGCATGTCCTCGCCGGGCCGATCCGGGACTTCGGGGGAGATGGGCGGCACGGGCAGCTTCTTGTCCTCCGCGACCACGTGGACGGGCTCCGGCTGCTCGACCGCGATGAGCGGCACGGAAAACGGCACGATGGCCGGCGAGACCGAATAGCCCGCGGGCGCGGTCTTTTCTTTGAAATAATACGTGCCGGGCGTGAGCCCCTGGACCGTGACGGTCCCGTCCGCGCCGGTGGTGTACGCCCCCAAACGAGTAGCCGCCGCAGAGGCGTCCGCGTCGTCCCCCGGCCGCGCTCTGTCCTGCCGGTACAGCTCGTACACCGCGCCGGCCAGCGCCACCCGCGAGTAGTCGTCCTGTTTCAGCAATTCCACGGAACCCTTGTAGTTTTCAAACGTCACGGGGTCGGTGTCCAAAGCGTTCGGCGTAGGCGTGAAGAGTAGGTCGCCAGAGTCCCGGGTTTCCACAGTCCCGTAGGAGATGGCTGCCGGGATGCGGAAGTCGATCGGGTCCATATTCGTCAGGTATGTGGCACGCGCCGTGTCGTCCGGCTTGCGCTCCAAGAAGCGGTAGCTGCCGGGGGCGAGGCCGTCCGCCGTGACCCAGCCGTCCGGGCCCGAGGTGTACTCCCCGATCTCGATGGGGCCATCGCCCAGCGGCGTGTCCACCTTCTCGAGCAGGAACCGGTAGCCCGCCAGCGGGTTGCCCTCCGCGTCCGTCTTGCGGAACCGGGCTGTCCCCTGGTCGTTCAAGGCCGGGCTCGCGCCGGACGCGAGGGTGTTCAGGTCGATGGGCGCGGGCTTCCCGGCGATGTCCTGCGCGGGCAGGTCGAAGGAGGCCAGCGTGTCCGAATTGAGGATATAGCCGTCCGGCGCGGCGGCCTCCACGAGCCGGTAGGCCTTGTCCGGGTCCGTGCCGGTGGCGGGCGGGATGCCGTTCAGGATGTACTGGCCGCCGCCCTGCGCCTCCGCGATCGACACGACTTCTCCGTCCGCGTCGATCAGGAAAAAGCGTGCGCTGTCGCCCGCGACGGCATCCCCGAGCTGCTTGGCGAACGTGACGGAATACTGGTAGTCGACGAAGGGCGTCTGGGCGGTGTTGAGCTCCTGCCGGGAGGCCACGTCGCCGATGGTGACCGTCTGCAGATAGCCCGGCACCTCCGTGTTGAGCAGGTAGCCCGGCGCCGGCGCCGTCTCCAGGATGTGGTAGGAGCCCTGCGGCAGCCCGCTGAAGATCACGAGGCCGTCCGCGTTGGAGACCGCGGTGAGCTGCGGCGGGTCGCCCGCGGGCGCCCCGTTCGGCCAGGCGCCGATGACATCATCCGCGTAGAGCGTAAACTCCGCGCCGCCGAGGGGCGCCCCGTCCTCGTCCGCCTTGTGGAAAAAGACGACGGAGTCGATGAGGTAGTTGTCGAGGCCGTCGTCAAACGGCTTGACCGCCGGTACGTCGTCACCGGGATCGTCGTCAAACTCCATATTTGCAAGGTCGACGACCGACTCTCCCGGGTTGGCGATGCTCGCCGGGTCCGTGCTGTTGCCCGGCACCGCGATGCCCGGGAAGAAGCCGCCCGGGAAGGGCAGGACGAGCCCGCCCGGCGCCGACGTCTCCTGCAGCCAGTACCCCGGGTAGCTCACGATCGGCGGCAGCCCCGTGAAGACCACGTTGCCCTCCGCGTCGGACACCGCCTCCCACGTCTGCGAGGGGTAGTGCGGGTCGTCATGGTCGGCGATCGTCGGGTCTCCGTTGTAGAGCGTGAACCGCGCCCCCGCCAGCGGCTTGTTATCCAGCTCGGCGTACTGGCCGCCGGCCGACTCAAACTTCATCACCTTCTTGAACCGCAGCACGCCCTGGTAGTTGACGCTGCTCACGTCCTTGCGCGCCTCGGTGCCCACCGTGAAGCGCAGCGGCGTGGAATTGCGGATATAGCCGTCGGGCGCCAGGGTCTCGACGAACTGGTAGGTCCCCTCCGGCAGGCCGACGACGGTGATCGTGCCGTCCGCGTCGGTCACATACGTATCCGTATAGCCCGGCACCGGGTCGCCGTTCCCGTCCCGCAGGACAAACTCCGCCCCCTCGAGCTTGTTCGGCCCCGGCTTCGGCAGCGAGGCCTCGAGACCCGTCTCGGGGTCGATCCCGATCTCAAACACCGGGTCGCCGCTTGCCAGGTGCAGCCCGTCCGTCTTCGTCAGCACGACCATGCCCTGCGCGTTCGTCAGGATGTTGCGCCCCGCCGCCACGTTGCCGCTCCCGTCCACTTTCAAAGTGTAGGAGCCCGCGCGCAGATCGTCGGGGATCGCGTAGCCGGACGCGCCCCAGGCCCCGTTGTCCACCTCCATGAGGCTGTAGGTCCCCTCGACCAGATTGCCGAACGAGGCCTGCCCGGCCGCGTCCGTGACCTGGTCGACGCCGACGCGGTTGCCGTTGCTGTCGAAGAGCCGGAAGGTCACGCCGTCCATCGGCTCGCCGTCGTCCGGCCCGCCGAGGGCGCGCTTTGTGATGGAAAAACCGGTCAGCGCGCCTTCCAGCACGCCGCCCGCCTTGAGCACGGTCACGCTCACGTACGACTTCTGGTCCGTGTTCATCGGCGCCGCCGAGTCGCTCGTGATGGTCACGTCGTTGTACGGCCGGATCGTGCCCGAGGAGCTGGAGGAGACCATCAGCGACGTGCGGAACGTGAGGATGTAGGGACGGTTGATCGTGGCGTACGCCCCGATGAGCTTCAGCTCGAGCTCGGGCTTGCCGATGGAGCCGGCCACCTTCGTGCAGGCGGTGTTGGTCTCATAGGTGTACGTGTAGTCTGTTCCCAAAACAAGCGGGCTCTGCGTGTCCGCCGTGATGTTGCCGTCCGCGTCGACCGCGCCCGGCACGACGCGGATCGTGTCCGTCTGGATCGTCTGCGCGCTCTTGTCGTAGATGGCCGGCACGTCGTGGACGACGACGTTTGAGATCGTCGACTGGCTTGGGTTGATCGTGACGGTCCAGTACAGGTAGCCGTCCTTGCCCTGCGCGCCGCTCTTCTCGACGAGGTTGCCGCCGTGGTTCACGGAGACCGAGGCCGGGTAGTCGTGGTCGATGGAGTTGTCGTTGTGGAAATGCCCCGTGTTCGTGTAGGTCGCGGCGACGTTCGAGCCCTCGACCGAGGTCTGGTACTCGATCATGAAGACGTTGCCGTCGTCGCCGTCCACCGGCTGCGCGACGTCCGGGAAGCGGATCGTGATCGTCTGGTCGTTGGCTGTCGACGGGTCCTCGATGGAGAACCGCGCGTACTCGGTGGGCGTCGCCTCCTTGCCCTTCACGGTCGACCCGTCCGCGTTGATCGAGTAATGGTAGATGTGCAGCGACATCGGCACGTAGGTCTGCACCTGCGTCGCCGACGGCGAGGTGATCTTGTCCGTGAAGACGCCGTTCTTCAGCGGCGTCCCCGCGTAGCCGAGCCAGACGTCCCACGTGATCGTCTTCGTGACCGCGTTGTAGCTCCCGCTCTTGCTGCCGTTGTTCTGGTCGGAGGCGGTCGGCGTGTAGCTCGCCTGGCTGCGCGCGTGGTAGCTGGTCCCGCCTGTCGTCCACGCCGCGTCGCCGGTGTTGACCGCCGTCTTCGACCCCGACGTGATGGACGCGTCGTAGATCGTGTCGTAGGTCAGCCGCAGCTGGTGCGTCGTCTCCTTGTAGGCCCCGATGAAGGCCACCGTGACGACCTGCGCGTCGTCTGCGCCGCCCTGGAAGGTGATCGTATAGTCCTTGTTCAGCTCGAGCGTCTTCTGCGGGCTGACCGTCACGTCCTTGATGACCGGCGGCTCCGCGCCCGCCGGCGGCCCCCCGGACGGCCCCACGTAGATGTAGTGCACCGCGGAGATCGTGTCCGTGTACACGAGGTTTTCCACGTCGTAACGCAGCTCGTTCAAATCGGTCTGCCACGTCAGCACCTTGTTCACGACATCGGCCGCCACGAGCTTTTTCACGACGCCTTCCTGCTTCACGACGTTCGTCGTGGACGAGCGCGACGGGGTGCTGTCGCCCGTCTCCGCCGTGTTCCGCACCGTGTAGTTGGAACTCACGACCCCGTTCGGGTCAGGCGGGCTGTAGGACGAACCGCTGCTCTGCGCGTTGCCGGCCGCGTATGTCTGGTAGGTGACGAGGTAGGCGGTCGAAATATTATTATTGAATTTGACGCGGAATTTGCCCGCCGACTGCGTGACCGTATACAGGCCCGGGCTCACGACGCTGCCGCGCTGGGGGTTTCCGGCGCTGTCAAACGTAACGTTGTACACCACGACGCTCGCCGGGTCGAAGCCGATATGCCCGCCCTGCGTGTTCGTGCCGTTCGCCGTGTCGGGGTCGTAGATGTCGTCGATGTACGCCTCGGCCGCCGGCACGCTGCCCTGGTTGTAGTTGTAGCGCAGCGCGTAGGAGTAGACGAGCCTGCGCGCCGGGGAGGCGCCGGGGATGGTCTGCGAGGTCACGTTCACCGCGAGCTTCTCGAGCTTCTTGCCGAAATTGGCGTTGACGGTGCTCGTGGCCTTCCAGGGCGTCGGGAACTCGTCCGAGGTGAGGCTCGCGCTGTTTGTGAAGGAATAATTGCCGCCCGTCTGCGAGATCGCGGTGGTATCGATGGGCGTCGTATACGTGATCTTGAAAACTTTGTCCGTGGGGCCGGGGATCTTCACGGTGAAGCTCGGCGCGGGGCCGACCGTGTAGCTGTCCGACGGCGCGCGCGGGTTGCCCGTCCCGTTCTTGAGGTTGCCGTAGAGGTCGACGTCGACCTCCTCGACGGTGACGGACGCGCCGGCCAGCGCGAGGTTCGCGGGGAAGGTGTCCTTGAGCTGGATGTTTTGGACGTTGCGCATCGCCTTGTTGATGACGACCGTCCACGTGATCGAGTCGGGGCTGACCGAGGTGGCCGACCCGTTGCGCGTGGCCGTGCCGCTCTTCTCGATGCCGCTGGTCGTCTCCGGCTTCACGTCGATCGTCGACTGGAGGCTGTCCTCGCTCGGAATCTTGATCGTCGTCTGCCCCGGGTCCGTGATGTTCGCCTTGTTGAGCAGCCCCTGATAAAACATATTGCCCGACAGCGCGCCGGAGGTGGACGCCTGGTCCGTGAAGACGATGTGCACGTTGCCGCCCGTCGCGCCGCTCGGGTCCGGCGTGACCGTGAAGTAGCCGTAAGGCGGCGCGCTCGCCGGCTTCGTCGGGTCGTGCAGCGGGACGTTGGTCGAGCCTTGCTTGATGACGATGTCCTGCGGCAGCGTGATGTCATATGTGTCGCCGGCCTTGATCTTCGGCGTGACGTACGCCGGGATATACAGCCCCGTGTTGAAGCTCACGACCGAGTCGATCGTCGGGTCCTTCACGGGGTTGCCGCTCTTGTCCGTGAACGTGAGCGACATATTCGTCGTGATGGACGACGCCTCCGGCTGAGCCGGGTCATAGTCCGGGAAGTAGGTGCGGATGTCCGTCGCCGTCGCGCCGAAGGCAGCCTGCGTGCCGCACAGCAGCGCCAAAACCGCGACCAATAGAATGATCGAACGCTTCAAAATCAGAACCCCCATTTTTTTCGTCAACTGTGTGACGCTATTTTACCATAAAAGCAAGGAAACCTTCAAGTTGCTTGAACGAAACTTTATTTTCACAAATTCGGCCTTGTGGGCAGCAGGGCGCGCAGGCTGTGGTGCGCCTCAGGGAATTTCCCCGTGCGTATGCGGATGCGCTTCCCGAGCCGGGCGGCGAGGTTGTGCGCGAACTCCTCGCAGGCCTTCCGGTCGTAGAGCTGGTGGGTCCCGAGGCGGACGATCTCGATCCCCAGCCGCTCGAGCGTGGTGGCGCGGATCAGATCCCGGGACTGCTCCGCGGGGGTGCTGTGCTGCGAAAAGCTGTCGTACTCGACGCCGAGCCGGGCCTCCGGGAAAAACAAATCCACGTAGCAGCGCTGTTGCCGCAGCCGCCGCTGCGCCTCCGCGTCGAGTGGGATCTCGTGGTTGAAGCGGGCCCCGCCCAGGCCGTACCCCCCGAGCGCGTGCGGCAGGCCCAGGATCATGAAGGCGAGGGATTCCATGATGGAGCCCGAGCCGTCCGCCACGTAGCGCAGCGCCTTGCCGGCCTTCACGCTCCCGAAATGCCAAGGCATACGCGCAGCGAGGGAAAGCAGCTGCTGCTTTGCCGCGACCGCCTCGGCGGGGCGTCCGGGGGCGTACGCACACAGCTGCAGCCCCAGGAGGATCAGCCGGTGGAAGTCCAGCTCGTTGGCCAGCTCGAGGAACACCAGCGGCGGCGACGCGGTGAAATAGCCGTTCCGCCTCGCAACGGCATCGCGCGGGAGGCGCCCCGTGCAGAGGTGCACGTTGTAGCCCCGCAGGCGGTGCCGCGCGGCCGGGTCGGTGAAGGTGATGTCCGCCTTCCGGCCGCGGCCTGCGCGCGGTTCCCCCGGTGGCGCGCCGAAGACGCTGTCCAAATAGGGGATGTTCCAGGCATATGCGGCTGTGAAGTGGCTCAAATACGCTTTCATGCGTCCTATTATATCATATTATGGAAATAATGCAAATATATACCTGCCTATTCCTATAATAATTTCCGCCGTGTCAGCAAATCCGCCGTTTCGTGGCCAAAAAATGCCGGGATGTGCATCCGGACGTTGAAGTGAGGGGGTGTTTTGGCCAAAAAAGGCCGGGATGTGCATGCAATGGGAAAATATACCATGAAAATGTGCACATCCCGCCCTTTTTTGGCCAAACCGAAGGCGTTTTGCTGCATGGGGGCGGGGATCCGCTGCCTGGGGGGCGGCGCTCGAGCAGCATGTTGCCCGCATGTGGTATACTTTAGCATTATGATAAACCAAAAGAAGGTTTTCAGTGGATTTTACGGGCTTGACAACGCGCTTGACTTCATCCGGTACGGCGACAACGTTGTATGGCAGATCACGGAGTTTGAGGAATACGCCTATTTCGTCAGGGCCTTCATGCGCCGCGCGATCGAGGACGGCAAGAACGTCGTGTACCTGCGCTTCAACAAGGAGCGCAGCCTGACGGACGACCCCGAGGACGGGTACTCGATCATGGACGTGCGCGCGGGCGCGCCGCAGGAGAGCCTGTGGCTCACGTTCGCGAACGCGGCGAACCTGACGGTCTACGACATCGACGCGGCGAACGGGTTCGAGCAGACCGTCATGCGCATCTCGGACATCATCGAGGACGAGGGGCCGGAGACGCACTACGTCTTCGACTGCCTCACGGACCTGCAGGACGAGTGGATCGCGGACTTCATGGTGGCCAATTTCTTCGTCGTGACCGCGCCGGAGATCGCGAAGGCGAACTCCGTCGCGTACTTCGCCTACCTGCGCGGCCGGCATTCGACGGAGATGCAGTCGCGCACCCGCGAGACCGCGAGCGTGCTCATCGACGTCGTCCACACGGAGAAGCGGATGTACGTGCAGCCGGCGAAGGTTTTGGACCGCTACCTGCCGACGATCTTCCTGCCGCACGTCGTCGACATCGACGACCCGGCGCTCATCAAACCGCTCACGAACGGCCTCGAGCTCTCCGAGTACTTCGCGCTCGTCGGGAAGAACGGCGACCTCGACTCCGCGATGAACCTCGACAACTGGGAGCGCTTCTTCCTCGAGGAGCGCACGCAGGCGCACTCGGAGGAGGAGGCGGGCGCGGAGATCCAGGCGCTCTGCCGGCTCATCTTCACGCCCGACGAGCGGCTGCTCGACATCGCGGCCAGGAACATCACCCTGGACGACATCCTCTCGATCAAGGCGCGGATGATCGGCGTGGGCTCCATCGGCGGCAAGGCCACGGGGATGATCCTCTCGCGCCTCATCGTGCAGAAGCAGCTGCCGGAGATCGCGCAGGTGCTGGAGCCGCACGACAGCTTCTACATCTGCAGCAACCTGTACTACACCTTCCTCGTCAAGAACAAATGCTGGGGCCTCAAGATCCGGCAGCGCAAGGCGCGCGGGTATTTCGCGATCGCGGAGATCCTCAAGGAGAAGATCCTCGAGGGCGCGTTCTCCGACAACATCCGCGAGCAGTTCCGGCAGATGCTGGAGTACTACGGGCAGAGCCCGATCATCGTGCGGTCGTCCTCGATGCTCGAGGACGGGTTCGGGAACGCGTTCGCCGGGAAATACGACTCGGTGTTCTGTGTGAACAAGGGGCCGCTCGAGGAGAGGCTCCTCGCGTTCGAGGACGCGGTGCGGCAGGTCTACGCGAGCACGATGGACGAGTCGGTGCTCGAGTACCGCCAGCAGCGCGGGCTGTCGGGCGAGGACGAGCAGATGGCGCTGCTCGTGCAGCGCGTGAGCGGCTCGCTGTTCAAGGACATCTACATGCCGATGGCGGCGGGCGTGGCGTTCTCGCACAACCAGTACCGGTGGAACAGCGAGATCGACCCGGCGGCGGGCGTGATCCGCATCGTGATGGGCCTCGGGACGCGGGCGGTGGACCGGACGGACGGGGACTACCCGCGCATCGCGGCGCTCGACCGGCCGTCCCTGCGCGCGATGCAGGGCGCGTACGAGAGCGACTACGCGCAGAAGAAGGTCGACGTGCTCGACCTGACGATCAACGCGCACTCGACGATCCCGATCGAGGAGGCCGAGACCCGGATGAGCGATTGGTTCCGGGAGATCGCGGTCGAGCGCGACTACAAAAAGGAAAACGAGCTGCGCAAGGTGGGGCTCGCGCGCCGCGTCATCTACACGAGCTGCGAGCACTTCCTCGGGAACGGCGCGTTCCTGACGGATATGCGCGCGATCCTCGCGGCGGTGCAGAAGGAGTACGACTACCCCGTGGACGTGGAGTTTGCGCTGAACATCTCACGCGACGGGCGCTTCGTGATCAACCTGCTCCAGTGCCGGCCCCTGCAGGTCGGCGGGTCGGGCATCCGCGTCGCGCTCCCCAAGGTGGGCGACAACGAGACGTTTTTCCGCCTGAGCGGCGGCACGATGGGCGGGGCGTATTATTCGAAGGTGGACGTGGTGGTGCGCATCGACCCCCTGGCCTACTACGAATACCCCTACAACCTGAAGCCCGCCATCGCGCGCATCATCGGGCAGATCAACCAGGCCTACGCGAAGGGGCAGGGCAAGGTCGTGATGCTGCTCGTGCCCGGGCGGCTCGGGACGACGTCGCCGGAGCTCGGCGTGCCCGTGCGGTTCGCGGAGATCTCCAACGTGTCGATCGCGTGCGAGGTGGCGTTCGAGGGGGCGGGGTATCTGCCGGAGCTCAGCTACGGGAGCCATTTCTTCCAGGACCTCGTCGAGTCGGACATCTTCTACGCCTCGATCTTCGAGAACAAGGAGACGACGGAATACTACGACCCGGCCTTCTTCGCCGGGCACGAGAATATGTTGAAAACGATTGTGCCGGAGGCGCCCGCGGAGGCGGAGAAGATCGTTTTTGTGTATGATATGGAGGGCACCGGCCTGCGGCTGGTGTCGGAGATCACGAGCGGCAAGACCATCTGTGGTTTCTTCGAAGTGGATGGAGAATGACGGGATATGAATGAAGGTGAACGCGAATGAGAATCGTCGTAGATGGAATGGGAGGGGACAACGCGCCGTTTGAAATCGTGAAGGGCGCCTGCGAGGCGTCGCTTTTGATCGAGCACGAGATCGTGGTCGTCGGCGACGGGGAGCGGATCAAAGAAGTGCTGTCGGCGCACGACCATGAGCCGGGGCGCATCTCGGTCGTCCACGCCTCGGAGGTGATCGGGGGCGACGACAAGCCCGTGAAGGCCATCCGGGCCAAGAAGGACTCCTCCCTCGTGCGCGCGCTCGAGCTTGTGAAGGACGGCGAGGGCGACGTGCTCGTCTCGGCCGGCAACAGCGGGGCGCTCATGACGGGCGCGCTGCTCATCCTCGGCCGCATCCCGGGCATCGACCGCCCGGCGCTCGGCGCGCCGTACCCGCTGCCCGTGAAGAACGCGATCGGCCTGCTCATCGACGCGGGCGCAAACTCCGAGTGCAAGCCGCAGACGCTGCTGCGGTTCGCGGCGATGGGGAGCATCTACGTGGAGAAGGTGCTGGGCATCCGCCAGCCGCGCGTCGGCCTCATCAACATGGGCACGGAGCCGACCAAGGGCGGCGAAGCGCTGCGCGAGACGTACCAGCTCCTCCTGGAGGCGGCGTCGCGCGGCATCCTCGACTTCATCGGCAACATCGAGGCCCGGGACATCCCCTACGGCGTGGCGGACGTGCTCGTCGGGGACGGCATGACGGGCAACACGGTGCTGAAGCTCACGGAGGGGCTCGGCACGGCGATCTTCTCCATCATCTCGGAAAAATTCAAGAGCTCGGCCACGTCGAAGCTCGGCGCGGCGATCCTGCTGCCGAAGCTGAAGGAGCTCAAGGCGATGTTCGACTACTCGGAATACGGCGGGGCGCCGGTGCTCGGCGTGCGCGCGCCGGTCATCAAGGTCCACGGCTCGTCCGACAGCAAGACCGTGCGCAACGGGATCCTGCGCGCGGTGCCGTTCGTCTCCGAGGACGTCGTCGGCCACATCGAGGGGCAAATTGGGCAGCTCGCGCTGGGCTGAGCTCGAGGAGAGCCTCGGGTACGTTTTCTTCGACCGCGCCCTCCTGGAGCGGGCGTTCTGCCATTCCTCCTTCGCGAACGAGGCGGCGGATGAGGCGATCCGGTCCAACGAGCAGCTGGAATTCCTCGGCGACGCCGTGCTGGAGCTGGCCGTCACGTCGCTCATCTACGAGCGCAGCGCGCGCTACGGCTACAGCGAGGGCATCCTGACAGCGGTGCGGGCCCAGCTCGTGCGGACGAGCAGCCTCGCCGCGATGGCGCGCAAGCTCGGCCTCGGCCGGTGGCTCAAGCTCGGGCGCGGCGCAGAGAAGAACGGCGAGCGCGAGAACGACACCGTGCTCGAGGACACGTTCGAGGCGCTGGTCGGCGCCATCTACCTCGACGGGACGGCGGCCCACGCGCGGCTGATCGTGCGGCGGCTCTTCGAGGCCCCGGTCGACGCGGAGCTGCGGACGCTCGGCGCCGGCGAGCGTTATTTCGACTACAAGACGACGCTGCAGATCGAGCTGCAGCGCGGCGGCGTGGCCAACATCCGCTACGAGACGGTGTCGGAGAGCGGCCCGGACCACGACAAGACCTTCGTCGTGCACGTGCTGCTCGACGGCGAGTGGCTCGGCGAGGGCAAGGGCAAGACGAAGAAGACGGCCGAGCAGGCGGCGGCCAAGGCGGCGCTCCAGTCCATCGGCATCGTGAAAGAATAATTAATAATTTTTATTGACAAACTCGCGCCGTTCGTTTACAATCCTATTTAATCGGACATAATTTGTTTTAAAACGTTGATTTTTCAATATTTATCACTTTTTGCAGCCGCATGGTGCGTGCGGAGGATGGAGATAAATGAAGTGCAATTTTGTTCGAAACCCCGACGGCAACACCCCTATTTTGGCCTGAAATAAGCGATTTTACTTCAAAAATCAGCTTGTTTTTTGCGTATATAGTAAACTTATTTGATTAAATGAAGGAGGAACGGAGAGCTATGAGGAAAAAATTGTTGAGGGTATTCGTGTGCTCTGTGCTGGTCGTCAGCATGGCGCTGCTCGGCGCGGCCTGCGGCGACAGCGGCGGCAGCGGGTCGGCGGCCGGCGAGGCGGCGGGCAGCTCCGCGGCCGCGTCCGGCGGGTCTTCCGGGGCGGCGGCCGAAGGCGACGGCATCACGATCGGTTACGTCTGCAATTTCATGAGCCACGAGTGGTATCAGAACGTGACGAAGGGCGCCGAGCGGCGCGCGGAGGAGCTGGGCATAAAGATCAAGCTCGCGGACGCCAACCAGGATTCCGCGCAGCAGATCTCGTTCGCGGAGAACTTCATCGCCGAGGGCGTGGACGTGCTCGCGCTGACGCCGGTCGACGCCACGACGCTCGGGCCCGTGATCGAGAAGGCGAACGAGGCCGGGATCATCGTCATCACCGAGTCCAACCCCGTCGGCGGGGAGTACACCTGCGTCGGCGCGGACAACAAGGGCGCCGGCAAGCAGGCCGGGGAGTGGTTTGGCAACTACGGGAAGGAGCAGGGGATCGACCTGCAGTTCCTGATCGTCGGGTTCCCGAACTTCGAGGACTGCCGCCTGCGCGTGGAGGGCTTCAAGGAAGGCCTCGAGGCGTCCGGCGCGGACTACACGATCGTGCAGGAGGTCGACTCGCAGGGCGGCAAGGAGAAGGCGCTGCAGGGCGGCACCGACGCCTGCACGGCCAACCCGAACATCAACGCGATCTTCGGCATCAACGACGACTCGACGCAGGGCGCCATCCAGGGCTACAAGGCGGCCGGGCTCGACGAGTCCCAGCTGTCGGCGGTCGGCTACGGCCTCGAGGGCATCGTGGGCCGCGAGGCGCTGCTGGAGGACACCCCGATCGTCGCGGAGCTCGCGATGTTCCCGGACTTCGTGGGCGCGTGCATCGTGGACGCGGCCAAGAAGGCGTACGACGGCGAGGAGCTGCCGGAGCGGTACCTGACGCCGACGACGATGGTGACGAAGGACAACTACGCGGACTTCTACACCCAGGAGGGCGACGAGTGGGTGCTCGACTTCGCGAAGGTGGAGGCGCTGATGTAGCGCGGGCGCAAACGGTATGAGAGCGGGGCGCCGCCCGCGCGGGCGGCGCCCCTATGGGTAGCATCGCAAGGAGCAAGGAGGAAGGGTTTCAATGGATCAGCAAGCCGGGAGGAGCAACGCGTTTTCCAATCTGCTGCGCATGGACCAGAGCGCGCTACTGATTGCGCTCTTCGTAATCTGCGGCATACTCTCGTTTTTGTCGCCGGTCTTCTTTTCGTCGAACAACATCATGAACATCCTGCGGCAGGCGTCGCCGAACCTGATCGCCGCCACCGGGATGGCGCTGATCATCCTGTCCGGCGAGATCGACCTGTCCGTCGGCTCGCTGCAGGCGTTCGCGGGGGTGCTCGGCGTGATGGCGATGAACCGCACCGGCAGCATCTTCATGGGGGTCGTCGTGACGCTGGCCGTCGGCTGCGGCGCCGGCTTCTTCAACGGCTTCCTCGTCACGAAGCTGAAGCTGAACTCGCTGATCGCGACGCTGGGCACGATGGCGATCTTCCGGGGCGTCATCATGGTGATCACGCAGGCGGTCTCGCAGCCGATCCGCGTGAAGGGGTTCTCCGAGATCGGCATGGGCAGCATCGGGATCTTCCCCATCCCGCTGCTGATCGCGATCCTTTTGATCCTCTTCTTCTACTTCGTCCTGAACAACACGATCTTCGGGCGCTACATCTACGCGGTCGGCGGCAACAAGGACGCCTCGACGCTTGCGGGGCTCAGCGTGACCCGGATCAAGCTCATGGTCTTCGTCGTGGGCAACATCCTGTTCGCGGTCAGCGCCGTGATCCTCACCTCGCGCCTCGACTCGGGCCAGCCGATCGCGGGCAGCGGCATGGAGATGACCGTGATCGCGGCCGTCATCCTCGGGGGCGTCAGCCTCTCGGGCGGCAGCGGCAGCCTGATCGGCGCGATCATCGGCGTCCTGATCCTCAACGTCCTGCAGAACGGCCTCGTCCTCATGGACGTCAACACCTTCTACCACGACATCGTGCGCGGCGTCGTCATCATCGTGGCGGTCTACCTCGATGTGCAGCGCAAGGCGAGCGCGGAGATCCGCCTGCTGAAGGAGTCGCAGGCGATGCTGAAATAACCATAAAGAAAGGCGATGCGGTGATGGGCTACGATTCCTGGATTGAGCTGAAAGGCATCTCGAAGTATTTCCCGGGCGTCCACGCGCTGGACAACGTCAGGTTCGACCTGCGCAAAGGCGAGGTGCACGCGCTGATGGGCGAGAACGGCGCGGGCAAGTCCACGCTGATCAAGATCATCTCGGGGCTGTACGACTACTCCTCCGGGAACCTCTTCTTCGAAGGGGAGAAGGTGGCGTTCCGCTCGCCGCAGGAGGCCATCCGGAAGGGGATCAGCGTGATCTACCAGGAGCTGAACCTGATCCCGAACATGTCGATCGCGGAGAACATCTACTTCTCGCACCTGCCCGCGGGCAGGCTGGGGGTCATCAACAAGGAGAAGGTCCACAGCGACACGCGGGAGCTTTTGCGCTACATCGGCTTGGACGAGAACCCGCGGACGCTGCTCAAGACGCTCCCGATCGCGAAGCAGCAGCTCGTGGAGATCGCGAAGGCCATCTCCATGGACGCGAAGGTCATCGTCATGGACGAGCCCACCTCCGCGCTGAGCCCGGCGGAGATCAAGAACCTCTTCCGCGTGATCAGGGACCTGAAGGCGAAGGGCTGCGGCGTCGTCTACGTGTCCCACAAGCTGGACGAGGTGCTCGAGGTCACCGACCGCGTCACCGTGCTGCGGGACGGCAAATACGTCGGCACGGTGGACACGCGGGGAACGGACCAGCAGCAGCTGATCTCCATGATGGTCGGCCGGGAGCTGAAGGACCTGTACCCGAAGCAGGGCGGGGAGGTCGGCGAGGTGGTGCTGAATGTGGAGAACCTGTGCAGCTACCACGTCCGGGACATCTCCTTCCACGTCCGCGCCGGCGAGATCGTCGGGTTCTCCGGGCTGATGGGCGCGGGGCGGACGGAGCTGACCCACGCGATCATCGGGTCGGACAAGCGGCTGTCCGGCAGGGTCGAGGTCGGCGGCGTCCCCTTGGAGAAGAACGAGACCTCCGAGGCGCACCTGCGCGGCATCGGCTACGTTCCGGAGAACCGGAAGGAGCAGGGGATCTTCTCGAACGCGAACATCAAGTTCAACATCACGATCTCCTCCTTGAAGGGCTTCTCCTCCTTCGCGAAGATCTCCCGCGGCAAGGAGATGGGCGCCGTCAACGGCATGGTCGACAAGCTCGGCATCAAGACGCCGTCGGTCAGCCAGCTGATCCAGAAGCTGTCGGGCGGCAACCAGCAGAAGGTGATCCTCGCCCGGTCGCTCGTCAAGGAGGACCTGAAGGTCCTGATCGTCGACGAGCCGACGCGCGGCATCGACATCGGCGCGAAGGCCGAGATCTACACGATCCTCGACCAGCTGACGCAGCAGGGGATCGGCGTGCTGATCATCTCGTCGGAGATGGCCGAGATCATCAGCATGTGCGACCGCGTCTACATCATGAAGCACGGGCGGATTTCCGCCGAGCTGAGAAAGGGAGAGGCGACGCAGGAAGTGTTGCTTGAAAAGGCGATCTGAGGAAGCGCGCAAGGAGGCAGGACATGGACAAAATCAGGCAGTGGATCGAATCCGCGGAAGAGATCATCGCGAAGCTCTCCGCGGCGGGGCAGCCCGGGGTCTGCAAATTTGCGCAGGGCGATGTAGAGGGCTGCGAGGCCCCGGATTTCGACGACGCCGCGTGGAAGCCCGTCATGGGGAAGGGCGCGCCGATCAACGGGATCAACGTGAATTCCGGCGACGTGGGGCCCAGCGAGGAGACGCTCGACCTGTGCGACTGGTCGATGGCCCAGGGGCCCGCGGCCATGCGGAAGGTGTTCTCGCTTCCGGGCGAGATCGAGGGGATACCGACAGAGGGCACAAAGGTCTACCTCACGATGACCATGCTCGCGCCGGTCGAGGTGTACGTGGACGGGGGGCTGGCGGCGGCCTACCGCTATTGGGGGGACAGCCGCCATTGCGAGATCACGGTGACCGGGTCGTACCGGAGGGGCGCGACGCACGTGCTGGTGTTCAAGACCCCCGAAAACGACGGGGACGCCCATCTGGGGGTCTACATCAACAACGAGGAACTCGAGCGCAGGATGCTCGACCTTTCGGCGGCTACCGCCCAGCTGCGGTTCTTGGGGAGGCTGAAGGCCCTTGCCCCGGGGCGCGTGGCGGGTGTGGCGGAGCGGCTGGACGCCTCTTTGCATCCATCCGGGCTTTTGGGGCGGGACTGGGGGCTGATCGATTCGGACCTGCGCCTGATCGACGAGGCGCTTTTGGAGATCGACGACCTGGCGAAGACGTTCCGGGTCCACCTGGTCGCCCACGCCCACATCGACCTGAACTGGCTGTGGGACATGGAGGACACGAAGGAGATCTGCGTGCGGGACTTCCGGACGATCGTCGGCATGATGGACGAGAACCCGGACCTGTGCTTCTCCCAGAGCCAGGCCGCCGTGTACGACATCGTCCGCCGCGAGGACCCCGAAACCTTCGCCCGCGTGCTCGAGAAGATCAAGGAGGGGCGCTGGGAGGTCACGGCGGCGACGTGGACGGAGCACGACCTGTACACGTCCGGCGACGAGGTCTTCGCCAACCAGCTGCTGCAGTCCTACCGCTTCTTGGGGGACGCGCTCGGGGCGGGCTTCCCCCGCGTGTGCTGGGAGCCCGACACCTTCGGCCACCCGGCGACCGTGCCGAACGTGCTCGCGAAGGCCGGCGTGCGCTACTACTACCATTTCCGGTGCAACAACAGCGGGCACGCGTTGAAATGGTGGGAGGGCACGGACGGGTCGCGCCTGCTGGATTTCTGCTTCGGGCCGTACAACAACGCGCTGCGGCCGGCGAACATCATGCCGGTCGTGGAAGAGTTTTTCGATGCCTACGGCGTGCGCGTCAGCATGTTCGTGTTCGGGGTCGGCGACCACGGCGGCGGGCCCGCGCGGCGCGACATCGCCGTCAAGCGTTTCCTGGACAAGAAGCCCGGGCTGCCCCGGCTGGTGTTTTCGCGGGCCTGCGACTTCTTCGACGAGGCGCTCGCCGCGAAGGCGGACTGGCCGGTGCACGCCGGGGAGCAGGACTTCATCTTCGAGGGCACCTACACGACGAAGTCGAAGACGAAAAACTACCTCCGCGCGGGCGAGTCTCGCCTGAAGGACGCGCAGGCGGCGGCTGCGCTCGCGCTCGCAAGCGGCGCGGGCGCCGAGGCCATAGCGGCGGCAAACAAAACGTTTGACAGCGCGTGGAGAAGCGTCTGCTTCAACGGCTTCCACGACATCGCCTGCGGGTGCAACATCAAGGCGGCGGACGCGTACACCTTCCAAATCGGAGAGGAAGCGCTCCGCGCGGCGGAGGGCATCCTGCCGTCCTTGCTCGGGGTGGAGGAAGGGGACGGCGTGGCGGTGTTCAACCCGCTGTCCTTCGAGCGGACGGACATCGCGGTAGCCGCCGCGCCCGGCCAGCCGGACGGGGCGGTGCGCGTCCGGTGGGACGGCGGGGAGGCCCCGGGCCAGGTGTGCGGCGGGGCGCTGCATTTCACCGCCTCCGGGGTGCCCGGGCTCTCCGTCCGCAACTACACGGTCGAGGCGGCCGGCGCCGCGGAGCCGCCCATGCCCCTGTCCATCGCGCGGGGCATCGAGGACGGCAGCGTCCTGCGCTGCGAAAGCGCGCGCTACGTCCTGGAGATCGGCGCGCGGACGGGGACCGTGGTGCGCCTCTACGACAAGTTGGAGGATGTGGATGTGCTGAAGCCGGCCGTGGGCTACACCGAGGTGCCCGGCGCCTATTTCGCGCAGCGCAGCTCCGGCCTGCTGAAGGCCCAGATCGAGGAGCCGCACATCATGTCCGCCTGGGCGCTCGGGAATGAAAAAGAATGCTATTTCCTCATCGACACGCCCGAAATCGAGGTGGTGCAGAACGGGGCGGTCTTCACGCGGTTCCGGATCAGCCGGTCGTGGCGCGCCTCCCGGTTCACGCAGCTCGTCACGCTGTACCGGGATCTGCCGAGGGTGGATTTCGACTTCCTGCTCGACTGGCAGGAGCTGGGGGACTGCAGGGCCGGCGTCCCCGTCCTGAAGATGGGGTTCACGGCGGGCATCGAAGCGCCCCGGTACATCTACGAGGCCCCGTTCGGCAGCGTGGAGCGCACGGAGCAAAACGCGGAGCGCCCGGCCTACCGGTACGCCGCGCTGTGCGGGGACGGCAGGGCGCTGGCCCTGTTCAACGACAACAAGCACGGCTTCTCCGTGTCCGGCGGGCAGGTTTTCGCGACGCTTGTGCGCGGGTCTTATTCGCCGGACGCTGCCCCAGACAAAGGGGAGGTGAGCGGGCGGATCGCCATCCGCCCCTACAGTGGAGAGGCGCGCCGCGCCGATTTCCTGCGCGGCGCCATGGAGGTGAACCAGCCGCTCGCCGGGCTTTGGGGCCGGGCGCCGGAAGCGGGGCTCGCCCTGGGGTCCTCCAGGGACAACGTCGTCATCACCTCCGTCAAGCCGTCCTGCGATGGCGAGGGGCTGGTCGTCACGGCCCAGGAGGCGGAGGGGCGGCCGGCGCGCGCGCGGTTGTTATTCCCAAAAAACACGGAACGGGCCTGCGAGGCGGATCTGCTGCAGCGGCCTTTGCGGGAGCTGGCTTTGGAGGGCGGGGCGGCCACGGTGGCCTTCGCGCCCTATGAAATCAAATCCTTTAAATGCAGATAGGAGGAGGATGCCATGAAAGGAGCGGAAGTCGTCAAGGCGACGTATGAGAGGCGGGCGCCGAACAACGCCTTTTGGATCGGGAACCCGTCGGAGGACGCGAAAAACATCTATCTGGAGCATTTCGGCATCCCCCGGGAGGTGCTGACGCCGGAGGAGAAGCACTACGCGGAGATGAGCGTTTTGACGTCGGAGAAGGTCGGCAAGGCGGACATGCTGCTCGCGAAGGAGCTGAAGAGCGATCTGATCTGGCTGTCCCCGGAGCTGGACTTCCTCACGTGGAAGCACCCGGAGGGCAAGCCGATGTTCGACGTGCTCGGCGGCAAGAAGCGGGTCAGCCTGAACGACCCGGGCGTGTTCGCCTACACCGAGGACGTGGCAGAAGTGGAAAGATTCCCGTGGCCGACGACGGACCACCTGGACTTCTCGTCGAACATCGCGAAGGTGGAGATGGCGGAGGAGATGGATCTTGCGGTCATCGGCGGGTTCTGGTGCATGTTCTTCCATGTCGCCTGCGACTTCTTCAGCATGGAGGAGTACTTCATCAAGATGCACACAAACCCCGCCGTCGTGGAGGCGGTGACGGAGCGCATCACGGACTTCTACCTCGAGGCGAACAAGAAGTACTTCGACCAGATGGCCGGCCGCCTGACGAGCGCCTTCTTCGGCAACGACCTCGGCAGCCAGATCTCCTGCCTGATGAGCCTCGAGTTTTTCGACCGCTTCATCGCGCCTTACGCGAAGAAGCTCATCGACCAGATGAAGCGCTACGGGCTCAAGGTCACCATCCACTCCTGCGGGGCGATCTACGACCTGATCCCCCGGCTCATCGAACTCGGCGTGGACTGCCTCCACCCGCTCCAGGCCAAGGCGACCGGCATGCAGCCGGAGCGCCTCGCGCGGGAGTTTGGCGGCGACCTCATCTTCATGGGCGGGGTCGACCAGCAGGAGCTGCTGACGTTCGGGACCGCGCAGCAGGTCAAGGACCGGGTGCACGAGTTGCGCGAGATCTTCGGGGACAACTACATCGTCTCGCCGAGCCACGAAGCGCTGCTGCCCAACGTGCCCCTGGAAAACGTCCTGGCGATGTGCGAGGCGGCATGCGACTGACACATGCAGGGATTCGGTATATCCGGTATAATAGTGGGCGAAGGAGATTTTTTTGAGCAAGTATTCGACGACGCTGAGGAAGGGCGCGAACCAGAGCACGATCAAAAACGCAAACAGGAGCCTGGTGCTGGAGGCGCTGAATTCCTATGGCACGGCTTCCCGGACGGACCTGGCGCGCATCACAGGGCTCACGAAAACCTCGATCACGAACATCACGACGGAGCTGCTCGAGCAGGGCGTGATCTGCGAGACGGACCCCGGCGGGGGCGGCGGCGGCGGCATCGGCAGGAACCCCGTGATGCTCGAAATCGCGCAGGGCTCCCCGCTGGCGCTCGGGTTCAGCATCAACCGCGATTTTGGTTATTTCTCGCTCATCAACCTGAAGGGCGACATCGTGCGGGAGGACATGCTGTTCCTGCACGACATCGAGACGGCGGAGGCTTTCCTCGACGGCATCATGGCCCTGTGCGAGAAGCAGCTCAGCTTCGCGAAGGAGCAGAAGAAGCGCGTCATCGGCATCGGCATCGCGTCCATCGGGCCGATTGACATCCGCAAGGGCGAGATCGCCAACCCGCCGAACTCGAAGGTGCTGAAAGACATCCCCATCGTGGACCGCATCAAGGAGCGGTTCCGCCTCCCCGTCGTCCTGAATAACGATATGAACGCGAGCGCCCTCGCGGAGAAGCTCTTCGGCTGCGGGAAGCGGTTGACGAACTTCGTCTACCTCGGCGTCACGAACGGCATCGGGGCGGGCGTGGTCCTGGACAAGCGGCTCCTGATGGGCGAGAACGGGTTCGCGGCGGAGGTCGGCCACATCAGCATCGACTACAAGGGCAAGCCGTGCCCCTGCGGGAACGTCGGCTGCCTCGAGCGGTACGCCGGGATCCCGGCGATCGAGGAGCACGCGCGGGAGGTGGCGGGCGGCCAGGCGAGCCTGCTGTCGCTCATCCCGTCCATCCGCTGGTTTGACATCGTCGACGCGGCGCGCAAACAGGACAAGGTGGCGCTGGCGATCCTGGACGACCTGACGGGCTGGCTGACGGCGGGCATGGTCGCGATCGCGAACGCCTACGACCCGGAGGTGATCTTCATCGGGCACGAGCTCGCGGTGGCGGGGGATTTCGTCGTCGGCGAGTTGGAGCGGCGGATCAACGAGCGGGTTTTCTCCAAGGGCATCCAAAAGGTGAAGGTGCAGCTGTCCGGGTTCGCCGACAAGATGTACCGGATCAACGGGCCGGCGCTGCTCGCCAACGAGTATTTCCGGGGCAATGTGCAGATCTGAAGGGAGTTGAGACAGTGAAACGTTCGGAGATAGAAGAAGCGATCGTTTGGGCGAAGGCGCTGCTTGCGGAGCGCAGGTTCTGCCTGCCGCCGTTCGGCCAGTGGACGCTGGGCGACTGGAGGGCAAACTACGGCGCGGCGGAAAGCGTGCGCCGGCTCATGCTCGGCTGGGACGTCACGGATTACGGCATGGGGGATTTCGCGGCGGTGGGGAGCATCCTGTTCACGCTCCGCAACGGGGACCTGCACGACCGGTCGCTGGGCACGCCCTACGCGGAGAAGGTCATCCCGGTCATGGACGGGCAGCGCCTGCCGATGCACTACCACGCGATGAAGACGGAGGACATCATCAACCGCGGCGGCGGCCTGATGCACATCGCGCTCTGGAACGCGCTGGCGGACGGCGGGGTGGACGGGGGCGCGGATGTCCGGGTCTTCGTCGACGGCATCCTGCGCACCGTGAAGCCCGGCGAGGAGCTGCTCCTCGCGCCGGGCAGCAGCATATCGCTGACGCCGAGGCTCTACCACATCTTCGGGGCGAAGCAGGGCACGGGGCCTGTGCTCGTCGGCGAGGTCTCTTCCGTCAACGACGACAATACGGACAATTATTTCTACGAAAAGGTGCTGCGCTTCACGGAGATCGAGGAGGACGTGCCCCTCACCGTGCCGCTCTGCAACGAATACGACAGGGCGCTGGGTTAGGGCCGGCCCGGCTCAGCGCTGGCCGAGGAGCCATTCCTCCCGTTTCAGCATGGTGAAATGCTCCGTGCGGCGCTCGCCGAGGAGGGGGCAGTCCTTGTTGTGCTCCGTGTGGTGGGGCTCGAAGCCGCATTTCTCCTGGACGCGCCTCGACCGGTCGTTGCCGTCGTAGTAGCCGCTCCAGACGGCGGCGAAGCCTTTGCCGAGGAAGCTGTGGCGCAGGAGCGCGCCGACCGCCTCGGTGGCGAGGCCCTGGCCCCAGTACGGCTCGCCGATCCAGTAGCCGACCTCCGTCTCGTTGTCGCCGATCGCGGCGGTGTGCACGCCCTCGCGCGTCATGAGCCCGATGCTCCCGATGGGCTCGCCCGTTTCTTTCAGGGTGATCGCGTAGTTCTCGGGCGCGGACAGCACGGTTTGGATGACGGATTGGCTGTTCTCGAGGCTTTGGTGCTCGGGCCAGCCCGCGATCGGGCCGACGTTCGGGTTGGAGGCGTATTTGTACAGCGCCGCGGCGTCCGGCGCGTGCCACGGCCGCAGCAGGAGCCGCTCCGTTTCGAAAACGGTGTCGATCAGGCAGGGCCGCATGGCGGCGAGCGCGGCCTCATGGCTTTCGCGCGACGACCCCGCGCAGCAGAGCGCGTCGACACAGATCGGCACGTTCGGGAGGTAGGCGCGCAGCAGCATGGCGTTGGAGATCACGCAGATGTCTGTGCACAGCCCGATGAGGGTGATGGAGCTGATCGGATGCTTCGCGTGCTCGGCGGCGAGCGCCGCGACCAGCGAGGCGGATCCAAAGGTGGATTTCTCGAACACGAACCCCTCCCCGGCCCATTCCGCCACCTCGGGGCAGAGCCGCCAGCCCTCCGAGCCCTTCTCGCAGTGGGCGACGGGCAGCCGCTGCCCTTCCAGCGTCCCCGGGAAATCCGCGCCGTGCGTGTCCAGGGTGAACACCATGGGGCCTCTTTTTTCTTCGCGGTGCCACTGGATCTTCTGCTCCACATAGGGCATGATCGCGCACGCGGCCTCGGAGCCGAGGACCCCTGTGACAAAATCGTTTTGCATATCGATGACAACCAAGAGCTCGTTCATTTCCCTGACCCATTTCTCTTCCTATATATATGACGATATGGTGGAGATTGCTCCATGGCGTATTCTATCAAGAATTGCCCTGTGATACAATCATGCAGATGGGTTTCATCTGTTCCACGTGGATAGGAGGGCGAGGATATGCCGTTTGGTTTTGGGAAGAAGCACGAGAAGGCGGGCATCGACTGGCCGCAGCCTTCGTTTGCGGAGAGGGTGCGGAAGTTCTGGGCGTGGTTTTCGGAGAACGAGGGGCGCATCGAGGCGTTCATCGAGGGCCAGCGCCAGGGGGCGTACACGCCCGGCGACGTGGAGGATTTCGTCACGTTCCTCTCGTCGGGGGTCGGGCTGGTCTCAGAGGGGATCCGCTTCAACGTCGGCGGCGACAACGAGTTTACTTTCGCGGTCAGCGGCGATGATTATTTGCACTATCTGCTGCCATACATCGTGGGGCAGCAGCCGGAGGATCTGAAAGGGAAGTGGCAGTTTTTTGCGGGCATGCAGGGGACGGGCGGCCGGGACTTCACCTTGCGCATGGACGGCGCCAGCGCGCCCGCCGAGGAGGTGTTCGTCTCCATGGCGTTCGAGGAGGGCGCGGGCAAGGCGGACCTGCGGTTTTTTGTGGAGGCGGTGAAGGACAGGGGCGACGAGGACGCATACCGGTTCTTCTACGTCTTCATGGAGAACATCATCGGGGAGGCGCTCTCCTACACCTGCGTCAGGCGCGTCGACCGGGCGGAGGCGCGCGAGGAGGGGATGTTCCCACTGACGGAGCTGGAGGCGAAGCTCAAGGATTTCTTGCTGAAGGGGGAGGCGGCGCCGGACCCGGCGCAGAGCTATTTCCTCTACCGGATGGAAGGGGATCCGGAGGGCGGCGCACCCCGCACGGATGTCTTTGTCGGCCGCAGTTGCTACACATGGATCCTCAACGCGTACTATGACGGCGAGGGCGGCTGCTTCGACGCGTTCGCCGGGTGCGGCGCGACGCCGGTCTTCCTGCACTGGGAAGTCGACGCGGGGCGCAGGGATCCGCTCGAGGAGCGGAACGCGCTCGAGGACGCCCTGGTGGTGGCGGCGCTGGGGGAGGGCGACCCGGACCGCGCGGGGGTCCTGCTCGGCGCGGCGATGGGGCACGCCCGCGCCTACCTCGACATCCTGCTCTACGACCCGGCCGCGTTCTGGGAGATGGCGAAGCCGGTCTTCGACGCCTTGCCGTATCCGGTCACGATGACGGAGTTCAAGCAGCGGGGCGGCAGCGTCGCTGTCAATGCGGCGGGTTGATTGTGGTAAAATTTCATTATTGGATGCGGAGCATACGGAGCGTATTATGAAGAAGAAAATGATTGCAATCGGGGAAGCGCTGATCGATTTCATCCCGGGGCAGACCGGGCGGGCGCTGAAGGACGTGGAGCATTTCGCGCCGAAGATCGGCGGCGGGCCCACGAATGCCGCGGGGGCGTTTGCGCGGCTCGGCGGGCACGCGGCGCTGCTAACGAAGGTGGGCAACGACCCCTTCGGCGGCAAGGTCGTGTCCGAGCTGGACGCGTACGGCGTGGACGTCAGCCATGTGGTGCGGACGGACGAGGCGAATACGACGCTCGCCTTCGTGTCGCTCATGGCGGACGGGCAGCGCGAGTTTTCGTTCTACCGAAACCCGGGCGCGGAGATGCTGTACACGGCGGACGAGGTGCCGGAGGGGGTCTTCGCGGACGCGTTCTGCCTCCACTTCACGTCGGTCTCGCTGGGCGACTACCCGATGAAGGAGGCGCATACGCGCGCGATCTCGTATATCAAGGGCGCGGGCGGCATCGTGAGCTTCGACCCGAACGTGCGGCTGTCGCTGTGGCCGGACGGGGCGGCGCTCCGGCGGCGCATTCTGGAGTTCGTGCCGGTGGCGCACATCGTGAAGATGTCGGACGAGGAGCTGGAGTTTGTGACGGGCAAGGCGCGGATCGAGGACGCGCTGCCGTCGCTGTTCACGGGCGACGTGCAGCTCGTGCTGTTCACGAAGGGCGCGGCGGGCGCGGCGGCGTTCACGCGCACGGCGTCGGCGGAATGCGCCTCGAAGAAGGTGGCGGCGATCGACACGACGGGGGCGGGCGACGCCTTCATCGGGTCCTTCCTGTTCAAGCTCGCGGAGATGGGCGTGGGCATTGGCGCGCTCGGCACGCTCGAGGGGCCGGCGCTTTCCGAGCTGCTCGGCTTCGCGAACGATTATTGCGGATACAGCGTGCAGCGGAACGGGGCCATCGCTTCCTACGCCACCATGGAGGAGTTTAAGCATTATTTAAGCAGCTTCTAAAGGGCTTTTCATGCGCCTTTAATGAATCCCGGATTCCTTTTGCCTATACTGAATCTCAGGAAGTGGCAAGCAGCCCTGAAGGAGGTTGGCAATGGAAATCCGCAAGATTCGCTTTTTGGAACCCGGCAGCCCGGCGTACCGGCCGGCGTTCAAGAACCGTTTTGTATACGAGGAGACGATCAGGAACCCTTCGATCGGTCTCATGACGCTCGCGACGATCGCGCGGGGGCGCGTGCCGGACACGCGGATGTACAGCGAGTCCATCTCCCTGGTTGACTGGAAGGATGTGCTGGACGCGGACGTGGTCTTCCTCGGCGTGTTCACGTTCGCGGCGCCGCGCGGGTACAAGCTGGCGCAGTACATCAAGGCGCATTCGAAGGCGGTCGTCGTGATGGGCGGGCTGCATGCGTCGATGAACTACATGGAGGCAGTGCGTTACTGCGACTACGTGCTTCTCGGAGAGGGCGACGAGTCGATAGGAGAGTTTCTGGACGCGCTCGCGGCGGGGCGGGAACCGGATTTCCCGGGCGTGGCGTACCGTGGTCGGGACGGCGAGACCGTCTGCACGGGCGCCCGCCGCCCGCCGGAGCGGTTCGAGACCGTGCCGGACCGGGGCATCGTCGTGGGCTACCGCGAGAGGGCGGGCTACAACACGCTCTGGCCGCAGGTGCACGCGTCGCGGGGCTGCCCGCATGACTGCGACTACTGCGCGGTCGTGCGGCATTTCGGCCGCCGCGTGCGGACGCGCTCGCCGGAGAGCGTCGTGGAGGACATCCGGCAGGCGATCGCCTTCCACGAGCCGGCGCGCGGGCGGCGCCTGACGCAGATGCTCTGGATCACGGACGACAATTTCTTCGCGGACCGCGCGTGGGCGGTGTCCGTTCTTGAGGCGATCATCGACAGCGGGATCTCCTACCACTTCACGATCCAGGCGCGCTACGAGGTGGGCTTCGACGACGAGATGCTCGAGCTGATGAAGCGGGCGGGCTTCACGGAGGTCGCGATGGGCATCGAGTTCATCGAGGACGAGAGCTTCGAGATGTACCACAAGAAATGCACGAAGGACGACGTGGTCCGCTCGATCCGCAACATCCAGGCGCACGGCCTCGGCGTGCGCGGGCTGTTCATCCTCGGCGCGGACTCGCACACGAAGGGCGTGGGTGCCCGGCTGGCGGCGTTCGTGGAGGCGTATGGCATCAAGGGCGTGCTCATCCAGGCGATGTACTTCGTGCCGGGCACGCCGGCCTACGAGGCGGCCAAGGACCGCTTGCTGCACCGCGACTGGGAGAAATACTGCGGCAACGCCGTCCACCGGCCGGCGCGCATGACGGCGGCGGAGCTCCAGCGCGAGGTGATCTGCGCAAGCCGGAAGATTTACTCGCCGGCCCGCCTGCTGCGCGCGCTGTTGACGCGGCGCGGCACGGACCGCGTGCTCTTCATCGGCGAATACCTGTGGCAGGCCAGCGTCCGCAAACGTATGCGCCGCGAGCTTGCAAACCTGGAGGCGGCGGAGCTTGCCACGCAGCCCGCGCAGATACCCCCCGCCCAGCCCGCCGCAACCCCCGCCCAGCCCGCCGCAACCCCCATGGCCGGGTAGCCGCCCGCAGACGGTGGGAATTGCGGTGAACGGCGACAGCGAGTCTTGTTGCCGGGCACGCGTTTCTGTGCAATAATGGTTTCACACGGAGAACAAACACAGATATGAGGAGAGTGCCATGAGTTTGTATGACAAAGCGGTGGTCCAGGCGCTGCGGCGCTATGAAGAGGCCTATTTCGATGCTACCGAGCCGAAGGTTTTGGAGGGCTTGCGGGAGCAGGGGCTGTATTTCCCGCCCAGGACGATGACGCACGACGAATCCCTGGCATGGGCGACCACCGAGTACGCGCTATGCGAGGAGGGGCGGATCGTCGAGAGCTTCCTGGCCGGGGTCGGGGGGAATCTCCCCCATCTGCGCGCGCCCCTGTCCGCCTACGCCATCATGGCGCACCTGCCGCAGCACGCGTACGACCCGGTGGATGAAACCGGCGAGGACACGGGCTACTGCACGGTCTGCGGTGCAGAAGACGGAGAGGAGATCGACTTCACATCCACGAACTACTTCCGGATGACGCGGGGGTGCTGCGTCACTTCGGAGCCGTCCGAGCTCGCCTTCTTCCTGTCGAGGCACAACGTGGAAAAATACTCCGCGCCCGGGCCTACGGACATCGCGCTGTTTGCGGAGATCGTGGCCGTGATCGGGAAATGCAAAGGCGGCGAAAAGCCGGGCGACCTGGTGAAGAAAATCCGGAAGATCCGGGGCGTCGAGATGACAAACGAAGAGGGCCGGGCGTTCCTGAACCTGCTCGGCCACGCCGGGATCCTGCAGGCGCCCGGGCATCCGGGTTTGATCTACGCGTACGAAAACCTGGCGACGGTGCCGATGCTGTCCACCGGCCTCGCGGACATGGAGTGGAGCTACCCGGTCGACTACTGGCGCGGGCAATACGGCGTCAACCGGGACGCCATGGAGCGCTGGTTCGGGGGCTACCCCGCCATCATAAGCGCGTGCGGGGGGGTGGCATGATGAAATACAGGCATTTTGCGTCGGCGGGGCTGGACATTTCGCTGCTTGGGTTTGGGGCGATGCGACTCCCCACCATCGGAGGGGACCACGCGCATATCGACGAGGGCGAGGCGATCCGGATGATCCGCGCGGCCATCGATGGTGGCGTGAACTACGTCGACACGGCGTACGTCTACCATGGCGGCATGAGCGAAGGCGTCGTCGGGAAGGCCTTGAAAGATGGTTATCGGGAGAAGGCCTACGTTGCGACGAAGCTGCCCTATTGGGCGATGCAGGGCCCGGGCGAGATGGAGCCGGCGCTCGACCTGTCGCTGAAGCGGCTCGACATCGATGCCATCGACTTTTACCTCGTGCACGACATCTCAGGCGACCGCTGGGAGACGGTGAAGCAGTGGGGGATCTTCGAATTCATGGCGCGCGCGAAGCAGCAGGGCAAGATCCGGCACATCGGCTTTTCGTGCCACGGCAGCAGCCCGGATTATTTCAGGGAGGTGCTCGATGCCTATCCCTGGGAGTTCGCGCAGCTGCAGCTCAACTTCCTCGACAAAGACACGCAGGCCGGTGTCGCGGGCTACGAGTACGCGGCCGGCAAGGGCATCCCCATCATCGTGATGGAGCCGCTGAAGGGCGGCAAGCTGACGGACAGCCTGCCGGAGTCCATCCGGCGGCGCTGGGACGCGCTCGGCGGCGGGCGCACACCGGCGGAATGGGCGCTGCGCTGGGCCGCGAACCTGCCCGGCGTGCTGACGATCCTGTCGGGCATGAGCACGATGGCGCAGGTCGAGGAGAACGTGCGCGTGCTGTCGGACGCAGACGCGGGCGGCCTGTCGGCGGCGGAGCTCAAGGCCCTGGACGACCTCGCGGCCGAGTACAACCGCCTCATCACCTACGCCTGCACGGGCTGCCGCTACTGCCTGCCCTGCACGTCGGGGATCGAGATCCCGCAGGTCATGGACTTCGTGAACAATTGGGCGATGTTCGCGCAAAACCCGAAGCTGAAAAACGAATACCGTATGTTCCTGGAGACGAAGGCGTCCGCCTGCGTCGCCTGCGGCAAATGCGAGGCGGAGTGCCCGCAGCACCTGCCGATAGCAGAGGCGATGAAGCAAGCGGCCGGGATCTTCGAATAACGAATAGGCAAAGTACCTTGTTGCGGTGCACATGTTTTTGTGCAATAATACTCTTCCGCGATAACGCTTGCATTGATTCCAAAGGGGGGATTCAACATGGACAATTTTGAGCGCGAGTTTTACGATGATTTCAAAGTCGGAATGGCAAAATTCCTGATTGTGGACGACTTCATCTTCCTCTCGGGCATGTCGGCGTCAAACGGCTCTTCGGACGCAGCCATACCCGATACCATCAAAGAACAGATCCGGGCCGTCGCCGAAAACCTACACCGCACCTTCAAGCTCGCCGCCTGGACCGAGGAGCCCCTGACGAGGATGGTCAAATTCACAATCTATGTGAAGAAGGGCGCCGCTCCCCCCCACTACGTCATGCGGCAGTTCATTGAGGCGTGCCAGGAGCTTGCGCCGAAACTGATCGATTATCCCAGCACCGGCACCTGCGTCGTGGTGGAGCAGCTGGAGCATGAGGAACATTTGCTGGTGGTCGACGCGATCGGGGCGATCGCGGAGGGCACGGACTGATTCCTGTTGACGCGATTCTGCGGATTGCCGACCGGGGTCAAATAGGTATATAATAGCCCCATGTTCGATTTTCGAAAAATTGATTTGCACATGTTTGATTTTCGGGCGTGGAGCCAGAAGAAGCGGTGGCTCGTGGCTGGCGGCGCGGGGCTTGTGGCCTTCGTGTGCGTCTTCGCCTTCGTGCTGGCGCCGAACCTCGCGTCCGGGGCTACGGCCGGAGACGGCGCGTCCGGGGCGGGGGACGGCGCGTCCGCGTCCGCGGAGGCCGACGCGGCCTTGGATGAGAAGGACGCGGTGTTTGAATCCGCGCTCAAGAGCGGCGCATACGACGCGACGATTTTGGAGGAGACGCCCGACGCGGGCGTGGACTACGTGGAGGAGACGCTCTTCATCGGCGACTCCAACACCGCGGGCATGATCAACCAGACCAGCGTGACGCACGTCTCGCTCGAGAACGGCATCGGGGTCGTCAGCATGGGCATCTCGCATGTCAAGACCCTCAAATGCGCCAAGTTCAGCGGCATGTCGGCCGTGACGGTGCCCGAGGCCGTGAAGATCATGCAGCCGCGCCGCATCGTCATCAATTTCGGCACGAACGACTACTATATGACGCCTGAAAAATACGCGAAGACGTACGGGGAGGCGCTGGACGCAATCGAGGAAGCCTACCCATACGCGGACATCATCATCGGCTCCGTTTTCCCCATCACCTCGAGCTGCAACTACAACACGGTGACCATGCCGATCGTCGAGAAATTCAACCTGGCGCTCGTGGAGCTCGCGAAGGACAGGGGACTGCATTTCCTCAACTGGAGCGAGGCGCTGAAGGACCCGGCCACGGGGTATTGCAAGCCCGAGTACATGGCCTCCGACGGCGTCCACCTCGCCAAGAAGGGGATGGAGCAGATCTTTGACTATTTCCGCACGCACGAGCTGCCGGGCGAGGACAAACGCCCCAAGCCGCTGAACCCCGTCCCGAAGAGGGAGCGCAACCCCGCGGGCCTGCTCGGGTCCGGCACGGGCGCGGTGCCCGCGCCGAAGACGACGGAGCCTGCGCAGGTGTTCACTTGCCCGACCTGTGGCCAGACATTTGGCTCGGAGAGCGAGCGGGCGAGCCATATCGCCTCCGCGCACCCCGCGCCGGAGTACAAATGCCCGACCTGCGGCCAGGCATTCGGCTCGGAGGGCGAGCGGGCGAGCCATATCGCCTCCGCGCACCCCGCGCCGGTGTTCACCTGCCCGACCTGCGGCCAGGCATTCGGCTCGGAGGGCGAGCTGGCAAGCCACGTCGCCTCCGCACACTCGGCGCCGGCACCAACACCGACACCGGAGCCGACGCCGACACCGACACCGACACCGGAGCCGGAACCGACGCCCGAGCCCGAGCCCGAGCCCGAACCCGAGCCCGAGCCCGAACCCACGCCGGAACCGCCGGTGGAGGGGACGCCTTAGGCGATCGAGCGCTCCACATCGAATTCTGATCAAGCCGCGTTTTCACCGCCGATTTTGCATCGAGTACGCGGGTATCACGCCAATCCGCGAACTCGATTGAAAATCGGTCGTCCAGGGGCCTGTTTTCATACCGATATTGCATCGAGTTCGCGGATTGCGCTCTGGCTCGCGAACTCGATGCAAAATCGGTTCTGCTCAGCGTTGTCGTCCTTGCCGCACCTGGTTGTACGGCGAGGCTTTTTGCCGAAGCAGGGGACGAAATCAGACATTCGCAAACCGTATTCGAGTGGGCCACATATGGTATAATACTTCGTCGTGAATATTTTTGGAAGGCAGGTGCATGTAGGGCATTGTATTTAAAACGGATTGAGATTCAGGGGTTCAAGAGCTTTGCGGACCCGATCGTGATCGACTTCAAGGACGGGATCACGTGCATCATCGGGCCGAACGGCAGCGGCAAAAGCAATATTTCCGACGCGATGCGGTGGGTGCTCGGCGAGCAGAGCGCCAAGGCCCTGCGCGGCGGCCGCATGGAGGAGATCATCTTCGCGGGGACGGACGCGCGGCGCCCGAAGGGCATGGCCGAGGTCACGCTCGTGCTCGACAACGCGAACGGCTACCTCGACATCGACTACGCGGAGGTCGCGCTGAAGAGGCGGCTCTACCGCAGCGGCGAGAGCGAATATTTCATCAATAACAATCCCTGCCGGCTGCGCGACATACGCGAGCTTCTGATGGATACGGGCATCGGCGTGGACGGGTACTCGTTCATCGGGCAGGGGCGCGTCGAGAAGATCGTCAGCGACAAACCGGAGATGCGGCGGGAGGTCTTCGAGGAAGCCGCAGGCATCATCAAGTACAAGAGCAAGCGCTCGGAGGCGGAGCGCAAGCTCGAAAGCGCGGAAGCAAACCTCGCGCGCATCGGCGACATCATCGCCGGCATCGAGGAGCGCATCGACGGCCTGCGCGAGGAGAGCGAGAAGGCGAAGGAACATGCGGTGCTGTCCGCGCGGTACAGGACGCTCGAAATCAACATCACACTGAAAAACATCGAGAGCATGCAGGAGAAGAACCGGCAGCTTGCAGAGCAGTTCGAGGAGGCAGGGGCGGCTCTTGAGACGCTGCGGCGCGAAAAGGCCGAGGCGGACGCGAGGCTGTCCTCCCTGCGCGTGCGCGACACGGAGCTGGAGGAGCGCGGCAACGGGATGCGCGAGCGGCTCGGCGTGGTGCGCGAGCGCGTGCTCAGCATCGAAAACTCGGCGCTGCTGTCGGAAGAGCGGCGGCGGAACGTGGAGAAGGACCGCCTGCGGCTCGCGGGCGAGACGGAGGATCTCGCGCAGCGGATCGCCCAGGAAGAAGAAGCCCTGGAGAAGCTCTCCGGGGAGCGGCGCGGGTTCGAGGCGGCGCTGGACGCCCTGAACAAGGAGCTCGCCGCCCTGCTGGCGGAGGCGGCCGAAAAGGAGGGCGCGTACACAAAGAAAGTGGGCCGCATCGACGAGCTGCGCGCGGAAATGTTCGAGCGCGGGCGCGAGCGGGCGTCGAAGGAGGCGGAGCTCGCCTCGGGCGAGAGCCTGTTCGGCAATTTCGACGAAACGGAGGCCACGATCACATCGGAGCTTGCGGCGGGCGCGGCGGAGCAGTCGGAGCTGGCGGACCGGGTCCAGCGGCTGCGCGGAGCCTCCTCGCAGCTGGCGGAGGAGATGGCGGCGCTCGGCAAGTCGGTCGAAGGGGACCGCGCCGCATACGACAAAGCCGTCGGCGCAGCGGCGGACAAGCGGCTCGAAATCGAGGCGGTGCGGCTGCAGTCGGAAAAGCAGTCCTCGCGGCGGCGCACGCTCGAAGAGATGGAGGAAAACTACGAGGGCTACGCGTCGGGCGTGAAGGCGCTCATGAAATCATCGCCGGCGGGCGTGTGCGGCGTCGTGACGGAGCTGCTGAAGGCCGACAAGGGTTTTGAGACCGCGATCGAGACGGCGCTCGGATCGGCCACGCAGGACATCGTCTGCGAGACGGACGACGACGCGAAGAAAGCGATCCGCTTCCTGAAGGAGAACAAGGCGGGGCGGCTGACCTTCCTGCCGGTGCAGTCGATCCGGGGGCGGGAGCCGCTGCAGGACAACGCGCTGGACTACGTCTCCTTCGATGAGAAATACCGCGGGGTCTTTGAGTACCTGCTCGGGCGCACCCGGATTGCGGACACGCTTGACGAAGCGGTGAAGATGTCGAAAGCAAACAAGGAACACGCGCGCATCGTCACGAAAGACGGTGAGGTCATCAACCCCGCAGGGGCGCTGACAGGCGGCGCGTACCGCAACAAGACGGCCAATCTGCTCGAACGCAAGAATGAAATCGAGGCGCTGCGGCAGGAGACGGCGGCGCTCGCGAAAAAGGGCGAGACGCTCAAAGGGGAGCTCGACGCGCTGTCCCGGGAGAGCGAGGCGCTGCTTGCGAAGATCCGGGAGGGCGACGCCGCGCTCCGGGAGAAGGAGTCGGAGCGCATCCATGTCAACGCGGACCTGAAAGCGGCGGAAGCGCGGCTGGCCGATCTGGAGGGGCGCCTTTCGCGCCGGCAGACGGAGCTGGCGGGCGTGCAGAAGGACCGCGCGGACAGCAGCGGCATGCTCGAAACACTGCGGTCGGAAATCGCCGCACTGGCCGCTGAGATCGAGCGGATCGACGCGGAGACGGAGATGGAGACCGAGGGGCTGGCGCTCGCGAAGGCGCAGAGCGACAGCGCGGCGGAAGCTGCCACGGCGATCCGGCTGCGCGCGGCGGAAGCGGGGCGCGACAAGGAGAACGCGGATGCCATCCTCGCGTCGGCGGAGGACGGGCTGCACGCACTGCGGGCTTCGCTGGTCACGAAGAAACAGGAGCTGGAAAGCCTCGCGGACGTCTTCACCGACGTGTCCGAGGAAGAGGCGGCATCGGAGCTGGAGAAGCTCGCCGAAGAGGTCGCCGCTTTGGAGGCGTCGCTCGAGCAGACGGCGGAGGAGCGCCGGGAGGTGCGGCGACAGGTCGAAGAGGCGGAGCTCGCGAGCGAGCGCGGCACGGACAAGATCGAGGCGGCCATCTCGTCGAAGACAGGCATGGAGGTCGAGCTCGGGCGGCAGGAGACGCGGCTCGCGACTTGGAAGGAGAAGCTGTTCGAAGAGTTCGAGCTGTCCTATGTGCACGCGTTGGAGCACCGCGACCCGGACTTCGTGATGAGCCGCGGCATGGCGGAAAACCGCGAGGTCAAGGAGCGGCTCCGCGCCCTTGGCGAAGTGAACCCCGGATCGATCCGGGAGTACGAGGAGACGAGCGAACGCTACGCCTTCCTGACCACACAGCGGGACGACGTGCTCGCTTCGATGAAGGATTTCCAGGACATCGTGCGGGACATGGACAAGATCAGCCGCGAGAAATTCCGCGAGACCTTCGACCGCGTGAGCGAGACGTTCTCCGAGACGTTCACGCTGCTCTTTGGCGGCGGGCGCGGCGAGATCACGCTGGAGGGCGAGGGCGACCCGCTCGAGAGCGGCATCGACATCAAGATCCGGCCGCCGGGCAAGACGAACCTCGCGAGCATCGACAGCTACAGCGGCGGCGAGAAGTCGATGATCGCGATCGCGCTCCTCTTCTCGATCCTGAAAGCGAAGCCGACGCCGTTCTGCGTGCTGGACGAGATCGACGCGGCGCTGGACGAGACCAATATCCACCGCTTCGCAAACTACGTGGCAAACTTCAAGGATACGCAGTTTGCCCTCGTCACGCACCAGCGCTCGACGATGGAATACGCGGACGCGCTGTTCGGCGTGACGATGCAGGAGCAGGGCGTGACGACGATCCTGTCGCTGCTGCTCGGGGACAAGGAGACGGAAGCGTTCGCGGAAACGCTGAACTGAGGGCGCGGCCAAAGGGGCATATACAATGGTAGAGTTCGAAAAAAAGCAAGGGTTCTTCGGCAGGCTGGCGCAGCGCATCGGCGACGCCGTGCTCATGCGCCCGCAGGTCGACGAAGCCTTCCTCGAGGAGCTGGAGGAGATCCTCATCACGAGCGACATCGGCATGGACACGTCGATGGACATCGTGTCGAAGCTGCGCGAGGCCGTGCGGATGGAGCGCATCGACACGCGCGAGGGCGTCGAGGCGAAGCTGCAGAGCATCATCGCGGAAATCGTCGACAAGAAGGAGCGGCTTCGGATGACCGAAAACTACCCGATCGTCGTGCTCATGGTCGGCGTGAACGGCGGCGGCAAGACGACGACGATCGCCAAACTGGCGGCGCGATACAAATCAGAAGGCAAGACGGTGCTGCTCGCGGCGGCGGACACGTTCCGCGCGGCGGCGGCTGACCAGCTGGAGGTCTGGGCCCAGCGCGCGGGCGTGCCCGTGATCCGGCACCAGGAGGGCGCGGACCCCTCGGCCGTGATCTTCGACGGCGTGTCGGCTGCGAAGGCGCGCGGCGTCGACGTGCTCATCTGCGACACGGCGGGCCGCCTGCAAAACAAGCGCGGCCTCATGGCGGAGCTGGAAAAGATGAACCGCGTCATCGCGCGGGAGTATGCGCAGGAGCAGCGCGAGACGCTGCTCGTGCTCGACGCGACGACGGGGAAGAACGCGATCAGCCAGGCGCAGGAGTTCGGCCAGGTGGCGGACGTGACGGGCATCGTGCTGACGAAGCTCGACGGCACGGCGAAGGGCGGCATCGCGATCACGGTCTCGGGCGAGTTCGACCTGCCCGTGAAGTACATCGGTGTCGGGGAGAAGCTCGAGGACCTCGAGCCCTTCGACCCGCAGAGGTTCGCGGCCAGCATCTTCAGCGGGGTGTATTGAGATGGCCTTGCCTTTGGTTGCCGTCGTCGGGCGCCCCAATGTCGGGAAATCCTCGTTCTTCAACCGCGTCGTGGGGCAGCGCCTTGCGATCGTCGAGGACGTGCCGGGCGTGACGCGCGACCGCATCTACGCGGAGGCCGAGTGGCGCGGGCACGCGTTTTCCCTGATCGACACGGGCGGCATCGACGAGCGGTCGGACGACGTGATGTTTTCGCAGATGCGGGAGCAGGCGCAGATCGCGATCGACATGGCTGACATAATACTATTTATGGTCGATGGCAAGGAAGGGCTGACGGCGACGGACCGCGATGTGGCGGAGCTGCTGCGCGCGGCGCAGGCGCCGGTGCTGCTCGTCGCCAACAAGATCGACAACCCGACGAAGCTGCCGGACGACTACTACGACCTGTACGAGCTCGGCTTCGGCGAGCCGATGCCCGTGTCCGCCGCGAACAAGACGGGGCTCGGGGATGTCCTGGATGCCATCGTGGACACGCTGTGCAGCGACCCCCAAAAGGAGCCTGCGGGCGGCGGCGCAGAGGAGCCGATCAAGCTGGCCATTATTGGGAAGCCGAATGTCGGCAAGTCCTCGTTCGTCAACGCCATCGTGGGCGAGTACCGCGTCATCGTCTCGGACGTGCCGGGCACGACGCGCGACTCCATCGACACGCCGTTCGAATACGACGGCGAGCAGTTCACGCTCATCGACACAGCGGGCATCCGCCGGCGCAGCAAGGTGGACGAGGGCATCGAGCGGTATTCCGTCGTCCGCGCCATCGGCGCCATCGAGCGCTCGGACGTCTGCCTGCTCATGATCGACGCGACCGAGGGCGTCACGGAGCAGGACAAAAAGATCGCGGGCCTCGCGCACGAGAGCGGCAAGGGCGTCGTGATCGCGGTCAACAAATGGGACCTGGTCCAAAAGGACACGAACACGATGGTGCGCTACGAGAAGAAGGTCTACGACGAGATGCCCTTCCTCTCCTGGGCGCCGCAGGTCTACATCTCGGTGAAGGACGGCCAGCGGCTGCGCAAGGTGCTTGACACGGTCGAGGCCGTCCACGCAAACTGCTCGCTGCGCGTGCCGACGTCGCCGCTCAACGCGCTCATCCAGGACGCGACCGCGATGAAGCAGCCGCCGTCCGACAAGGGCAAACGGCTCAAGATCTACTACGTGACGCAGGTCGGCATCCAGCCGCCGCTGTTTTCCTTCAAGGTGAACCGCCGCGATCTGATGCACTTCTCCTATGCGCGCTACCTCGAAAACCAGATCCGCGCGCAGTGGGGCTTCACGGGCACGCCGATCCGGTTCGTGTTCCGGGAAAAGATGGAGAACGAGGGATGACGGGCTGGGCATACATCGCGGTTGAGGTCGTGGTTTGCGTAGGCGCCTATTTCGTGGGCAATATCAACGGGGCGATCCTCGTCGGTAAGGCTTACGGGGTTGACGTGCGCGAGCAGGGCTCGGGCAACGCGGGCACGACGAACGCGCTGCGCTCCATCGGCAAACGGGCCGGTGCCATCACCTTCGCGATCGACGTCGCCAAGGGCTGGGTGGTGTACTTCGCCGTGGGCCAGTTTTTTCCCTACGGCGTCACGATGCTCTGCGGGCTGTGCGTGGTGCTCGGGCATATGTACCCCGTGGTGTTCCGCTTCCGCGGCGGCAAGGGCGTCGCGACGACGTTCGGCGTGCTGCTCGCGGCCAACTGGGTCTTCGCGCTGCTCCTGCTCGGGGTCGTCGCCGTGTTCACGCTGCTGTTCCGCCGCGTGAGCCTGTCGGTCATGATCGCCGTGGCGGCCGGCCTCGTGCTGTGCGCCACCGAGGCGGGCGGCATCGCGTCGGGCGTATACTGGAAGTGGCTGGCCGTCCTGTTCGCGCTGATCGTGTGGAAGCATAGGAGCAACATCGCGCGGCTGTTGAAAGGCCAGGAGCCAAAGCTCACATTTGGAAGCAAATAATAATGGAGAACGGATGATGGATGATTTTTGTTGGAGAGGGAGATGGGCTTGAACATTTGCATGATTGGCGCCGGTAGCTGGGGGACCGCGCTGGCGAACCTGCTCGCCGGGAAGGGCTGCTGCGTCCGGGTCTGGGATCTGGACGCGGGGCTGCTCGCGGCGCTTGCAAAGGACAGGGAGAACAAGAAATACCTGCCGGGCGTGATGCTGCAGGGGTCGGTCGAGATCGTAGGCACGGCGGCGGGCGCGGCGGCGGGCGCGGACTTCCTCGTGACGGCCGTGCCGGCGCAGCACGTGCGCTCCGCGCTGGAGACCGTGCTGCCTGCGCTGGACCAGAACCGGGAATCCGGGAAGGGCACCATGCTCGTGAACGTCGCGAAGGGCATCGAGCAGGGCAGCCTCTCGACGATTTCCGAAGTCGCGGGGCAGGTCGCGCCGCAGCATCCTTATTCGATTCTGTCCGGGCCCTCCCATGCGGAGGAGGTCGGGCGCGGCATGCCGACGACCGTCGCCTGCGCTTCCGGGAGGAAGGAGGTCTGCGAGGCCGTGCAGGATCTGTTCATGACGGACCGCTTCCGCGTCTACGCGTCGCACGATGTCAAGGGCGTCGAGCTGGGCGGGTCTCTGAAAAACATCATCGCGCTCGGCGCGGGCATCCTGGACGGCATGGGGCACGGGGACAACACGAAGGCGGCGCTCATGACGCGCGGCCTCACGGAGATGGCGCGGCTCGGGGTCGCGCTCGGCGCGAAGCGGGAGACGTTCTTCGGCCTGTCCGGCATCGGCGACCTCATCGTTACGTGCACGAGCATGCACAGCCGCAACCGGCGGTGCGGCATCATGATCGGCGAAGGCGTGCCGCCGCAGGAGGCGGTGGCGCGGGTCGGCATGGTCGTCGAGGGCGTCACGACGGCGCAGGCGGCGCACGACCTGGCGCGGAAGACGGGCGTGGAGATGCCGATCACGGAGAGCGTGTGCGCGGTGGTGCGCGGCGACGTGAAGCCGGAGGCGGCGCTGGCGTCGCTCATGACAAGGGAGAAGAAGCACGAAAGTGAAGACCTCAGAGTCTAAGGCGCGGAGCGCGACGCTGTTCGTCGCGCTCGTCACGAATTTTGTCAATCCTTTCGCCGGCACCGCGCTCAACGTGGCGGTCCCGGCCATCGGCGCGGAATTCCACAGCCCCGCCGCGACCCTGACGTGGGTCGTCTCCTCCTACATGCTGTGCTCCGTGTCGCTCGCGGTCCCCTTCGGGCGGCTCGCGGACGTTCGTGGCAAGCGCAGGATGCTCATCTACGGCATCCTCATCTTCGGCGTCACCTCCGCGCTCTGCGCCCTGTGCACGGCCATATGGCCCGGGATGCCGGCCTTCATCGTCTTCCGCACGCTGATGGGCGTCGGTGCGGCGATGATCTTCGCGACCAACACCGCGATCCTCATCGAGGTCTTCCCGCAGGATATGCGGGGCAAGGTGCTCGGCCTCGCCGTGGCCGCCGTCTACATCGGGCTCTCGCTGGGGCCGGTGATCGGCGGGGTCGTGACGCACGCGCTCGGCTGGCGCGCGGTCATGTACCTGATCGCCGCCGTCTCGTTCATCGCGTTCGCCATCGCCGCCTGGCGGCTGCCGAAAGACGCCGCCCCGGAGGGCACGGCCGGGCCTATGGCAGGGGGCGGGGCGGAAGGCCGCCGCCTCAGCCCGCTCAGCATCGCTTTGTACGTCGCGGCGATGATCCTGTTCATCTACGGCTTCACGACGCTGACGCAAAACCTCGCCTCCTATATCACGCTGGCGGCGGCCATCGCCATCTTCCTCGTCTACGTCCGCCATGAGGCGAAAACCCCGGCGCCGATCGTCAAGGTGCGCATCTTCCATAACAACGCGCCCTTCCTCTACGCCAACCTCGCCGCGCTCTTCAACTACGCGGCGACGTTCGCCGTCGGCTACCTGATGTCGATCTACCTGCAGCTCGTGAAGGGCTTCCCCGCGGACGTGACCGGGCTGATCCTCATCTTCCAGCCCATCCTGCAGGCGGCGGTGTCGCCCTTCGCGGGCCGCCTGTCCGACCGCAAATCCCCGTTTGCGATCGCGTCCTTCGGGATGGCCTGCTGCGCGGCGGCGCTGTGCCTGTTCATTTTCGTGAAGACGGACTCGCCGCTGTGGTTCGTGGTCGCGGGCACGCTCGTCGTCGGCTTCGGCTTCGGGGTCTTCTCGTCGCCGAACACCAACGTCATCATGTCGAGCGTGCAGCCGCGCGACTTCGGCATCGCGAGCTCCATCCAGAGCACGTCCCGCTCGCTCGGCCAGGTCATCGGCATGGCGATCATCACGATCGTCACGAGCCTCATCGTCGGCGACGCGGAGCTCGAGGCGGTGCCGGCCGATATTATTACATACACGATGCGCGTCTCGTTCGTCGTCTTCGCCGCGCTCTGCTTCGTCGGCATCTTCTTCTCGCTCAAGCGGGTGGGCGGCAAGGATGATATTATATAAGGAGGGAAAACAACAATGAAAGCGGTGATCACAGTCATTGGCAAGGATATGGTGGGCATCCTCGCGAAGGTCGCGACGGCGTGCGCCGAGGCGAACGCGAACGTGCTCGAGGTCTCGCAGTCGGTGCTGGAGGACTATTTCGCGATGATCATGCTTGTCGACATCTCGAAGCTCGGCGTCGACCTCGCGGGGCTGACGGCGTCGATCGAGCGCGCGGTGCCCGAGATGACCGTGCACGTGATGCACGAGGACATCTTCAACTCGATGCACAGGATATAGAATTGAGAATTGAGAATTGAGAGTTGAGAGTTGAGAATTGAGAATTGAGAGTTGAGAATTGAGAATTGAGAATTGAGCGATGTTGAACACCACTGACATATTAGAAACAATCACAATGATCCGGGATGAGCACCTCGACATCCGCACGGTGACGATGGGCATCTCCCTGATGGATT
>JAISTX010000052.1 GCA_031272365.1 Eubacteriales Family XIII. Incertae Sedis bacterium
CCCGCGAACTCGATTGAAAATCGGTGCGTCTATTCCGTGTCGCGGGCGTTCAGGTCGCCTATTTCCCCTTTGAAGGTGAGCTTGATGTCCTTTTCGCGCTTGAAGTAGGCCGGGAGGTAGTGGTTGGGGCGCTTGCGCAGCCCCGTCGCCTCCGGGCGTGCCATGGCACACCGAAAGGAGCAGAATGTGTCAGATTATACGTCCCCATGACATGCTCAGTGCCACTCCTGCGCCTTTACTCTTCCTGCGCCCCCTGTTCCTCCACTGCGGCGTAGTATTCCTGCTTGTTGCGCTCGAACTCGCTCTGGGTCTCCGAGAAGCGGTGCGTGCCGTCGAGGTCGGCGCTCAGCACGTAGTAGAAGTAGTCGTTGTCGTCCGGGTACAGCGCCGCCACGACCGAGTCCATGCGGGGGTTGCAGATCGGCCCGGGCGGCAGCCCGTGGTATTTGTACGTGTTGTACGGCGAGTCGATCTCGAGGTCGGCGTTGAGCAGGAACTCCTTCTGCTCGGGGAGCAGGTACTGGATCGTCGCGTCGATCTGCAGCGGCCAGTCGTCGTCGAGCCGGTTGTAGATGACGCGCGCGATCACCTCGCGCTCGCTGTCCACCATCGTCTCGCGCTCGATGAGGGAGGCGACCGTCACGATGTCGCGCACGCTCATATTCATCTCCGCCACGCGGTCGTAGTAGGTCGGCAGGAAGCCCTCGTTGAACTGCGCGAGCATCTTGTCGATGACGTCGTGCGCGGAAGCGTCCGCGTAGACCTCGTAGGTGTTGGGCGAGAGGAAGCCTTCGAGGCGCTCGTCCCCTTCCGGGCTGCCCTCGAGGAAATTGTAGTCGAAGTCGCCGCTGCGCACCTCTTCCCAAAACTCCTCCTCCGTACAGATGCCGTCATTGGCAAGTTTCGCCGCAACCTGCTTGTTTGTGTATCCCTCCGGGATCGTGAAGGTCTTCGTCTCCGCCACCGTGCCCTCGATGAGGATGCCGGCGATCTCGTCGGCGTCCATCGCGCGCGTCAGGATGTAGCGCCCTTCCTTGTAGCGCCCGTCATAGCCCTGCCGCTTCGAGAAGGACTTGTAGAGGAACGCCTCGCCGAGCACCTTGTCGATGAGGCGGTTCATGAAAAAGGAGCTGCCGATGAGCTTGTTCTCCTTGAGGATCCTCGCGATGTCCGCCGTCGTGCTGCCCGAGGGGATCTCGATCGAGACCGGCGTCTCGTCCCCCGGCGCGTTCGGCGCGATCTCCAGGTCGTACGCCTTGTTTGTCCCGAAAAACCCGCCGAGCAGGATCAGGACGACGACGAGGATCACGACGACGGCCGGCCGGCCCCTCCGCCGGGAGCGGGCCCTCTGCCTTTTCGGTGTCTGGTCTTCCGTAGCCACGCGTCACGCCCTCCCGAGATATTCGCCGGACCGGGTGTCGATCTTGATCACCTCGCCCGCTTCGATGAAAATCGGCACATGCACCGTCGCGCCCGTCTCGACCGTGGCCGCCTTCGTCACGTTCGTCGCCGTGTCGCCCTTCACGCCCGGCTCCGTCTCGATGATCTTCAGCTCCACGAAATTCGGCGCCTCGACGAGGAAGGCCTTGTCTTTGAAAAACTTGATCGTCGCGTTGTCGTTTTCGCGCAGCCACTGGATCGCGTCCTCGACCTGGTCGGCTGTCAGCGGCACCTGCTCGTACGTCTCGCCGTCCATGAAATAATAAAGGTCGCCGTCGTTGTACAGGTATTGCATCGACTTCGTCTCGATGTGCGCGTTTTCGAATTTGTCGTTGGGGTTGAAAGCCTCCTCGCGGATCGCCCCCGTGAGGATGTTTTTGTATTTCGTCCGCACGAACGCCGCACCCTTGCCCGGCTTGACATGCTGGAAATCAAGGATCACATGCGGCTCCCCATTGATTTCGAATGTGATGCCTTTGCGAAAATCACCGGCTGATACCATTTTTCATTCCTCCCTGATGCGCTGCCTGAACCACTGCCCGAAAACGCTGCCCCTTGCAATTTACCCAAGTATCATACCATGAGCCGCCGCCCTGCGCAAATGCCCCATGCAATGCGCCCCTGTGGTATACTCATATCAAAATCCACCGTTTATTTTATTTTGGAGGTAGGCAAAAATGGCAATCACGAAATTTTACAAATGCAACCACTGCGGCAACGTGCTGACGCCGCTCGTCGACGCGGGCGTGCCCCCGTTTTGCTGTGGGGAGAAGACGCAGCTCCTCTCGGCGGGCGCCGTGGACGCAGCCGCGGAGAAGCATGTGCCCGTGATCGAAAAGGATCCGGACGGGCATCACATCACGGTCAAGGTCGGGTCGGTGACGCACCCGATGACGGAAGAGCACTACATCCAGTTCATCGTGGTGGTCGTCGGGAACAAATCCCAGGTCGTCAGCCTGACGCCATCGGATGCGCCCGAGGCCATCGTCACGGTCGAGGACAACACCCTGCCCGCCACCGCGTACGAGTACTGCAACCTGCACGGCCTCTGGGAGGCAAGCGCGTAGGCAGCGCGCCTTCAAACCTTCACGATGTGCGCGGCCAGCTCCGTGTGGCGCGTGTAGGGGAAATTGTCATAAGCGCCGAGTGTGCCCAGGGCATACCCGGCGTTTTGCATGACGGCCATGTTTTCCGCGAACGTCTTCGGGTTGCAGGAGATGTACAGGATCTCCGGGAGGTCGAAGGACAGGACCTTCTTGAGCGCCTTCGGGTGCAGGCCCATGCGCGGCGGGTCGACCGCGATCGCGTCCGGGCGGAGCCCTTGCGCCGACAGCGCCTCCATCACCTCCAGGGCGTCCCCGGCGTGGAACTCGCAGTTGCCGATCTGGTTCAGCGCCGCGTTCTCGCGCGCCGCCGCCACGGACTCCCCGCTCAGCTCGATGCCGACGACCCGCCCGGCGGACCTAGACAATGCCAAAGAAATCGCGCCCGTGCCGCAGTAGACGTCGTAGAGGGTCCCCCGCCCGCCTTCCAGAAACGAAAACGCCTCCTCGAACATCCGCTCCACGGCGGACGTGTTGGTCTGGAAAAACGTGAAGCCCCCCACCTTGAAGCGCAGCCCGAGCAGCTCCTCGAAGTAGTGGCTTCGCCCGTGCAGCACCTCGACGCTGTCCGCCGCCACGACGTCCGAGCGCCGGTCGTTCACCGTGTGCAGCACGCCAACGATCCGGTCCCCTGCGGCGCCCCGCGGCGCGCCCGCCAGATCCGGCAGGGCCGCGAGGAACGCCCCCGCGTCGAGCGCCTCCCCGCTCGTCGTCACGAGGTTCACGAGCACCTCGCCCGTGCGCTCCCCGCGCCTGAGCACGAGGCTGCGCAGGAAGCCGCTGTGCGACCGCTTGTGGTAAAACCCGTGCCCGCTTTTCCGCGCCCATTCGAGCACCGCCAGATGGATCCGGTTGAACGACTCGGGCACGAGCAGGCATTCCGTCGTGTTCAAGACCGACATATACGAGCCCTTCTTGTGCAGCCCGAGCGTCATCTCCCCGCCCTTCACCTCGTCGCCGAACGAATACTCCATCTTGTTGCGGTACCGGTGGACGGCGGGGGCGGCCTTAAGGGGCCGATAGTCCCCGGCGCGCACGCCGCAAGCCTCCAGATGCCGCAGCACCTCCGCGTCTTTCAAAGCCAGCTGCTCCTCATAAGAAACCCCAGGAAAAGCACACCCCCCGCAAACCCCCTCAAAAAGACAAAATGCACCCATCAACCGCCATCTTCCAATTCAACAAACCGCACCATCAAAAATTCTCAATTCTCAATTCTCAATTCTCAATTCCAAATCAGATCCCAAGCCCGCCGAGGTTCTCCAGGGCGTCGGCCACGTCCGGCACGTCGGCCTTCACCGTCGTCCCGCGCCATTTCAGCGCGCTCAGGTCGGCGAGGTCGAACGGCGTCTCCTGGTACACGAAGTTCAGCCAGTTCGAAAAGAAGAGGTTCGCGTGCCCGCTCCAGCGCACGACCACGCGCCGCTTCGGGTCGTCGTTTTTGTAATAATTGACCGGAATCTGAATTTTGTCGCCTTTTTCCGCCTTCGCCAGATCCCGCTCGTACTCGTGCTTGAGCGTGTCCCAGTCGTACTCGCAATGCCCCTGCAGGAAGATGCGCCGCTTGTTGCGCGTCGCGATCATATGGACGCCCGCCTCCTCGGAGTCCGCCAGGATCTTCAGGTCCGGGTGCTCCAGGATCGCCTCGCGCGGCACGTCCGCCCAGCGGGAATGCGGCACGAAGAACTCCTCGTCGAAGCCGCGCGTCAGCACGTGCTTCTTGTCGTGGATGCGGTGCTTGAAGACGCCGAAGAGCTTCTTGCCCAGCACCTGCTTGTCGATGCCGTAGTGGTGGTACAGCCCCGCCTGGCCGCCCCAGCACAGGTAGAGCGTCGAGAAGACGTTCTCCGACGCGTAGTCCATGATCTCCTTCAGCTCCTCCCAGTAGTCGACCTCCTCGAAGGGGATCGTCTCGATCGGCGCGCCCGTGATGATCATCGCGTCGTAGCGCTTCTTCTCGATGTCCACGAACCGGCGGTAGAACGTCTCCATGTGCAGGGGGTCGACGTGCGTGAACGTGTGCGAGGACAGCGTGAGCAGCTCGAGCTCCACCTGCAGCGGCGAGTTCGCGAGCAGCCGGATGAGCTGCGTCTCCGTGACCTCCTTGAGCGGCATGAGGTTGACCACGGCGATGACGAGCGGACGGATGTCCTGCTTCGCCGCGCGGCGGTCCTGCATGACGAATACGTTTTCCTGCTTTAGTGTTTTGTATGCGGGCAGCCCCCGCTGCACGAGTATCGGCAATTTGCGCAAGACTCCTTTCTTCTTGCGCTGATTATACCACGAATGACAACCCACGCCGCCCAGCCGAAGACGGCTGTGGCGACGAGGATCGTCCCGGTGTTATTTTGCAGAAGGCTTATAAACGTGGTCATTTTCACGCCGCTACGCGTGGAGTGACGCGCAGCCCTTCCGCTTCACGGGTCGGCTTTCTCAGGAGAAGCCAGACGAACGCGGCAGAGAGGAGAAGAGCCGCGGCCGTCCCGGCGGAAAACCCGCCGCCCGTCAGGAATATGCCATATTGGTAAACGCACAGCGCCACGATGTACGCGAGGCCGCACTGGTAGCCGATCGCCGCGAAGAACCATTTCAGGCTGTTCATCTCGCGCTTGATCGCGCCCATCGCCGCGAAGCACGGCGCGCAGAGCAGGTTGAAGATGAGGAACGAGAACGCGGCGAGCGCGGACCAGCTGGCCGCGAGCGACGCCCAGACCTCCGCGCCGTCCTCCGACACCTCGGCGAAGCCGTAGAGGATGCCGAACGTGCCGACGACGTTCTCCTTCGCGATGAGGCCGGTGATCGCGGCCACGGCCGCCTTCCAGTCGCCCCAGCCGAGCGGCGTGAAGATCCACGCGATGGCGTTGCCGATCGCCGCGAGGATGCTGTGATCCATGTCCACCGCGCCGAAGACGCCGCCCTCCCAGCCATAGGAGGAGGTGAACCACACGAAGATCGTGGCGAGCAGGATGATCGTGCCCGCCTTGCGGATGAACGACCAGCCGCGCTCCCACATCGAGAGCAGCACGCCGCGCACCGTCGGCCAATGGTAGGACGGCAGCTCCATCACGAACGGCGCGACCGCCCCGAGGAAAGGCTTCGTCTTCTTCAAAATAATGCCCGAGCACACGATCGCCGCGATGCCGACGAAATACGCCGTCGGCGCGACCCAGGCCGCCCCTCCGAACAGCGCGCCCGCGATGAGCGCGATGATCGGCAGCTTCGCGCTGCACGGGATGAACGTCGTCGTCATGACCGTCATGCGGCGGTCCCGCTCGTTTTCGATCGTCTTGGACGACATGATGCCCGGCACGCCGCAGCCCGTCCCGATGAGGATCGGGATGAACGACTTGCCCGACAGCCCGAAGCGCCGGAAGATGCGGTCCATGATGAAGGCCACCCGCGCCATGTAGCCGCAGGACTCGAGGAAGGCCAAAAAGGCGAAGAGCACGAGCATCTGCGGCACGAAGCCGAGCACCGCGCCGACGCCGGCCACGATGCCGTCCAGAAGGAGGCTCTGCAGCCAGTCGGCGCAGCCGATGTTATTCAAGAAGCCCTCGAGGAGGACGGGGATGCCGGGCACGAAGACGTCCGAGCCGAACAGCTGCCACCCCTCCCCGAACACGCCGTCGTTCGCCCAGTCCGTGACGAGCGTCCCGACCGTCGTGACGGCCACGAAATACACGAGGAACATCACGCCCGCAAAGATCGGCAGCGCGAGCACGCGGTTTGTGACGATGCGGTCGATCTTGTCGGAAACCGTCAGCGCGCCCTGGCTCTTCCGCGTGATGCAGCCCTCGATGATGCTCCCGATGTAGTCGTAGCGCTCCGACGTGATGATGCTTTCGCTGTCGTCGTCGAACTCCCGCTCGCACGCGGCGATGTCCGCCTCGATGTGCGCCAGGCTCTCCGCCGGCAGGCCCAATTTCTGAATAATATCCTCATCCCGCTCGAACAGCTTCACGGCGTACCACCGCTGCTTTGCCTCGGGCAGGTCGTGCAGGAGCGCCTCCTCGATATGGGCCAGCGCATGCTCGACGCCGCCGTTGAAACGGTGCACGTGCAGCGGGGCTTCCGCGCCCTCTTCCGCCGCCGCGCGCGCGAGCGACACCGCCTTGTCCACCGCAGCGGAAACGCCTTGCCCCTTCAGCGCGGAAATCGGGACGGTCGCGCAGCCGAGCGCGGCCGCGAGTGCCTTCGCGTCCAGCTTGTCGCCGTTCTTCTCCACGACGTCCATCATGTTCACCGCCACCACGACGGGGATGCCGAGCTCCGCGAGCTGGGTCGTCAGGTAGAGGTTGCGCTCGAGGTTCGTGCCGTCGATGATGTTCAGGATCGCGTCGGGGCGCTGCTCGACCAGGTAGTCGCGCGAGACAATCTCCTCCGGCGAATACGGCGAGAGCGAGTAGATGCCCGGCAGGTCGATGATGTGCACGTCCTTTTCGCCCTTCAGCCGCCCTTCCTTCTTCTCCACGGTCACGCCCGGCCAGTTGCCGACGTATTGGTTCGACCCCGTGAGCGCGTTGAACAGCGTCGTCTTCCCGCTGTTCGGGTTGCCCGCGAGGGCGATCGTGATCTTTCCGTCTTTGTTCATAATGGTTGTACCTCCACCATCTCCGCGTCCGCCTTGCGCAGGGAAAGCTCGTACCCGCGCACCGTGACCTCCACCGGGTCGCCGAGCGGCGCGACCTTGCGCACCTGCACGCGCACCCCTTTCGTGATGCCCATATCCATGATGCGCCGCTTGACCGCGCCCTCGCCCGTGATCTTCGTCACGAGCACCTCGTCTCCCGGCCTTGCGGCCCGTAGTGTGAGCATTCTCTCCTTCCTCCTTCCGATCAGACCATGATCTTCCGCGCCATTTCACGGCTGATCGCGATGCGCGAGTCCTTCACCCGCACGATCACGTTCTCGCCCGTCTTCGAGACGACGGAGACGCTGCTCCCCGCCACGAAGCCGAGCGTGCCGAGGAATTTGCGCATCTCCTCGTTTCCGCCCACCTTCTTCACGAAGAACTCCCCCCCGATATCCGTCATCGAAAGCGGCATCATGTTTCCTCCTGTTACCCGGTGCTAACATACTTGATATGCGTATGTTAGCACCGGGTAACATAGGTTGTCAACCCCTTTTTTGAAATAAAAAATAGCCCCGCCGGGGGGCCATCCAATGATTTGACACAAGGCAACCCTGTTCCTTCTATACGCCTTGTTTCATCGTCGGCGTGAAGCGCACGAAGGCGCCTCCCAGCAGGCTTTTTTCCAGCCAGCCCTGGAGGTTGGCGCGCTTTCGATTTCCGTTGTCCATGATCAGGAGCTCTGGGTCTGCGCCGCCCGTGACGCCCGTGACCGTGACCCAGTGCCAGTGGTCGAGGGTGGGGTCCGCCCCCTTCGACAGCATGAGGAAGGCCGCCGGGATGCCCTTTTCGAGCGCGCCCCGCAGGAAGGCGGCCGCCTGCTGCGCGGTCGGGCGCCAGAACGGCTTCGGCCATGCGCGCAGGATCTCAGGGCGAAGCGGCAGGCCGCGGTCTTTCGCAAACGCCGCCGTCCCGCGCAGGAAGCGCCCCGGCATCAGGCCGATCGGCGACGGCTTCGCGTAGGGGTAGATCTCCCCCATCAGCTTCAGCAGGGAGACGGCGTCGTGCCTGTTATTGTGTAAAAAATACCAGAAGATGTTGGCGGCCGTCGTCGGGCCGCAGCCGCTCTCGGGCTTCAGGCCGATTTCGCGCAGCCACCACTGGTTGCCGCCGAGCGCCGCGGTCCCGCGCGCGTTTTTGAGCGCGTACACCCCCTGGTTTTGCAGTTCGACCGTTTGGTTTTGTAGCTGTTCCATGCCCTTAGTATACAATACGCGGGGCGAAGATTCACCCGTTGATGTAGTTCCACTCCCGCTGGACGGATTCGCAGAGCTTCAGGCACGCCTTCAGCGGCGGCCGGGCGCGGCGCGCGTGCGCGATGAACTGGCCCATCGCGGTGCGCGCGCCCAGGACGCCCTCCTGCGCGGCGAAGAAGGCGGCGACGCGGCAGATCTTCTCGAGATCCCCCTCCCAGCCGTCCGGCGCGTAGAGGCACAGCACCTCCGCGCCGCCCGCACCCCGCAGGAAGACGCTGCGGGCCGGGTCCGAGCCGATGTGGGCCGTGTTCAAAAGGCAGTCGCGCGCGCGGAGCAGGCAGCGGATATAGCCGGAGAGGATCCGGAAGCAGTCGCCGATCAGCAGCCCCCGGGCGGCGGCCAGGCCCGCGAGCGGGCGCAGCCCCTCCACCGAATAGAGGATCCGCGCCTCCGCCCCGCGCACCTGCGGCGTGAGCGGCGGCAGGAACGGAAGCTCCGCCGCGGAGAGCACGCACAGCTCATGCCTGGCAACGCCCAAGCCGCGGAGCCCAACGGCAATCAAATTTCCAGTACCCATCGAAAGTCCTCCTCCCTGTTCAATGTTCAATCCTCCATTTCAAGCCGACCGCTACGGCAATCCCCGCTGCTGCCAAAAGCGCCAGGAGATACAACCCCGGCCACTCCTCGTCCCCGGTCTTGGGGCTGCTGTGCGGCGCGGGCGCGGCGGGCTCTTCCGCCGCAGGGCTGGCGGGCACGGGCGTCCACTTCGCCGTCACGAGCAGGTTCTGCGTGACGTAGTCGAAGGTGCGGTCCCAGCCCGCGAAGATGTAGCCGGGCACCTTCGGCTCCGCCGGCGCCGTCGCGCCACCGCCGTAGGGCACGTCCTCGTGGCGCAGCATCTTGCCGAAGCCGTCCGCGAACTCGACGTTCAGCAGGCGCTGCTCGTAGTAGCGCTTGAGCAGGGTGCCCCCGTCCGCGCTGATGGCCGCTTCGGTCAGCGTGCCCTCGTGCTGCGGGTTCTCGTCGAAGCCGTCGTACAGCTTCGGCTCGATGGCGACCTCCGTGCCGATGAAATCGTTGCCGCCGCCCTCGTCCATGATCGTCTCCTCGCCGCCCACGCTGACGAGGATGTACTCGTACTTCCAGTCCGCCTTGAGGCCGGGCGCGGCGAATTCCGAGCTTTCCACGGCCTTCGCCATCGCGTCTGGCGAAAGCGCCGTATCCTGGCGGAAATGGACCGTGCGGGCGTTGCCCTTCGAGGTCAGGATGCCGGCGATCGGCGTCAAGACCCAGCCGCCGGCGCCGCTGCCGCTGTGGACGGGCGCGGACGTGCTCCAGGGCGCGGCGTAGGTGTCCGCGGGCAGGGTGCCGACGGCGTTCCCATACGCGTCTTTGGCCACGCCGGGGTCGTCCGGGGTGGCGTACCAGGACACGAGGTCGTTGCCCGCGCCCGAGCCGTTCATCTGCTGCACCGAGCACCCGCCGGACAGGACCTCGACGTCGCCGAGCGAGACGATGATGCCGCTCGCCGATTCGAACGACATGCGCATGGACAAGGCCTGCGCGAGCGGGATGGGGGCGCCGAGCCCGTCCACCCCGTCGAAGTCCAAGGACAGCGGCGCGCCCTCGCTCCCGCAGTCCCCCTTCGCCTGGAGCGGGAACCGACGGTCGGCCTCGCCGCCGTAGGCGCCGTCGCCGTCGCAGTCCACTTCGATGGCGAAGCCGCCCACGTAGCCCGGGCAGAGCATGTACAGGATCCGGCCGGCCCGCTGCCCGCCGAGCGGCTCGTTGTCCGCGAACCCCGTGACCTTGCCGAGGTACCCGTCCTCGCCGATCGGGTCCGGCAGGATGTCCTTCGGGAGGTCCTGGGAAGGCATCTCAAAGAAAAACTTCTGCGCGACGGCGCTGTCCTTCAGCGTGAACCGCAGCGTCGAGCAGGCGCCGTTGTAGCCGTTCAAACCGACTTTGTAGATGTAGCCGGACGCGGAGGCGCAGTACAGCGTGGCGTTGAACAGCACGTCGTGCGGCATGATGTAGTTGCCGTTTTGCGTGATGCCCAGGGAGTCCGCCCAGATGCGGCCGGGCACCACGCGCCCGCCGGACAGGACGTCGATCGTCCGGTTCGCGCCGAAATACAGCTTGACCGGCTGCAGCTCCCGGATCGAGACCCGGTAGACGCCGTCGGAGGGCGCGGGGGGCGTCGTGTAGGCGTACGAAAAATCCTGGTGGTCCCAGTAGGTCACGGCCCCGGTGTCATAGAGGGTGCCCCCGTCCGGGCCGAGCACCTTGACCTGCTCGCCCGTGCCGGAGCCGGGCAGCGAGTCCCCGCCGTAGTTGATGTCCGCGCTTCGGTAGTCCCCCGTCACCCGAAGGCTCTCCCCCTGCTTCAGATACGCGTTGAGCTCCGTGCTCGCCAAATAGCGCGGCGCGTTCGGGTTTGAGGCCCCCGACGTCAGCGCGTCCGCGCCGATCGGCGCGAGCGCGAGGCAAAACGCCGCGCAGAAAAATACCAATAGCATTCTCTTCAATTTCATTGTTCTAAACTCCTTCATGATCATCCTTCATCCATTTCCCTGGCATACCGAGCAGGGTGTGTAGCCCTGCGCTTTCGCTTCTTCCTCCCCGATTTCGATAACGTATTTTTTCACGGCGCAGCAGCTCCCCCGGTGGTAGGCCTCGCCCGTCTTCGGGAAGATGTAGACGAGCGTGCCGTCCCGCGCGTCGTCGGGCCTGCAGAGAGCGCATGGCTTGTAGCAGCGCCGGATGGTTTTGTCGAGCAGCACCTCGCGCGGCTCATTCTTGATATAACGGCAGTTTTCCGAGTGGTATTTTTCGCCGGCGCGCGGGAAGACCCAGACGGTCTGCCCGCCCTCCCCGTCCTCCATCTCGGAGAACGGCATCGCCCCCCCGGGGTCCTCGCGGCCGACGAAGGCGCGGCAGAGCACCGTCTCCTCGCCTTTGATCTCGTCCCGGAAGAAGTGCGGGATCTTCAGCGGCATGGAATAGGCGGTAGAGAAGCCGATCAAATCCGTGTGCGCGGCCCCGGGCACGCGGTAGCACAGGGGCCGCACCTCGGCCTCGCGGATGTTCCCGCCGCTTTCCCCCACCACGCGCGCCTCCACATCCGCAGCGAAGCCCGGCGGCTGCGCCAGCGGCGGCCATGGGTTGACGGCCGCCTGCGCCGCCAGCCGGTGCGCCTCGTCGCACGCCGCGTGCGCCACCCCTTCCTCCACGCTCGCGAAGCGGATCAGGCAGCCGATCGTGAGGATCCCCACTATGAAGAGGGGCAGGAATATGGCCGCCTCCACCGCGACCGAGCCGCGCCGGCGCCTGTTTGCCTCTCCGTCAGTATGTTTCTTCATAGGAAAATTTGTCCCCCCCAACGACGGCTTCGAACCGGAAGCCGGTGTAGTATTCGCGCAGCAGGAAGTCGCCGCGGTACCGCTCCTTCATGTTGATCTGTATGATGTCCATCATGCGCAGCAGCTTCGTCTCGCGGTCGAGCATGAGGAGCAGGACGCGCAGATAGCCTTCGTAGTCGAGGCCGGAGGCGTCCTGCGGGGCGACGGCCGTGTCGCCGTACTCGAAGCCGAGCGCGGGGCCGATCGCGCTGGCGATGCCGCCGCCGAGGCTGCCGAAAATCTCGCCCGGGTCGTTCAGGGCCCACTGGGCCTTCGTCTTGAGCAGGGCCACCTTGTCGCCGTCCTCGAGGCGCATCATGTCGTTGTGCGTCTCCGCGGCGGCCCAGCAGCTGATCATGGCGGAGAGCGCGATGCCTTTGTACGGGCCGGCGAGGTTCGAAAGGTTCTCGAGCTGCTGCCTTTTGCCCTGGTCCATCTCGATCGCCTCCGTGTTCAGGGCCATGCGGATGAGGCGCAGCCTCCATTTGATGTCCTTGTAGTTTGCCTCGTCGCCCTTCTTGCCCGCGATCACGTACTCGGCCTCGTGGCGGAAGAAATGCCCGTCCAGCGCCGCGCCGGCGCTCTGGTGGTCCGTGAAGGCGCTCAGGATGTATTCGCCCGTGAGGGCCGCGGCCGAGGCGTTCGAAGCGATGCCCGCCCCTTTGGGCAGGTCGGCGGCGCCGGCGATGGAGGGGAAGAGCGGGCCGTCGTAGCCGGCGGACGGCAGCGTGCAGAGCACGGCCTTGTTGCGCAGCGTGCGCCCTTCCCCGCCGCCTTCGCCGCCTTCGCCGCCCCCGGCGCCCGCCAGCTTCCCCTTGGCCCACTCCCCGGCCGCCGCCTTCGTGACCTGCCCCTCGAAGATATCAAGGTCCAGCAGCGAATACCCTTTCAGGTTCGCCGTGACGCTCTCCAGCTGCGGGCACACCGTGTCCGTGTGCGCCTCCCGGCTGCGGAACGCGGCGTAGCGCGGCTGGGCGGGGTCCAGGGTCGCGCCCGCGTAGTAGCGGATGTCGTCCTCGATCCGCTGCTCGTCGCCCTTGAACGCGAGCAGCCCGTAGTCGGCGAGTAGCCGCGTGTCGTACTCCGACAGCACCGACCGCCCGGCGAGGGCCAGCGCCGCGTCCGCCGTGCTCCGGCCGGCCGCCGATCTGGCCGCCCAGCAGAGCACCGTCGTCACGATCAAAAAGCAGGCGAACAAAATCACCAGAAAAACACTCAAACTACCCCGTCTACGCCTCAACCGACTATCCTCCAATCCTCAATTCTCAATTCTCAATTCCCAATTCTCAATCCTCAATCCTCAATTCCCAATTCTCAATTCTCAATTCTCAATTCAAAGCCCCCGGCGCGGGCGAAGCCCTCCTCGTCGATCACGTACGACCTGCCGAAAAAATAGCTTTCGTACCCGGACGGATCCGTGAGGCGGTTCCCGTAATAACGCCGCTGCGCCCGCCCCTCGACGGATCCCGGCGCGAACGCGCCCCGCCCCCCCGTGCGCGCGAGGTCCGGCAAAAGCGCCTCGGCGTCCGCGCGGTAGCGGTCGCGGCCGTAGGCGTCCACCACTTCCGACGCCCCCGTCCCGCTCTCCTGCGCCGCCTCCGCGCGCACGGCGATGTGCAGGTTTGCCTGGACGCATGCGCCGTGGTAGAGGCCGAGCATCAGCTGCAGCACGGCCATGGCCGCGAGGACGGCGATCGGGAAAAAGATCGCCGCCTCGACCATCGCGCTGCCGCGCCGCGCTCTATTTGAATTTGCTCGACTGCAGATCCGCGAAGATCCCATCGACAAACTCCTGTATCTGCGTCCGGAAGATCAGACCGATGACGATCGCGATCGCGACGAGGATCGCCACCTGGACCATCTCCATCCCCTTCCGCCTGCGCGCAAACAGCCCCGCTGCCCGATAGCGCAAAAACTTCCATTGTTCCATCATTTTGCTCAATGCTCCTTTCTTGAATGACTGTGCTAATGCATTTCGAAAGCCGCCGGCGCCACCGTCACGAGGACGCACGCGAACACTTGCAGGACCATCGGGAAGATGAGCCGCGTTTCCGCGATGCGCCCCTCTTTCTCGGCGCGCCTCTTCCGGCCGTCCCACAGCATCGCGCTCTCCTGCTCCAGCTTCTCCGCCAGCGCGCTCCCTTTATTGATATTGTCCGCGAGGACCGAGCTGAACCGCATCACCTCCCTAAGCCCGCTCCTTCGCGCGATATCCGCAAACTCCGCCACCAGCGGCGTATTCCCCGCGCGGATGCGCTCGCGCATGCCCACGAGTTCCTCGTAGAGCTGCCTGCGCCCGCCCGCGCGCCTGTATTTTTCGTAGTCCTCCGTGATCCGCGCGATGGCGCTCGTGATCACGAGCCCCGCCCCGAGCAGGAGGCCGAGCTTCCCGATGAAGTCCGGGAAGTCCCGTTCGATCTGGCTCCGCGCGGAGGCGATGCGCTTCTCCACGCTTCTATATCGATAATGGATGCACATGCCGAGGATCCCTGCGAGCAGGAGCACCTCCGCCATATGGCCCTTTTTCCGCTGCGTGCGCCAGTCGATGGACAGGCCGTCCTCCGGCGCCTCCGGCAGCGTGAGGCTGCCCCCCTCGTCCGAGCGGTTCGCCGCGTAGACGATGCCGGCGATCTTCTCGCGCAGCGTTTTCGTGAAGTCGTATTCCCCGGGCGGGCTCGTGACGACGATGGCGATGCCGAACTCGTCGGTTGCCTCGCCGAGCCGCAGGTGGGCGGTCAGCGTGACGGGGACGCCCTCCCCCGCGCCGAGCGGGTTCACGTGCCCGTCGTTTGCGACGGCCCCGGGGTCGCTGCTGCGCCAGGAGATCTCCACGCCCGTCGCCTCGTCCACCGGTGGCAGGTCGAGGTCCGACCACACCTGGTCCGCCGCGCTGTTTGCGCCGAGGATCTCCTGCGGCAGCCTCCGCCTCGCGTCCGCGATGAGCTCCGCCGCCTCGCTGGCGTCCGGCTCGCGCGGCAGCACGCGCAGCGTCACGTCCTCGTCTACCTCCGCGCCGCCGTAGGTGGCGTGCGCCTCCGCCGCGATGGTCCTGGCCCTGCCGCCCGGCTCGGCCCGCGCCAGGTCGAGCGCCCCGCCGCCCGGCGCAAGCGCCTCCGCCGCCCACAGCGCGCCCACGCACGCCAGCACGGCGGCGACGGCGACTATGAGCGTGCGGTTTTGCTTCTTCACCTTTTCGATGAGCGCGTCCGCGCCGCCGTCGGCGAACGCCGAGCGGTACATCTCGCGCATCCGCCCCTCGCTGCCCGTGGCCAAATCCAAGATCTTCCGTATCCCCGTCAAAACCATCGCTTACACCTCGATGTCCATGATCCGCTCGCTCCACAAGCAGGAGCAGGCGAGCGCGGCGAGCGCCCCCGCCATGACGAGCAGCCCCGCGGCCGTCGTGTACAGCGGCGTGAGGTAGTCCGGCGAGTTCAGCCGCAGGAAGACGAGGATGAGCACGGGCATCGCCGTGAGGATCTTCGCCTCGTATTTTTTCTGCGCCATGAGCGCCTCCATCTCGCGCCGGACCTGCATCTTCTCGATGAGGACCTGCGCCGTGCGGTTCACGACCTTCACGATGTCGCCGCCCGTCGTCAGGCAGGTATAGTAGATGTCCACAAAATTCCGCGCGTCCTCGCACCCGCTCCTCTCCGCGAAGTCGAACAGCGCCTCCCGCTCGCTCTCCCCGCCCTGCTCGATGCGGCGCACCATGCGGCCGAGCTCGCGGTTGATCGGCGCGTCCTCCGGGAAGACGAGCAGCAGGTTGTCCCGGGCCTCGTGGATCGCCTCGCGCATCTGCCGACCCGTCTGGAACGACGCCGACAGCGACATCAGCATGTCCTTGAACTCCGCCTCCAGCACCTTCCGCTGCTTCGCCTCCAGCATCCGCCGGTAGTATTTCTCCGCCGGGGCCGACAGCGCGCACAGCGCCGCGCAGGCGATCCAGTGGTTGAAGAAGAGGAAGCCGAGGGCGCAGCCCGCCAGGCAGAACACGCCATAGTATTGCAGGCGTTTACGCCGATCGTAGTCCAGTTCCATGGCACGCCTCCCTGTTATTCAATAATAATTTCTCCCTGTTTTGCAGCTCGCCTTTCTTCGTAAGGCCCTTGCCGCGCTCCCACGCGTAGAGCGTGCGCAGCCCGACCTCGCCGCCCTCGATGCCCGTCACTTCCGCGACTTCGAGCACGGTGCGCGCGCCGCCAGGCAGCCGGCCGAGGTGCACCATCACGTCGATGCCCTCGGCGATCTGCCTGCGGATGGCTTCGACTGGGAAGTCCGCCGCCTGGAGGAACATCGCCTCGAGGCGGTAGAGCATGCCGCGCGGCGAGTTGCCGTGGCCCGTCGAGAGCGAGCCGTCGTGGCCCGTGTTCATCGCCTGGATCATGTCGATGACCTCCTCGCCCCGCACCTCGCCGACGATGATGCGGTTCGGCCGCATCCTAAGGCTCGATTTGATGAGGTCCTTCATCGTCACCTCCCCCTTGCCCTGCGCGTTCTGGCCGCGGCATTCGAGGCGGACGAGGTTTTGTATGCCCATGATCTGGAGCTCCGCCGTGTCCTCGATGGTCACGACGCGTTCGTCTCCCGGGATGTAGTTGGAAAGCGCGTTCAGGAACGTCGTCTTCCCGGAGCTCGTCCCGCCGCTCACAAAGATGTTGTAAGCGGCGCGGACGAGGCCCGTCAGGAAGGCTGCCACCTCTTCCGTGACGGAACCGTATGCAATGAGGCGGTCCATCGTGATGCGCGTCTCGGGGAAGCGCCGGATTGTCAACGCCGGGCCGCCGAGCGCGATGTTTTTGTAGACCGCGTTGATGCGCGAGCCATCGAGCAGGCGCGCGTCGAGGACGGGCGAGAGCTCGTTGACCTCGCGGTGCACCTTCGCCGCGATCCGGCGGATCACGTCCTCGAGCTCCTCCGTGCTTTCAAAATGCACGTCCGCTCTCTGCAGGTGCCCGTCTTTCTCGATGAAGACGCAGTCCTTGCCGTTCACCATGATCTCGGTCACGGCGGGGTCGTCCGCGAGCGGCTGGAGCACCGAAAGCTCGCAGCGCGTCCGCGCAAACACCGTGTCAGCCGCCTCGATCTTCTCCTGCACGGAGAGCGCGTCCGACTCCAGCACCATGGCGCTGATGTAGTCCATGACGTCCGCGTCCGTCAGGTCGGTGGCCGCCGTGCGGACGTACTCGCGCACCCGCCTCGTCAGCTCGCCGCAGGCGCGCTCGAGTTTTTCCTGTCTTTTTGAAGTCATGATTGCACCTCCTGCAATAGCCTGTCGCAGCACTGCTTGACCGCGAGGCCGAAAGCGCCTGCGAGGCCGATCTCCGTGTGGCTTCCCATGCGCCGCACATCCTGCGCACAGTCCGGGTTCGCGAAGGCGGCCACCCCGTCTTCGGCGGCGGCGGGCAGGCCCTCCCGGCTCACCTCCACCAGAGCCGCCTCGCAGATGTCCGTGAACGCGCGCAGCATCCGCAGGCGCGTGCCGAAATCCAGCACGATCTTGTCGAGGGAGAGCGCGGCGCGCAGCTGCGCGAGCAGCGCGAGCACCTCCCCCGCCGTGAGCGAGGACAGGCTGTTTTCCCGCGCGTCGGGCGCCAGGCGGTACACGCCGTAGCCGTCCTGCGCCGCCGCCGTCTCAAGCAGCCCGCGCAACGCGCCGGCGCCCCCGCGCCTTTTCTGCAGATACTGGAACAGGAAGGCCTCCGCGCGCATCGCGCCGCCCGCCTCCGGCGGGAACAGCGCCTCCGACTCCTTCTCCTCGAGGCTCAGGTACAGCGTCCTGCGCCCCCGGTAGCGCGACAGCTCGCGCGCGGCGCCGATCGCGGCGCAGCTCGTCCCGACGCCCCCGCTCTTTGCGAAGAAACAGGCGAGCAGATCCTCCGGGAGCGAGGCATCCGGCACGGGGGGCTCCCCCCCGGCGGCCCCGGCGGCCGGCACCGCCCTGCGCTCCATCGCAAGCCGCCGGGAGGCCGCGAGGATGTGTGCCGCGCCCGCGTATTTCCATACGGCGGGCGTCTTTTCACCCTGCGCCGCCTCCGCGTCCTTCTCCCCTTCCAGCAGCAGGAGCCGCTTTTGGCAGTCTTCCGCCGCGCCCCGTGCCGCCAGGCAGACGTCCGCCCCCCTACGGCAACCGCCGCAGCCGCCGCGCAGCGTCACGGAGCACCCCGGATGGTCGAGCGCGATCACCCGCGCGAACGCGTCCGCGTACCCTTTGTCCTGATCCATGATGCAAAGCGAAATCCGTCGCATGCTGTCCCCCCATTTCTCCTCTCAGGTGCGCCCGGTGCGCATCCTGTTATTTCCATATTATAAACATGATTCCATAAACTGTCAACCCTTATTTTGGTATTTTTTTATAATAATTTCCACATGCCATCCTTGCCGCGACCGCGTGGTACAATAGCGGCATGAAATATGCCGGTTCCCGCATTTTCCGCGCGCTCGCTACCGCCCTGCTCCTCTCGGCGCTGGGGCTTGTTTCGGCTTGCGGCGGCAGTGGCGGCGAATCCGGCGGCGCGCTGTCCGTCCGCGTCGTGGCGGCCGGCGACAACATCCTCCACGAACAGATCCTCCGCGCCTCCCGGACGGAGGGGGGCGGGTATGATTTCTCGGGCGCCTACGAACCGGTCCGCCCGCTCGTCGAGGCCGCCGATTTCGCCTACGTCAACCAGGAGACGATCTGCGGCGGCGCGGGGCTGCGGGTTTCGGGCTGGCCGGAGTTCAACAGCCCGCCGGAGGCGCTCGACGCGCTCGCGGGCGCCGGCTTCGACTGGATTTCGGCGGCGACGAACCACACGCTGGACCGCGGGGAAGCCGGCGTGCGCGCCGAATTGGAATATCTAGAAGAAAACCTCCCGGGCCTGGTTTGCACGGGGATCCACGCCAGCGCGACGGACAGGGCCGCGCCGAAAACCGTCACCGTGAACGGGGTCACGCTCGGGCTCGCCAGCTACACCTACGGGCTGAACGGCAAGGAGCCGCCGGAGGGGGAAGAATGGCTCGTCGACGTGATCGACGAGGGGCGGATCGGGGAGGACCTGCGGGCGCTCACGGCGGCGAGCGACGTGCAGATCGTCAGCCTGCACTGGGGCGAGGAATACGAAAAAGAGCCGTCCGGGGGGCAGCGCGCCCTCGCGCAGAAGCTCGCGGACCTCGGCTGCGACGTCATCCTCGGCACGCACCCGCACGTGGCGCAGCCCATGGAGATCCTGGCGGGCGCGGGCGGCGGGCAGACCCTCGTATACTATTCGCTCGGCAATTTCCTGTCGGCCCAGGACGAGCCGGAGCGGCTGCTCGGCGAAATGGCGCGGTTCACCATCCTGTACGACCCGGATACCGGCACGGTTTCCTTTGAGGATGCGGGGGCGGTCCCCTTGGTCACGCACATCTCGAAGGACTTCCGCACCTTCGCCGTCTACCCGCGCGAGGGCTACACGCGGGAGCTCGCCGCCGGGCACGCCTACGCGGACGCGCTCGCCGGGTATCTGTAGGGGTTATCCCGTCGGCACGAAGCCCCATCCTTCCCACGCGTACACGAACGCTTCCGCCCCCGCCTCCTCCGGCGGCGCGGACGCCCCGGCATAGAAGCCCTCCACCGTGCGCAGCAGCATGCCCGAGGAAACCGGCGTCACCTCGCCCCCGGGGTCGAGCGCGAAGGAGAGGATCGGGCGCGGGAGGTCGGAGGAGCACCAGACCGCCCGCGCCGCGCCGCCTTTGACCGTATAGAGAAATAGGTGGCAGCGCACGCTCTCGTCGTCGTTTTCCAGGCGGTCCGGCTTCGCCTCCCCGAAGCGGTAGGACTTCCACACCGTGAAGCAAAAGTCCGTCCCGCCGTCGCCGTCCACGTCGCCGAGCGCGACGCCCGCGACCCACCAGGCGGGGTCCGACCGCCAGATTTCAGCGCCATCCGGCCCGGTGACGGCCAAAACGCCGTCTTCCAGGGCATAACGGCAGCCGCCCTCCTCCAGCGCCGTCTGCCCGCCTCCGCGCCCCTCCATTTCGGCGCGGAAGGCGGCAAACGATTCTGTTATTCCATCCGGAGGGGGCGCATCGGGCGGTTCACTGCCAACCGGCCCGCCACGCCCGCAGGCGGCAAGCAACAACACTGCCGCCGCCACGCCCGCCGCGATGGCGGCGAAGCGCCCTGCTCCCGGGCGACGGCTCAAGAGGTCTGCGCCCAGGAATACGGCTCGTCCGCGTCCGCGATGAAGCTGCGCTTCCACTGCGCCTCGCCGGGCTCGCCGCCCTCGTTCAAGCGCGCGTGCCAGGCCTCGTCCGTCACGCGCTCGGCCATGGGGACCGTGAATTCGTACTGCGAGTAGACGGCGCCGCGCCCGAGCGCCACCCCGCCATCGCGCGGGAAGGCCACGTAGATTTCCTTCACGAAGCCCGTCGCCTCCTCCAGCACCGAGCCGTCCGCGCCGGTCGCGACATCCGCGATGACCGCGCTGGGGTGGTCCTCCAAATAATGCTGCCCCTGGCCCTGGAGCTCGTCCTGCTTCGCCGTCTCCCAGATGTGCTCCAGCTCGACGCCGTACTCGCGGATGAAGTCGTAATCCTCCTCTGTCAGCGCCGCGTTCGCGAGCTCCTTCTCAGAGATTTCCGCGAGGCGGGCGGCGATCGTGTGCAGGGTGCCCAGCCCCTCTTTGGCTGCGTCCGTCAGCAGGCCCCGCTGCTCCAGGCCGTCCTGCGTCATCTTTACGAGCGAGGCGAGGCGCCCGAACAGCTCCGGGTTCGGCTCGACGTAGCCGCGGTCGTCCGGCGGGGCCGACATACCGCCCCAGCCCCCGGCCTCGGCCATCGGCGGCTTCGCGTAGAGCAGCGTGTCGTGCTTCAGCTCCGTCCAGCTGCCCTCGAAGGTGTTCAGCTCCTTGCGGGCCCACGCGCTGTTTTGCATGAACAGCGGCAGCCCTTCCGTGCCGTTGTCGTCCGCCAGCGGGCGGAGCGTGTCGATCCAGGACCAGTAGAGGTTGGAATGCCAGGTGTCCTCCCCGATGCCCGCGAGGTAGGTCCGCGCCTCCTCGAGGTTCCCTGTGTATTGGGGGTAGGCGCCCACGTCCCCTTCCTCGGTGAGGATGGCCTCCGCCTCCTTCGACCCGAGCGCCGCCGGGATGTCCAGCGCCTTCGGCAGCACGCGGCCCGGCGTCTCGTCCTCCATGAGCTTCTGCATCACCGAGGCGTCGACCGTGAAGCGCTGGCCCAGGAAGCGGAAGCCGGCCGCCCCCTCGCCCTCCCCCGTGGACGGGACGGAATTGATCCGGGGCGGCGGGAGCTCCTTGATCAGCGCGTATGCCTTTTCGAACTGGCCCGCGTCCGCCACCGCCGACGTGTCGCCGAGGCTGCCCCCGTACAGGTCGGCGAGCGCCTGCTCGTACTGGTAGAAGGTGATGTCGTCGCATTCCCCGACAAAGAAATTGGTCGGCTCGAAGATGCGGTACCACGCGGCTTTCCGGCCCTCGTCCTGCAAAGCCGACGTGATGAGCAGCGCCGACCTCGCCTCGTCCTCGTAGTTGGAGCGGAACGTCAGCTGCCCGTACCAGATCATCGCCTTGAAATAGGCCTTCAGCTCGTCCGACTGGTTGTAGTGGCTGCGCGGGATGAACTGGGAGTAGTCCTGCATGAACTGCTCCGCGTCCGGCAGGCCCTCCCCCACGTTCATGACCGGCGAGGTTGCGACGCCTCCCGCCCCCTCGATGAGGGCGAGCTCCTGCGCCACGAGGTCCTCCGCGTACGCCGGGACCTCCGCGGAGCTGTCGAGCAGCCGCGCGCCGACGCCGAAGAAGGCCGCGTTCCGTTTGGCCGCGTTCTCGAACTCCGTGCCCGCCAGCGCCGACGCCTGCGCGTCCGACGCCGCCACCATGTCCTTGCTGAGCGCCGCCAGCTCCCCGTGCAGCCGGTTTTGCTCCAGGTCCTTGAGGACATAGTCAAACATCAGATGGAACGTGTGCAGCGCGGAGTCCGTCGTGACGAAGCTCGGCGCGTACATGTACCGGTTGATCTCGTAGACCCCGAAAAACTCCCGCCAGTCGGCGTTCCCCCCGACGGCGAACCCGTTCTGCGCGATCAGGCTTTTCGTCTCTTCGGAGATCATCGCCACGGACCACTCGTTCGTGAAGTCCGTGTACTGGGAGATGTTTTCGATGTTCGACAGGTCGCCCGCGATCGTGTAGGCCGGCACGCTCGGCGTGCCCTCGTACGTGTAGGTCTCGTAGTCCGCGAACAGCGCCGCGTACTGCGCGCTGCCGGACTGGGGCTCCTCGTTGAACCTGGCCGGCGCGCCCGTCCCGGACCCGCCGCCGGGTTCCTTCTGCCCCTGCCATTCGAAGGGGTCGGCCACGATGAACGTGACCGCCACGGCCGCAGCTGCCACCCCGGCAATAATGGGGGCAGCCCGCCTCTTTTTCCCTTGGTTCCCTTGGCCTACTGGGTTCGCTTGGCTTGCTTGGCCTATCTGCCCCCCCGCCACCGGGGGCGGCGCGTTCGCCTCCTCGCCCGGTTCGGGCGGCACCGGCGTTCCGCAGGACACGCAAAATTTGTCCCGCTCGCCAAGCTCCCTTCCGCATTTCTCACAAAACATGCAGCACCTCCTCTCCTATCCAATTGTGCGATTTAAAAGATGATTATATCACAATCTAAAGATCTCTCACCAAGTCCCGCAGCCATTTCCGCGACCGGAACCGCCATCGCATGAGGAAAAACTTCACGGCCTCCTCCGACTGCACCATGAGCACGACGACATAGACCGGCCACTGGAGCACGAGCGCCCCTAGGAAGGCGAGCGGCACGCCGATGCACCACACCGTCCCCACGTCGATGAGCATCCCCACGCGCGTGTCGCCGCCCGCCCGCAGCGCGCCCGTGAGCACCGTGGAGTTGTGCACCTTGATGAAGAGCGTCGCGCCGAACGCCACGAGGATGAGCCCTGCGTAATGCTCGCCCAGCTCCGTGAATTCGAATAACCGGATGATCAGGCGCGAGACGAGGATGAGCACCCCGCCCGCCGCCGCGCCGAGGACGACCGCGATTTTGACGATCTGCTGCCCCGCGCGGAACGCTTCCTCGGTCTTCCCCTTCCCCAGCAGCTCGCCGCAGAGGATCAGCAGCCCGTCGCCGATGCTGAAGCACGCGAGCGAAAACAGGTTGAAGATCGTGTTGCCGGCCTGCACCGCCGCAAATTCCGTCACGCCCATCCGCCCGTACGCGGCGTTGTACAGCGACACCCCGACCGCCCAGAGCGTCTCGTTGCCCATCGTCGGCAGGGCGTTTGCCAGGACGCGCCGGAAGAGCTCGCCCGTCCAGCCGAAGAACGCGCCGAGCGGCGCAGCGAGGGGATTTTTGCGCACGAAGATCACGACCAGGTAGAGCGCGAGCTCCAGGCAGCGCGAGGTGACCGTCGCCACGCAAGCGCCCATGATGCCCATCTTCGGCGCGCCGAGGAAGCCGTTGATGAGGACGATGCACAGGGCCGTGTTCGTGGAGAACACGACAAGGCTGATCTTGAGGGGGATGCTCGTCTGCTGCGTCGCCTTGAGCGCCGCCGTGAGCGGCACGACGATGCTCCACGTCAGGAAGATGAAGGCGAGATAGTGCACGAACGGGCTCCCGAGCTCGATGACCTCCGGGATATCCGTGAACACCTTGAGCACGGCCTCCGGCGCGAAGAAGCTCACGCAGAAGAACCCGAGGCCCACCGCGAAGCTGACGGTCACCGTGATCCCCGTCACGCGCCGGATGCCCGCCATGTCGCCCTTCCCGAAAAACTGCGCCATATACGTCATCGTGCCGCCCGTGAAGCCAAACAGCACGATCCAGAAGATGACGGTGAACTGCGTCGAGAGACCGACCGCCGCCAGCTCCGTCTCCCCCAGGTGCCCGACCATCAGATTGTCCACGAGGTTGAGCGAGGAGGCGATGAGGCTCTGCAGCGAAATCGGCAGCGCCACGCGTATCAGTTTTTTGTACAATGACTCCTTCGCTTCCAGCAAAATTCCTCCGCCTCCGACAAGATGGATTCCGCAAAAATGCCGCCCCGCTGGACGGCAAGGTTTTTGGTGGGCCTTCAGGGACTTGAACCCGGGACCGTCCGGTTATGAGCCGGATGCTCTAACCAACTGAGCTAAAGGCCCGCGACAAACGCACGAACCATAGCATACCGCAAAACCGGACGCGCCGCAAGGAGGAATGGGGACTAATGGGATAGAATTCTGTCGTTCAAACGCCGCACACCCTCGACGAACACCTTGAAGCTGTGCGCCTTGTTTCGTTCAATATCCATATGCTGCGCTATTTTGCCCGAACCGCTATACGGTTGATAGGAATGAACAATCTTTTTCAGTTCCTCTTTGGCATTCTCGACCATGTCAGGATTTCGATATTTCTTCTTGTTTTTCACTTTCGACAGGTCGATGCCGTATGCCTCCTCAACCGCCTCGAAGTCCCCTAGAAACCAAGCCTCCAATTCGCGGCACACGATGCGAACCAGCGTGTCGTCGCGCCCGGATTTGCAAGCCAGCTCGCGAAGCTCATTTTTCAAGCTGACACAATCACCGCTGTCTTGATCCTGCACGATGACAAAATGAACACCCTTCCATCCCTTCAGTTTGATAGGTATGGATTTTTGCAAACTGCTCTTGCCCTCGTGTTCCACCAACTGAAACGCAACATCCTTGGAGAGAATTTTCGGGAGAATATGCTCCAGCGTATTTTTCATAGAAGGCTCTTCCAACAGGAAAACGATTTTAGGCATCGCTTCCCCCCGCAGCCGTCAGTATATTCTCTTTCCACAAATAGCCGAGTTTGTCGCCGGCCTTGCACAAATCCACAGCCAGCTTGTTGTCGACAACGGCCGAAACCTCCGAAAACCCGTCTCTTCCCTTTCGGATCAAATAGACTTCCGAAGGCTCGAGCTCATTCACAAGATCCGGGGAATGCGTGGAAACAAACACCTGCCCACCCGTCTCGGCATACTCCCGGAATTCTTCCACCAAAATTTTTAGCAAATGGGGGTAGAGCTGGTTCTCAGGCTCTTCCACACAGAGCAATTTGTGCGGATTGGGGTCAGCCAGCATGACCAGATATGCAAAGATCTTGATGGTCCCGTCTGAAACATACCGGGCGATGAACGGATCTTTGAATCTGCCATCCGAAAACCGCAAGAGAATGCGCCCGTCGATAGTCGGCTCAGCCTCCACGGACTCCATGCCCGGGATGCGCTGCCTGATTTTCTTTAGCAGCGCATTGTATCGATCCGGATGCTTGTCATGAAGATACCGGGCGACATTTGCGATATTGTCCCCGATGGTATTCAATTGTTCATGCGTCGCGACGTCCTGCACTTGCCGCGCCGCATTGATTTGAAAGTCCGAAACAAACCAGTCCTTTATCACATTCCGGAATTCTGCGGCTGCGGGAAATTCTTTCATCTGCCCCAATGAATTGATGGCGAGGATATTCGCCGCCGCAAGAGGCTTCGGTTCGCGGATCGCATCCTTGATATTTTTCAGGTTTGTCGACTCGTTCGTGATGGCCTCCCCAATCCCACGGGAATAGTCAAGGAACTTCCATGGTTCGCCATGCTGCCCGCGCCGATACCGCAGCGATTCTTTTGAAACGACCGGATCGCCATCAGCATCCAAGCCGATTGCCAATTCATAGGTGCAAAGGCGGGATGTTTTCACGGTATCGTCTTCCAACCTGTACTGGAAAAGGAATTGGATATCCCCTTCGCTCTCCCGGGAACGCACTTCATGAAACCCCCCCCGCTTTCCAAGCGCCGTCGAAACATCGCCCGTAAGGCAGTCGCCCAGAAAACCAAACACATCGAACAACGTTGATTTCCCCGTCCCGTTTTCCCCTAGAAAAACGGCGAAGGCCCCAATGTTCGTGATCTCAACATCCTTCAATGTTTTGTAATTGGTGATTTTAACCGTTTCTATTCGCATTTCACACCTCGGAAAAATTCCACACCGTATAATATACCAAAGAGCGTACACCTTCGCAAACGGAAGCCTTTTCGTTTGAAATCCATTGTGCGTCCAAATACATACATTGTTTCATCACGCTACTTCATTCTTGCCGATATGTCTTCCACATATATTTGAGCACAAATCCAGCGCACACTTGTAGCATGAAACAACATTACAACTTAAGCATGTTACATCCTGAGCAATTCGGAACTTATCGAATTCTTCTGAGTTCCACGCATCTTCAATTGCTGCGCCCTGCAGCGAGACCTTGTATTCGCGATGATCTATTCCGAAAGAACAAGGATAGGCGATCAAATCACAGTCAATAAACATTGAAAACTTAGCAGCCTCACAATAATCGAGTGATTGATCACAAACACAACTACTCATGTTTCGTATTGCTGGAGCCTGGCAAGTATCGAACCCAATACGGTATGGATGATTGCGTATCATAGCCTGCTTTATGAAATTACTATATTGCTCTTCTTTGCCAGTAATCACCTTCTCTTTCACCCCTAAGCCGACTGCTTTATATAGCAGAAAAACGACGGCATTAATACCGCTTGGAAAAAGATCATTTTCCAAGCGACACAAAGCCTCTGATATAGTATCAAGGGAGAGGACATAGTGAATATTTGTTGAACAACCAGATTCAATCAGCTTTTCAATCGCACTGATTGTTTCGGGGTTATTTTCTTGTCCATTTTCGTTCAATCGAGAATACATCGAAACAGCTACCGCCCCGCAGTATACGCTTGCCGCTTGTGCCTCTTCATCCGTAAGCAGCAAACCGCTCGTTGTAAAATTGGGCACAATCCCTTTTGCCCTGGTATAGGCCAAGATTTCTTCGAATTGTTCATGCTTATTAGGATCGCCAGCGCCCCCAAGCGCAACCTGAAACACTCTGTTCTCACATTGATCAATGATATTCTTGTAGCTTGAAATTGGCATATTATCCCGCTTAGTAAAGGGTGCATTTTGATAGCAATCCACCCCTGCCATTTTGCAGAATCCCTTTTCAGCACAATGACAATGCCCCATGATACCAATGTCAATCAACTCAGGGAATGACCGCATATATGGTTCGCAGTCGGCCATTTTATTGCCAAGCATCACATTTGACCTGACCAAAAATCCTGTCTTGTCATTAAACAATTCGGCGAAATTGTACTTCTTATCCAAATAACGTTTTATCACCAGCTTGAATCCCTTCCATCCATATAAAAATCCTCTTCATCAATAATAAAATGATCCATTGTTAAGTATGACGTTAGCGGACTATCATCAGAACGCGTACAGCCCATGTATGTGAAATAGCCTTTTTTAGCTAATCTGTCGTATTTTTGTGCGCTATCCTCACCATACACTTTTGCAATGGTATCATAATCGACTTGTTCAACCTCGAACCGCCGAATACCGGATTTTGACCCTGTAATAATCTCCTCGCAAAAAATACGTGCCGCTGCTGCTATTGGAGAATCTTCTTCAAAGCCGAGTTTCTTATATAAATACTCTACCGTTAAATCCTCCTTGCATATTATCAAGAAATTCGTTGACGAACTATTTGTAACGAACCCGTCTCTAATTTTCATCCTGTATTCCTCCTGTAAGTTTAGCGATAATGCCGAAAAGAGCCTTGTCCTCCATTAAGAACTCAACGTCGTAATCTTTATCTATAGATATATTTTTATAATAACAACGACCTTTGGAGGACAACCTTCTGATTTCCTCATTAAACAGATTGTGTTTATGGGATAAATAATCATCAAAATTATTAAACTCTAGCTGGTAGTACTTTTTATACTCGGTTCTCAAATTGATAGCATTAGAAAAATAGTATTCAAATATCCTATCGATAAGTCGACTCATATAACTCTTTCGCCGAACACCAAAAGCTCGATAAAGAGATGCTCGGGTGATCCTGACATCTTGCTTGTAGTACGCCTTCCCGTCAATAATCAGCATCGAGATCACCTCCTATGGTCCATCTTTCCAATTTAAGTGCTAGACTAGTACTTTTATCAATTGTTATGTTTTGCAGGTATTGAGCTATAGCATTACGCAAATCATTGTTTGAAACCTGACCCATCAACTCAACAAAGGTTACTTTCGAAATTGTATCGGCGACTTTTTTTATCGCCAAGTCATCAGGCTGTATAATTGCTATTATTATTACAAACCGCTGCAGATTAGCCGGTAGCATTTTGTCTCTGCGAAGAAATGCGTGTATAGCTTCAATTAGTGCGTCGAATGCTTTTCTCGTACCATCAAAACGTCGCCCAAGGGGATATTTAATAACCTCTTGTAGGGCTTGGTAATTATCAATCTTTAGAAGAATAGTATTTGCATAGTCTAAGGACAGGCCATGTCCTTGATACTCATTTCTTAACAAGAAAACCACCAACTGCCAGAAATCATGGGGCTGTCTTTGAATTGTTTCCGCAATATAATCTATTTCGAAATCGCTTAACGAATCACTGTCAGAAAATGCAAGTAGTACCCCGTAATCTTGGAAAACCCGACCTTGATATGGAGGCATCGGTTTATTACCTATTCCCTGGATTGGTTCGTGGCCAAAACAACTTAGTATTCTAAAGCATAGAGTTTCTTTATTCTTTAATGTACTGTTTTTGAAGTGGTAATATGCATATTTCAGCAACCCTTCTAAAGGGGACTCTTTTGCAGCAAACATTCGACTTGCAGTTTTATAGAATTCTCCATAAGTGCAATCCTGCGCATCCTCATCTTTTGCGAGTAAACACTTTGCCAAACAGAAGTCGCGGAATTCATCAAAAACAAATTCAACAACTTCAATTTCCTCTTGAGTAAGACCATGGCCTTTTTCAATATTCCGGCTAATGATGAGGTTGTTGTCAAGCATATTCTTGAAAGAGGCCGTATCCTTTGCATCAAGCCCCAGTGCACAAATATCCACACTCTCATAGTTTTGATTGCGAAGCATGATATCTGCGATTGAATTAAGAACGGTCAACAAACTAGGTTGCGGAAAGAGTTGGTTGATTCTTTGTATGTATTTCTTGAATAGTTCGGCATTTCTCAATTCAATAGTGTTTGCACCTGAATCGCTGTTGATTTCAAAAAAAATCCTCATCAGCAATAACGAGCGAAGTAGTTTTTCTTGCACACCTGACGACAAGGAGCCAGTCATATTGAAGTGCTTCGAATAATTTGAGAGTAGAAGTTTTCTTACCCGCTTACTGTAGTGTGATTCTTGTATGCCCAGCACAAAAGGTTTCGATAATACAGAGTCAAACATGATTGAAAAACGCGAATCAAAATACTCACTCCTACATGAGCACAGTATTTTGATATTACTGTAATCCGCTAATTCGTCAAAGAGTTCTCCGATACTAGCAATAAAACTACTGTTATCATTTTCGTTAAGAGCATCAATTATTATTATCATCTTCTTTCTTTGTATGCCTAATATGACAGAGGTTAATCGTAAATAAACAAAAGGTGTCTTTACAAAGATCTTTGGAAGCTCCAATTGTTTGATGATATGCTCATAACAATTGCCTTTAATATCGCGTGAATCTATCCATATGCACGGCATCTTGTTATTAGTCGCCGTTTCAGCGATGCTGCACAACAGATTCGTTTTTCCGTTACCTGCGCTTCCAATTAACAACAAACCTTGAGCCTGACTAATCTCGAACGACATTTGAAGCTTTACGATAGCTCCTGCGAGAGAATAAGCTGCACTCTCAAATTTATACATCGCGTCACCATGGAATTGACTGTATTCTTCAATTGCCTTCATGCCATAAATGCGATTATAGTATTCCGCAGCAGTCGTAATAACTGCCCCGAGCTGATTCCGGGTTGCATTACTACGAATCTTCAAAGAGATATGCTTTGATAGTTCGCTTTCAGCAGGAATATCACGGTATTTGTATAGTAACGCATTATAATCGTGACGCAAACGATGGATCCATTTGTTTCCGTAAATAAAGTATCGCAAGAACTCCTTGCTTTCGTTCAATTCTACAAATACGTTACGAAGATACTTCCCTGAAGATGACAACCGTTCAATTTTCTTATTAGTGGATTTATTAACCCTGGTTTGGAATCTAAAAAGCCATATGATTATTGAAATGATGCTTACGAACACCACCAGTACTCCCCAATAGGCTTCTATAAATTGAACTATCCCATTAAAATCCTGCAACCAATTATCCCGCTCGACAGTCTCAATGGCAACATTCGATGATGTTGTCGCGCAATATCGTCGCGATAATATCCCAGTCTTATTAACGAGCTGTTCTCTTACAAAATCGCCATAGTATAATGAGTTGTTAAAGCACACTGCTATTGTGAAAACCTCTTGATACTTGTTTTGACTCCACCCATTGATTTTAACACAGTGCCTCTTGCTTATGATAGCCCCAAACAGCAGTCCATTGGTCGGGGCGGCGGGATTCGAACCCACGGCCCCCTGCTCCCAAAGCAGGTGCGCTACCAAACTGCGCTACGCCCCGAACACGAGGGTTTAGTATACCATATTTCAGATCCCAAGAACTTGTGGATTTTCACTTGTAAACCTGCTTAATCAATGTTAAACTGTCGCCATGATAAGGCTGGATCGTTACAATCTCATACTGAAGGCGGCGCACCTCTACTACATCGACAACAAGACGCAGGCGGAGATTTCCGAGATCCTGCGCATCTCCCGCCCGACCATCAACAAGCTGCTCCGCGAGGCGCGGGAGTCCGGCATCGTGAAGATCACGATCAACAACACCCGCGGCGGCGAAAACTTTGTGGAGCGCGAGCTCGAGCTGCGCGAGGAGCTGGGGTTGCGGGAAGTGATGATCGTCAACCCGGCCAGCACCTCCCAGAAGGCGATCGACCTCAGCATCGGGGAGCAGGCGGCAAACTACCTGATGTCCACCCTCCGGTCGGGTGCCACGATCGGCCTGTCCTCAGGCAAGACCGTGCTGCGTATGAACGAGCACCTGCATTCGACGGGGGTGCTGAAAAACCTCAGCTTCATCCCGCTCGAGGGGGGCATCGACACGGAGGACGGCAACTACTCCAACATCCTGTCCAATTTCCTCTGCGAGCAGATGGCGTCCCTGTTCAAAAACTCCACCATCGCGATGGTGCTCGCGCCGCTTGTCGCGCAGAGCGAGGAGGAGGCCGCGATCCTGTTCCGCTCGAAAAACATCCAGCGCGTCTTCAACCGGATGGAGGACATGGACATCGCCATCGTCGGCATCGACAGCGACCCGGAAAACTCGACGCTGCTGCTGCTCGACAGGACCCTCAAGGAATACCGGGCGGATATGGTCAAGGCGGGGATCGTCGGCAATGTCTGCGCCCGGCACTACACGGAGGACGGCGAGCTGAACGTGATGGACATCGAACGCAACATCATCGCCATCCAGCCGGAAGGCCTGCAGAAAATCCCGCTTGTGCTCGGCATCGCCGGCGGGGTGCACAAAATCCGGTCCATCATCGGGGGCGCCAGGGCGAAACTCTTCAACACGCTCATCACGGACATCCACACCGCAAACGCCGTCAGCGCGCGCCTCAAGGGGACGCGGTAGCGGCATCCTGCTTCGGCTTACGGCTCCACGAGTACCTTCAGCACGTCCTTCCCAAACAGCATCCGGTCCAGCGCGGCCGCGTAGTCCTCGAGCCCGTATACGTCGGTCACAAGGTCGTCGACCTTCACGATGCCCTCTTCGAGAAACATCAGGGCGCGGTCGAAGCAGTGCGTCTGCGCGAACGAGCCGAGCAGCTTGATCTCCTTCTCGAAAAACTGGTAGGGGCGCACCTCGATCGTCTCCTCCTCGCCGCAGACGCCGTAGACGACGACCTTGCCGCGCGGCTTGACGAAATCGAACGCCTGCTGGAGCACCGCGCTCGCCCCCGTCGCGTCGATCACGATGTCGAACCCGCGCGGGAAAGCCTCGCGGAGGATCTTCGCATGCTTGCCGTAGTCGCTCCGGTCCATCGGCACCGTCCGCGCGTAGCCGCCCCGCGCGACCAGATCCAGCTTGGCCTGCGAGGAGGCGCAGACGACGACCCGCCCGGCGCCGCCATGGCGCAGCAGCTGCGTCAGGATGATGCCCGTCGGCCCCGCGCCGAAGACCAGCACGTCGTCGCCGGGGCGCACTTCGATCACGTCCATCCCGTGGACGGCGCAGGCCGTCGGCTCCGTGAACGCCGCCTGGCGGAACGACAGCCTGTCGCTGATCGAAAAGACCTTGTCGTAGCCCACAAGGACGTACTGCGCAAAACCGCCCGGCCCGTTGCAGCCGAGCGAATAGAAGTTTTCGCAAAACAGCGGGATGTCGCGCCTGCAGTAGTAGCATTCCCCGCAGAGCACCGTGTTGTCCGCCGTCACCCGGTCCCCGACGGAAAAGCCCTTGACATCGGGCCCTACCTCCGCGACCACGCCCGCAAACTCATGGCCCGGCGTGAGCGGGAAGCGCGAGATGAAGGCCCCGTTGTGGATGTGCGCGTCCGTGCGGCAGATGCCGCAACTCTTCACCTCGATGAGCACCTGGCCGCCGCTGACCGGGGGCTTTGGGACGTCCCGTACGGAGAACTTCTTCGGCTCCTCGTAGACGACGGCGCGCATATCAGTTTAGGTACCGCCCGCCGTCCACGTTGAGCGCCTGGCCCGTGACCGCGGACGACAGCTCGCTGCAGAAGAACAGCACGGCCCCCGCGACGTCTTCCACCGTCTGCGCGCGACCCTGCGGGATCTCCTCCATGTATTTGTTCCATTCCTCGTCCTGCGTCACGCCGAGGTTCTTCTCCGCGTCCTCCAGGATCCGGTCCCACATCTGCGTGCGGATGATGCCCGGGCAGACCGCGTTGACGTTGACGCCGAACCGCGCCACCTCCACAGCGACAGACTGCGCGTAGTTGAGCCCCGCCGCCTTCGTTGCGTTGTAGTGCCCCTGCACGCGGAAGCCGTGGCGTCCTGCGACGGAGTCGATGAGCACCACCCGGCCGCCGCCGTTGTTCTTCACCATGCGCTTCGTCCCGTACGTGAGCACGTTGAACATGCCCATGACATTGACGTCCGTGATGCGCCGGACCTGCTCCGGCGTCGCGTCGAACAGGGACCCGGAAACGATGATGCCGGCGCAGTGCACGAGGATGTCGATCTGCCCGCTCGGCGCGAAAGCCGTAGCCTCGTCCAGCATCTTCTCCACGCTCGCAAGGTCGGACACGTCCGTGATCGAATAGCCGGTTTTCACGCCCTTCCCTGCGACCTCTTCCGCCGCCTGCTTCGTGACGTCTTCCAGCACGTCCGCGATCCACACGTCCGCGCCGCAGTCCGCGAGCTGGAGGGCGATTTCCTTGCCGATCCCGCGCGCGGCGCCCGTGACGACCGCCGTTTTCCCCGAAAAGTCAAATACTCCCATTGCTGCCCATGCTCCTTTCTATTTGATCGTGAAGCCGCCGTCGATCAGGAGGTTGTGCCCCGTGATCATCCCCGCCGCCTTGCTGCACAGGAATGCGATGCAGGCGGCGATCTCCTCCGGCTCGGCGAACCGCCCGGACGGCATCTCCTGCTTGAACGCGTCCCCGACGGGCCCGTCCCACGCCTTGTGGCCGAGCGCGGTCAAAACGACGGTGGGGGAGACCGCGTTGACGCGGATGCCGTACGCCCCCCATTCTTTCGCGAGCACCTTCGTCATCGCAATGATGCCGCCCTTGCTCGCGCAGTAGGCCACGTGCTTGTCGAGCGCGATGACGCCCGCCTGGGACGCCATGTTCACGATCGACCCGCCGATCTTGTTTTCTATCATATAACTGCCGACCGCCTGCGCCATGAAAAAGCTGGCGGACAGATTGATGTCGATGGTATTGTTCCAGTCGCTCTCGCTGATCTTCTCGGCCGCTTCGAGCGCGACGATCCCCGCGCTGTTCACAAGGATGTCGATCTGCCCGAAAGCCCCTACCCCGGCCTCGATCACCTGCGCCGGGTAGGCGCGGTCGCAGACATTGCCCGCCACGCCGATGGCGCTCCCCCCCAGCCCCTGCGCGATCTTCCCGACCTCGGGGTTGATGTCCGCGAGGACGAGGTTTGCGCCTTTGTCCCGAAAAAACTCCGCCGTCGCGAAGCCGATGCCCGCCGCGGCGCCCGTGATGATTGCCGTCTTTCCCGCGAGCGAATATTCCGTATCCACGCCTTCATATTTCAACATTTCATCACCTTCCCAAATTGTCTCTTCGCCGCCGCCGCGCCGCGCCATGCGGCGCGGCGGCATAGGATTGTCCTCTCAGCTTGCCATACTAGTATTTGTTCACATAGTCCTCAACGTTTTCCGGCGTGATCATCTCGAACGGGATCCAGTAGAAGTCCTCGACCTCCTCGCCGTTCGCCGCCGCAACCGCGACCTCGATGGCTTTGATCATCTGCGCCTCGGCGTTCTGGAAGTCGCTGGCGATCATGTCGCCGTTCTGGATGGCCGTGACCGCGTCCGTGATGCCGTCCACGCCGATGCAGGGGATATCCTTGCCGGCGGCCTTGATCGCTTCGCGCGCGCCGAGCGCCATCTCGTCGTTCTCGCCCATGACGGCGTCGATGTTGTCATAGCTCTTCAGCCACGACTCCATGATCGTCATCGCCTCGGAACGCGACCAGTTGGCCGTCTGCTTCGCGAGGATCGTGATGTCCGGATGATCCTTGAGGATATTCTCGATGCCCTCGAGGCGCTGCAGCTGCGCGCTCTGGCCCATCGGCCCCTCGATGATGACGATGTTGAAATCGTCACGGCCGAGGTAGTCGATCATGTACTGCATGATGTCCTGGCCCGCGAGCACGTCCTGGGACCCGATGTAGCTCGTCAGCACGTCGCTGTTGACCATCGCGTTCGCGCCAATGCAGGGGATGCCCGCGTTGTAGGCCGCCTCCACGGACGCCGCGCACGCTTCCGCGTCCACGGGGTCGATGATGATCGCGTCGCAGCCTTCGGCGATCATCGTCTCGGTCTGCGCCAGCTGCGTCGCGGCGTCATAGTTGCCGTCGTACGAGACCAGCGTGATGTCGTTCTCATCGCAATACGCCTGACCCGCGTTGTCCATGCGGACCGTAAACTCGTTCTGCAGGCTGTAATAGGTGACGCCGATCTTCATGCCCGCGCCCGCGCTGGTTCCCGTCTCCGCGGCCGAGCTGCCTTCGTCGACTGCCGCCGCAGAGCTGCCCGTGTCCGCCGTCGAGCTGGAGCCGCCGCTGTTGCACGCCGCCAGCGCGAACATACTGGCGACCATCACCAGAGCCAGCACCATCGCCATGATTCTTCTTCTTTTCATAATGAACTGTCCTCCTTTGTTCTCTTTCATCATCTTCCTTGCAATAACGGATTCTATCGAAACGGGTCAATCCTGGTTCAGGCCGTCCAGCATGACCGCGCCGATGACAACGAAACCCTTGATGATCAATTGGTAGTACGTGTTGACGCCGAGGAAATCCAGCCCGCTCGTCAGCACCGTCAGGAGCAGGATGCCGACGACCGTCCCCCAGAGCCGCCCGCGGCCGCCCATCAGCGACGTGCCGCCGATGACGACCATCGCGATGGCGTTGACCTCGTAGCCGTCGCCGGTCGACGTCACGCCGCTCGTCACGCGCGCGCTCGTGATGACCCCGGCCAAAGCCGCCAGCACGCCGGAGATCACATAGACCGAGCAGATGATGGCCTTCGTATTGATGCCGGAAATCTTCGCGGCGTTCATATTGCCGCCCACGGCGTAGACGTAGCGGCCGTAGCGCATCTTGTAGACGAGGAGGAAGCAGATCGCCAGCACGATGATCATGATGACGATCGGGACCGGCAGATTCCCGCCGAAAATGCTCCCGCCCCCGATGAATTTGAATTCCGGCGTCAGGCTCGGGATCGGCTTCGCGTTCGACAAAAGGAACATGATGCCCTTCGCGATGCCGAGCGAGCCGAGCGTCCCTACGAACGGCGGCACCTTCAGGTAGGCGATGATGACCCCGTTGAACAGGCCCAGCGCGAGGCCGACGACGACGCCGATCAGCACGGCCACGATGGCCGGCTGCCCCATGCTCTGCTGCGCGAAATAGGCGCTGTACATGCCCGCGCAGCCCATGATCGCGCCGACGGACAGATCGATGCCGCCCGTCAGGATCACGAAGGTCATCCCGACGGCAAGCAGCCCGTTGATGGACGCAATGCGCAGGATGTTGATCAGATTGCCGATGTCAAGGAAATTTGGCTTGATGATTGAAATTACAAAAAAGAGCGCAATCAGGCCAATGAGCGACCCGTATGTGGCAAAAAACTGTTTGGGGGTCATGCTCCCCACGATCGACACCCCTCTCGGCTTCAACTTTTCGTCCATTTCAGTCCTCCCTCACTTGTACTATTTGGCTCCGCCACCCATCATATGCAGGAATTCGAGCTTCACGATCGCCTCCTGCGAAAACTCATCCCGCTTGAGCTCCCCGCTCTTTTTCCGGTCGCTCAGCACGACGATGCGGTCGGCGACCCCCATGGCCTCCGGCATCTCGGAGGTGATCATGATGACCGCGTTCCCCCGCGACACGTAATCGCCCATGATCTTGTAGATCTCGGCCTTCGCGCCAACGTCGATGCCGCGCGTCGGCTCGTCGAAAATGATGATCTTCGGCTCGTTGAGCATCCATTTCGCGACGACGACCTTTTGTTGGTTGCCGCCGGACAGGGACTTGACGAGCTGCCTCGACGAGGTGCATTTGATGCTGAGCGCGTCGACCTGGCCCTGCACGGTGCCCGACTCGTGCTTCGCGTCGATCAGGCCGCCCTTCACGTAGTTGAACAGCGCGGACAGCGACACGTTGTGCTGGATGTTCATCGGCATGACGAGGCCCTCTTTCTTGCGGTCCTCCGTCACGTAGGCGAAACCGCTGTCGATCGCGTCCTTGGGTTTTTTGAAATGGATCTCGCGCCCCTCATAGAGGATGCGCCCCGAGTCCGGGTGCGTGACGCCGAAAAGCGAATGCATGAGCTCCGTCCGACCGGATCCGACGAGGCCGACGAACGCGAGGATCTCCCCGCGCCGCAGCTGGAAGCTGATGTCCTCGTACTGGCCGGCGAGGCTGAGGTTTTCCACCTCGAGGACCACCTCCCCGATGGGGACGCTGATCTTGGGGTACTGCATCTCGAGCTCGCGCCCCACCATGCTCTTGATCAGCATATCAATGTTCACGTCGCCCTTGTCCCAGGTCCCGACCTCGTTGCCGTCGCGCAGAACCGAGATCTTGTCCGCGATGCGGAAGATCTCGTCCATCTTGTGCGAGATGTAGATGATGCCGGTGCCCCGGGCCTTCAGGTCCTCGATGATCGCAAACAGCCGGTCGATCTCGCGGTCGGTGATGGCCGACGTCGGCTCGTCCATGATCAGGATCCGCGCGTCGCGCGAGATAGCCTTCGCGATCTCCACCATCTGCTGGTCCGCGACGCGGAGGTTTTTCATTTTTTCCTTCGGGTTGATCTGGAGGCTCAGCGTGTCGAGCAGCTCCTTCGTCTGCCGGGTCAGCTGCGCCGCATCGACGAAGCCCCCGGCCCCCGGCTCGCGACCGAGGAAGATGTTTTCCGCCACCGTCATCTCATAGATCGGCGACAGCTCCTGGTGCACCATGGCGACGCCCAGCTCGGCGGCCTGCGCCGGCGAGCCGATGTCGACCTCCTTGCCCTCAATCTTCACGGTGCCCCGATCAGCCTTGTGGATCCCGGCCAGCACCTTCACCAAGGTGGACTTCCCCGCCCCATTCTCGCCCATCAGGGCGTGCACTGTCCCGGCCTCTAGCGTGAAGTTGACTTCATGCAACACTTCTACGCCGAAATAACTCTTGCTGATACCGGACATTTCGACCAAGCTCATATTGCCCTATCCTCCATTCGCCTTATCTTACCGATTGCCGAAACAGAAGTCAAGTTTTCTTTGCGTTTTGTTATTTGGGTTAACTTTTGTCAACCTATGCGATCTGGATGACGGATTTCACGATATCTGCCTTGTTTTTCACGCTTTCGTCCATCCCCAGCTTGACGTCGTCGAACGGGTAGATCTTGGTGACGATGGATTTCAGGTCGATCTTGCCGCCCGCGACGGCCTCGATGGCCATCGGGTAGATATTGCGATAACGGAACACGGTCTTCAGGTCGAGCTCCTTGTTCAGCGCGACATTGACGGGGAACTTCGCCTGTTCGTCCGGCGTGTAGCCGACGAAGACGAGCGTCCCGCCTTTTTTCAGGCAATCCACCCCCTGCTCGAACGTGGCCTCGCTGCCGGCCGCGTCGATGACGACGTCCGCGCCCTTCCCGCCGGTCAGATTCAGGATCTCCGCCGTGACGTCCTTTTCCTTCGCGTTGATGGCGGCGTCCGCCCCTATCTCCAGGGCCTTGTCCAGCCGCTTGGGCATGACGTCGACGACCACGACCGTCGAGACGCTCCTGGCCTTCAGTGCCAGGAGGGACATGAGGCCGATGCACCCCGCGCCCATGACGACGGCAGTCTGCCCGACGATGCCGCCGCTCTGGTTCGCGGCGTGGAAGCCGACCGCCAGCGGCTCGATGAGGGCGCCCTCCAGCGTGCTCACGTTGTCCGGCAGCTTGAAGCACAGGTCCGCCTTGTGCGCGACGTATTCCTGGAACACGCCGTCCACGGGCGGCGTAGCAAAGAAAATGACGTCCGGGCATAGGTTGTAGCGCCCCGTCTTGCAAAATTCGCATTTCCCGCAGGTGATGCCCGGCTCGAGCGCCACGCGGTCCCCTTTCTTCAGGTCCGTCACGCCTTTGCCGATCTCCACGACGGTCCCCGCGCACTCGTGCCCGAGGACGAAAGGCGGCTCGACGACGAAATCGCCGATGGCGCCCAGCTCGTAATAATGCAGGTCGGAGCCGCAGACGCCGACGTATTCGAGCTTCACGAGCACCTCGTCGTCCGCGGGCGACGGCACCGGCCGCTCCACAAACTCCATTTCCCCAAGCCCGGTCATGACGGCGACTTTCATCTTTTCGTTTGGCATCCCGAAGTCCTCCTTAAAATTGTTATTTGAATATTGGTTTTGTAAATGGCATTTACATTTTAACAGAATACGCCGGGCAAGGAAATAAAAAACGGCGGGCCTTGCGGCCCGCGCGTCTGTGCTTGGCAGGGGCAGAAGGACTCGAACCCTCGGCACGCGGTTTTGGAGACCGCTGCTCTACCAACTGAGCTATGCCCCTGCATGTGGCGGAGAAGCCGGGATTCGAACCCGGGCGCCGCTTCGCGCGACCTAATGGTTTAGCAAACCATCCTCTTCGGCCTCTTGAGTACTTCTCCGTGATGCTTGTCTATTTTCCGATCTGCTGCGTTGCTCGGCTCCCTCGCGTGCTCACGTACTTCCAGTACGCTCCGCGCGCGCGCTCGCCGTGCGCCTTGCATATCGAAAAATATCCTGCGCATCACTGTTTTTATCCTAAAAAACAGTGATTGCGGTCGGCGGCTTTGGCGGAGGGAATGGGATTCGAACCCATGCGGGGTTTCCCCCAAACGGTTTTCAAGACCGCCGCGTTATGACCACTTCGCTATCCCTCCTTCAAAATAGTTGGTGACCCATCGGAGTCTCGAACTCCGGACACCTTGATTAAAAGTCAAGTGCTCTACCAACTGAGCTAATGGGTCACGCGCTGGGCGCAGCGCGCCCGCTTGGCAGGGGCAGCAGGACTCGAACCTACGCATGACGGAGTCAAAGTCCGTTGCCTTACCGACTTGGCTATGCCCCTTCGTCCGAGAGCAGCCGCTTCTTTTTGGCGAGCCCAGCAGGATTCGAACCTGCGACCCACAGTTTAGAAGACTGTTGCTCTATCCAGCTGAGCTATGAGCCCGTGGAGCGGATGAAGGGAATCGAACCCTCGCTATCAGCTTGGAAGGCTGAAGTTCTACCATTGAACTACATCCGCATAAAAAATGGAGCGGAAGACGAGATTCGAACTCGCGACCCTCGCCTTGGCAAGGCGATGCTCTACCCCTGAGCCACTTCCGCACATTTTTCCTACCCGTATTCGGTTGTCAAAGTCCGCTCCCCGGGCTGCCCCGTGGGTGGTGGTGGGGGAAGGATTCGAACCTTCGTAGGCTTAGCCGACGGGTTTACAGCCCGCTCCCTTTGGCCGCTCGGGCACCCCACCATATTGGAGCCGAAGCTCCGGAGCCTTCGCCCCTTTGTGGAGCTGGCGAAGGGAATCGAACCCCCAACCTGCTGATTACAAATCAGCTGCTCTACCATTGAGCCACGCCAGCGAATGTTTCGCGGCAGAGCCCTTGTTGGCGACCCGGAACGGGCTCGAACCGTCGACCTCCAGCGTGACAGGCTGGCATTCTAACCAACTGAACTACCGGGCCACATTTACATGGTGGACGCAACAGGATTCGAACCTGTGACCCCATGCTTGTAAGGCATGTGCTCTAACCAGCTGAGCTATGCATCCGAATTGCACGAGCACCCTGCGCAATCCCTAGCGTCTCCCAAGGAAGAGTCACGCCTTTGGCTCCCCGGACAGGACTCGAACCTGTAACAACCCGGTTAACAGCCGGGGACTCTACCATTGAGCTACCGAGGAATAACCTCCCTCGCTTTCGCGAGCCGAAGCATATATTACCACAGAAAAAAACACCGTGTCAACGGAATTATTCTCAAACTTGCGCCCCGGCCTGCGCTTGGCAGCGGCGGGCCGGGGCAACACGTTTTTCCCGCTATTTGCGTCAGTCAATATGCAGCCCGGACAGGAAGGCCTCCAGCTCGGGCGAGCCTTCCATTTCCGGGGAGACCCCGATGGTGATGAACGCATCCTCGAATATGAGGCTGTACGCTTTTTCGTCATCGAGCGTGGTGATCAAGAACTCGTTCTCGCCGACGATCTCCGTCTCGGTGCCGCTCCCGCCCAGAAACGCGTCGATCTCTTCCTGATCGACGTCATCCTCCACAGGCTGCCACATCAGATAAATAATGCCTTCGTCGAAGTTTTCATAGCCGATCGCGACTCCCGCCTCGTACGTGTCCGCCGTCGCGTCCTTCAGCTCGTCCTCGTATACGAACGCCCCCTCCGCCAGCGGGAAGGAAATGTAGCCGACCTCGTCGTTGCCCGTCGTGTAGGTATTCGCTTCGACTTCGTCCACCACTGCCGTTTCTTCCACGGCTTCCTCTTCCACCGCGGCGGGCTCTTCCACGTCCGACACGCGAGACCCGTCCTCTGTGACGGACCCGCCATCGCCGGCCTTGTCGCCGCCGCAGGCCGCGAATCCGATGGCCAGGAGGCCCGTCAACGCCAGCACGATGATTACTCTCATAGCTTTCTTCATTTCATTTTCTTCCTTTCTTTCAATCCTATATCCTTCAGCCGTTCTTCGACAGCGCGATGACGCCAAGCCAGTAGCCGCCCCAGAGCTCGTCCGTGCCGAGCTCCTCCATCACCTCCGTCACGATGGACGCAAACGCGTAGTCGTCGATGCCGTAGTCCGTGCGCAGCATCGCGCTCCCGTTCGACTGGAGCTCCGACACGAGCTCCGCGACGATCTCGCCTTCCGAGTAGTACTTGCCTTCGACGTGGTAGTACTCGTCGGTGTCGCCCGTGGCGGCGTACTCGGCCAGGTGCGCGTCGAGGATGAAGTCCTTGTCCTCCACGAGCGCGCCCGCGGCCACGTCGTCCGGCAGGTTGAGCAGCACGTTGTACAGCTCCGGGTTGTCGTTGTTCGTCACGTCCACGGTCTGCCACTCCCCGTTCAGGTTGACGCGGTTCCAGGCGTGCGCCACCGAGCCCTCGAGGAAGCCGGTCGACACGATCGAATCCAGCCCCGCCGCGTCCGCGAGCAGCTTGAAGGAAGCCGCGTAGCTCGAGCACACGCCGACGCCGTCCACGAGGATGCCGTAGGCGTTGAACGAATCGTTGAACTTCGGGTCCACGTACGTGTAGTTGTTCTTCTCCGCGTCCTCCAGCGCCGCGAAGTCGTATTCCCCGTTGTCGCACAGGTACTGGTTGATGGCGAGCTCCTTCTCGAGCGGCGTCATGCCGTCCTCGATGATCTGCGGGATCACCTCCGCCACCTTCGCGCGGATCGCGTCCTGCTTCGCCTTGCGCTCCTTGCCCGTCTCCTGGTAGCCGACGACGAGCTCGCCCTTTTTGTTCAGGGCCAGGCCGTCCACCCCGAGGATGAGCGGGTTTTGGTAGTACGCCTCGAAGAAGGCGTCGAGCAGGTATTCCGTGTCCGAGGCCTGCGGGAAATCGTCGAGCGGGATCGCGTCCACGCCAGCGATCATGTTGACCGCCAGGTACTCCGACAGCCCGTTCGTCGCGAAGACCTCCTCCGGCACGATCGTCACGTCGGACGCGGGCTCGGTCCCTTCCTCGCCCTCGCCCTCGCGGCCGTCGGTCAGGTCGATCTCGTTGCCCGTCCCGCTGCCGCGGTTTAGCGCCTCCTGGCGCGCCTTGATCTTTTTCAGCTCGCCCTTCCAGTTTTCCGGCGGGTTCTCGATCTTGTAATAATTGTTGAAATCGTCCTTGCCCGGAAAGCCCGTGCCCGGTATCGAATAATAGATTTTCAGCACCGTCGCGTCGATCTTGCGCGGGTTGAGGATCTCCCCGTCGGGCCCCTCGTCGTATTGTAGCCACTCCTCGGTGACGACCTCCGCCGTATCGTAGTCGTAGGCGATGGTCTTGTACACGATATGCCCGTCGCACATGATGTACGGCCGCTGCGCCGGCAGGAGGCCGATCGACGGCAGCACGGAGCTGGTCTCGCCCTCGGCCCTCTTCGTCTCCCACGCGACCCCGAACGGCAGGTTGGGCGCCAGATCCTCCAGCTTGAAGAGCTTTCCGATGTTGGAATGGCCGCCCTCCCCGATGGCGATCACGCCGAACATCGTCGTACGGCCCCGCTCGGATGACGACTCGTAAGTCTCCTGGCCTTCCTCCAGCTCGGCGCCTTCGGGGACATAGCCCCCCTCCGCGATGTTCACCGCGGACTGGAATGGATAGTTGCTGGCTGTGTGCCACTCCGTCTGGTCGCCGTCCACCATGCCGATGACGTTCGCCTCACTATACCGTGGAGCCATCGGCTCGCCGGTCAACGGGTTGGTTTCGCCCCCGTCGGACAGGGCGCAGCTCACGACGATGTAGCTGTCCGCCCCCTCCACCGGCTTCCAGCGGAAGGATGCATTCCCGTCGTCGTCGACGAAGAACGTCGCCTCGGGCGTCGCCAGCTCGGCCTTGACCTCAAACACCTGGACCTTCGGCTTCGCGAGCGGCTCGCCCGTCTCGAAGTCGAGGTACTGCACCATATAGTAGCGCGGCAGGTTGCCCCAGTCCAGAAACTCGCCCTTGTACTGGAAGTAGTACTCGTCCTCCGGGTCGTCGCTCAGCGTGCTTTTGTCCAGCATGAGCTGCGGGTCCGTCAGGTTCGCGTACAGCCTGTTCCAGATGCCCATCGTCGGGTTGCGCCACGGCATCGCCGTAAACCCGTACGTGCCGTCGTCCCGCGTGCCCGAGTCCCAGTTTGTGTAGATCGGCACGGTGAACTCCGGGTCGGCAAAAAACGCCAGGACGTCCGTGTAGTCCTCAAAACCCAAATCCGGCGGGTAGAACCCCAGTGTGAACTCAAACTGATGGTCCCGCGCCACCGGCGGGATCGCGGGCAGATACTCGTACGCATCGTTTTCCGCATACTTCGCGGCGACCTCAGCCGCGTAGTCCGATGCCCGGACGCCGCCCTCCCCGATGTCCGTCGAACTGCCTACAGCCGCGCCGGGCGATGCGCCCCCGCAAGCCGTCGCCCCCACGATGACCGCTATGGACAATAGAATAGCCCACAGCCTCTCCATTTTTTTCATAACATGCTCCTTCCTAAACTCCCTACGTTCCATGCGACTGCCTATGCCGGTATAACCGCGCTGGGGGCGGGAATATTACACCGCATGAAACTGAGCATATTATACATCACAGCGCGGGAATCCGCAGGATCGCGTGCCCTATGGTCAGATCGTCGGGAGGCGCCGCACGGCCGGGAAGGCGGCGGACGCGATGGCTACGCAGCCGCCCCATTGGATCAGGTTTTGGAGCGCCGACAGCAGCGTGAGCCGTATATCGAAGCCGAACAGGAAGGCCCATTCAAACAGCGCGTAGCCCACCACCATGATCGCGCCGCCGAGCGTGGACGACAGGACGAAGCGCCGCAGGTCACCGCCCCGCATCAGCTTGCCGCACGTGAGCCCCATGAGGCCCTTGATGACCGCTGTCGGGAGCGCGTATGTCGGGAAGACGACGAGATCCGCGAGGGCCGCGCCGAGGCCGCCGGCGACCGCGCCGCAGGGCCCGCCGAGCATGTACGCGGCGAGGTAGATCAGCACGTCGCCGAAATTGAAATACCCGCTCGGCGCGAACGGCATGGGGATCGGCAGCAGGAAGGTGACGACGAAAACCGCGGCGGCCATGAGCGCCGTCACAGTCATTTTGCGCGTTTTCGGGTTGATCATCATGAAAACCAGTTTATCATATATGAAATATCCCGTCAAAGCGTCGCGTTCATGCTGCCCGTCTGGTAGCCGCCGAGGTCCAGCGCCACATAGGCGAACCCAAGCTGCTTCAAATAATCGTTCACCCGCCCGGACATCGCCGCCAGCCTCTCGATGTCCGCCGGACGCACCTCGATGCGCGCGATCGGGTGGTCGTTGCCGTGGATGCGGACGCGCACGAAGCGGAAGCCCTCGTCGAGGAGGAACTGCTCCGCCTTGTCGATCATCGCCAGCCGCTCCAGCGTGATGTCCTCCCCGTAGACGAAGCGCGAGCTGAGGCAGGCGAAGGCCTGCTTGTCCCAGGTCGGCAGCCCGAGGGATTTGGAGATTTCCCGTATCATATCTTTTGTCAACCCGGCCTCGCGCAGGGGGCTCTTCACGCCGAGCTCGCGCACCGCCTGCATGCCGGGGCGGTAGTCGCCCGGGTCGTCCGCGTTGGAGCCTTCGCAGAGGATGCCGATCCCGGCGGCGTCCGCGACGGCCCTGAGCTTCGTGAACAGCTCGCGCTTGCACAGATAGCAGCGGTTCGGCGGGTTGTGCGCGAAACCGTCGATGTCGAGCTCCTCAGAGTCGATGACCTCGTGCGGGATGCCGTGGTCCGCGCAGAACGCGCGGGCCTCGTCCAGCTCGCGCGCAGGGTACGAAGCCGATCGCGCCGTCACCGCCAGCACGTTCCCCGCCCCAAGCGCCTCCTTCGCCGCATACGCAAGAAAGGTGGAGTCCACCCCCCCGGAAAACGCCAGGCAAACGCGCCCGTACCCCCGCAGCAACTCCAGCAAAGCCTGATACCGCGAATCATTGGTATTTTTCAATTCGACCGCCTCCCAACACCATATCACCATCGTAAAAAACCGCCGCCTGCCCCTTCGCCGGCGCCCGCACGGGCTCGTCGAACCGGACCTGTGCCCGCGCGCCGCCCGCTTCGGCAAAGACCTCCGCCGCCTGGGGCTTCGCGCCGTAGCGCACCTGGACTTCCGCCCGGATCGGCGCGGCAGGCGGCGCGACGGAAATCCAGTTCACATCCGACAAGGAGATCGCATCGCGGAACACCGCCTCTTCGCCCGCGAGCACGACCTCGTTTTCGCGGGGCCTTATCTCGGCCACGAAGACCGGGCGCCCGAGCGCGATGCCGAGCCCCTTGCGCTGCCCGATCGTATAGCGCGCGACGCCTTTGTGCCGCCCGAGCACATGGCCCTGCGCGTCGACGAAATCGCCTTCCTCCATGTCGATGCGCCCTTCCAGGAAATCCGCGTAGCCGCCGCCGCGCACGAAGCAGATGTCCTGGCTCTCCCGCTTCTGCGCGTTCACGAAGCCCGCCTCCGCCGCCAGCGCCCGCACCTGCGGCTTCGTCAGGGGCGCGAGCGGGAAGAGCGTGTGCGCGAGCTGGCCCTGCGTCATCGTGTAGAGGAAATACGTCTGGTCCTTTTCGCGGTACGCCGCGCGGGAAAGCCGCCACCGGCCGCCCTCCTGCCCGATCCGTGCGTAGTGCCCCGTCACGACCTTGTCGAACCCCATCTGCCGCGCCCGCGCGAGCAGGAGCCCGAATTTCAAATAATCGTTGCAGTCGATGCAGGGGTTTGGCGTCGCGCCCGCGGCATAGGCGGCGCAGAACCGATCGATGACCTCGCGGCGGAACGCCTCCGTGAAGTCGAAGACGTAGTGCGGCATCCCGAGCGCCGCCGCCGCGCGCGCCGCGTCCCCGGCGTCCGACAGGGAGCAGCAGGGCCGCCCCGCGTCCTCGCCCACGTCCTCGTTCGCAAACAGCTTCATCGTCACCCCGACGCATTCGTAGCCCGCCCGCTGCGCCAGGAGCGCGGCGACCGAACTGTCCACGCCGCCGCTCATCGCAATCATCGCCTTCTTCTTCATACCTTCATTCTACTACAGATTGTCACAGCTCCTCGTCCGACAGAATCTCGAAACGGTTCTTGCGGAAGTCGATCAGGCCCTCCGCCCGCATTTTCGCGAGCTCGTGCGACAGCGCGCTGCGGTTGACGCCGAGGTACTGCGCGAGCTGCTCCCGGTCCATGTCCAGCTTGAACGCGCGCGCGCCCCGCATCGCGGCGAGGTGCCTTAGGTAGACGATGATGCGCGAGCGCAGGTGCCTGCGGTACAGCACGTCGATCTTGTGCAGGCGCCGGAGGCTGTCCGTCGCGAGCGAGAGGATGACGCCGTCGGCGAGCTTCCGGGCGACGGCCGGCGGGAGCTTCTTCTCGGACAGGCTGTCGTATTCGACGAACAGGCCCTTCACGTCCTCGAGCGCGACCAAGGAATAGGGGCATTTCCGCGTCGCCGAGGATGTGATGTCGAGCCCGATGATCTCCCCCGGCACGAAGAGCTGGACCAGGTCGCACGCGCCTGTCCGGTGGTACCGGACGCCCTGCACGCGCCCGTGCTCCATGCAGAAGAATTCGTGCAGGACGCCGCCCGCCTCCGCGAGGGCCGCGTCCTTCTCGAAGGCCGCCTCCCGCACGCGGATATAGGCGAGGGCCTCCTTCAGCTCCCGCTCGGACAGCCCCTTGAACACGCGCACGCCGGCGAGGCGCGCCGCATAGCCCTCGGCGCTCATCCGCCCTGCCCCCCGGGCAGCCGCGCGGCCTCGGTGCGCTCCGCGAGCACGGCCACTTCCTTGCCGCCGCCCAGGGCGGCCGAGAGGGCCTTCAGCGCCCCGTCCCGGCTGCCGGGGTCCACCACGAGCTCCGCGCGCACCGACGCGCCGAAAACGGTGCCCCGGAGCGCCGCCCCGCCTTCGAAAGCGGCAACCAGCGCCTCCGCGCGGTGGTAGCTTGCGTAGTCCATCTCGAAGGTAAGCACGAGGCGCATCGCGACCGCGCACAGCCCCGCGGCCTCCACGGCGAGCTTCGCCGCCTGCGTGTAGGCGCGCACGAGCCCGCCGGGCCCGAGCTTCACGCCGCCGAAATACCGCGTCACGACGAGCGCGACGTCCCGGATGTTCTCTTTTTCAAGGTAGGAGAGCACGGGCGCGCCGGCCGTGCCGGAAGGCTCCCCGTCGTCGCTCGACCATGCGGCGCCCCCGGCCAGGGCGTAGGCGGGCACATTGTGCCGCGCCGCGTGGTGCTTCCTGCGGATCTCCTCAAAAAACGCCTGGCACGCCGCCTCCGTCTCAGCGGGGGCGGCCACCGCGATGAAGCGCGAACGGGACACCGTGTGCTCCGCCTCGCCGCGCCCGCACACCGTCAACCAGGATTGCATGTTGGCCGCACCCCCGGGAAAGGTCAGAATTCGTGCTTCCCGAGCTCGCCGATGAATTTGTCGTTGAGGATCTTGATGTGCGTCCCCTTCATGCCGAGCGAGCGGGACTCGATGATGCCCGCGCTTTCGAGCTTGCGCAGCGCGTTCACGATGACGGATCGCGTGATGCCCGAGCGGTCGGCGATCTTGCTCGCGACGAGCAGCCCCTCGTTGCCCGACAGCTCCGCGAAGATCTGCTGCACCGCCTCGACCTCCGAGTACGACAGCGTCGCGATCGCCTTCTGGACGGCGCTCTTGACGCGCTCCTCCTCCTGCCGGCGCAGCGTCTGGATGCGCTTGATCTCGAGGCCGACGACCGTCGCGCCGAACTCGCTCAGGACGAGGTCCTCGTCGCCAAACGGCGGCTGGTACCGCGTCAGCACGAGCGTGCCCACGCGCTCGCGCCCGCCCATGATCGGCACGATCGTGTACAGCTTCTCATAGGTGTCGTACTCGTATTTGAAGATCCGGAGCGCTTCCTCCTCCGTCAGGTTGAACTGCGTCTCCGTCACCTTCACGAGTTCGTCGTTGTACTCCTTCGGCATCGACTCGAGCCCCGTCTCCGGATCCGAGATCGCCGCGCTCTCCGACTGGATCGTGTAGTGGACGCCGAGCATGCGCCCCTCCAGGTCGATGATATAAACATTCCCGTCCACGAGATCGCTCAGTATCTTTGCGAGTTCCGCGAACGAGAATGCCCCCGTCGTGCTCTCCTGGAGCACCCAGTTGAGCTTCCGAACCTTGTCCAGAATAGTCTTTTCCATGCGGTGTTTACCTGCCTTTCGCCTGTATTATGACAGGAAAAATGTCGCATGTAAAGAAACTATTCAAAATTTTTTCTACAATTTTCTTAATTCTTAAATATTTGCACTCTTCTTTATAAAATATACCTCGACATATCGTCCGCCGCGATCGTTTCCGCAAATTTCGTCTTGACGTATTCCTCGTCGATCACGATCTCCTGCTTCTCCGGGTCGGGCAGGTCGTAGGCGAAGTCCTCCAGCAGTTTTTCCATGACGGTGTGCAGCCGCCGCGCCCCGATGTTCTCGGTCTGCTCGTTGGCGAGGAAGCTGATGCGCGCGATCTCCTTCACCGCCTCGTCCGTGAAGTCCACGGTCACGCCCTCCTCGGTCTCGAGCAGCGCCTTGTGCTGCTTGATGAGCGCGTTCTCCGGCTTCGTGAGGATGCTCACGAATGCCTCCTCCGTGAGGTTCTCGAGCTCCACGCGGATCGGGAAGCGCCCCTGCAGCTCGGGGATCAGGTCCGTCGGGCGCGCCGTGTGGAACGCGCCCGCGCCGATGAACAGCACGTGGTCCGTCTTCACCGGGCCGTACTTCGTGTTCACGACGCTGCCCTCGACGATCGGCAGGATGTCCCGCTGCACGCCCTCGCGGCTCACGTCCGCGCCCGAGCGGAAGCCCGAGCCCGACGCGATCTTGTCGATCTCGTCGATGAAGATGATGCCGTTTTGCTCCGCGTTCTCAAGCGCCTCCGCCGTCACCTGGTCCATGTCGATGAGGTTTTGCGCCTCCTCCTCGCGCAGGATCTTGCGCGCGTCCTTCACCTTGAACTTCTTGCGCTTCTTGCGCCCGCCGGGGTTCACTGCGTCGAAGATGTTGCCGAGCGCGATGCCCATGCCGCCCTCCATCGCGTCGAGCTGGTTTTGCTTGGCCTGCTCCGTCACCTCGATCTCGATGTACTGGTCGTCCAGAAGGCCGTCCCGCAGCTGCTGGCGCACTTGCTCGCGCGTCAGCTCCACCTCGCTCTCCGTGCGCGTGTCCTGCTCCTCCGGCTGCTGCGACTGCGGGCCGGGCGTCTGCTGCCCCTGGCTGCTCATAATGAAATCAAACGGGCCTTTGAGCGTCGCACCGCCGCCCGAAGACGCCTTGCGCTTTTGCGGCGCGATCGCGTCGAGGATCTTCTCCTCGGCGATCTCCTCCGCGACGCCGTATTTCTCCTCGAGCCGCTTCTGCTTCGTGATGCGGATCGACGTCTCCACGAGGTCGCGCACCATCGAGTCCACGTCGCGGCCGACGTAGCCGACCTCCGTGAACTTCGTCGCCTCGACCTTCACGAACGGCGCGTCCATGAGCTTCGCGAGCCTTCTTGCGATCTCCGTCTTGCCGACGCCCGTCGGCCCCATCATGAGGATGTTCTTCGGCGTGATCTCCTCGCGCATCGTCTCCTCGACGAGGCCGCGCCGGTAGCGGTTGCGCAGCGCGACCGCCACGCTCTTCTTCGCGCTGTCCTGCCCGATGATGTATTTGTCGAGCTCCGCGACGATCTGCTTCGGGGTCATGCTTTGAAACTTATTTTCCATCTTCCTCGCCCCCCTTCTTCTCCTCGGGTTCCAGCTTCTCAACAGAGATATTGCTGTTTGTGTACACGCAGATGCTCGACGCGATCATGAGCGCCTCGCGCACGATCGACTCCGCGTCCATGTCCGTGTGGTCGAACAGCGCGTGCGCCGCCGCGTACGCAAAATTGCCGCCGCTGCCGATCGCCACGAAATCGGAGTCCGGCTCGATCACCTCCCCGTTGCCGGAGATCACGAGCAGCGACTCCCGGTCCGCCGCGACGAGCAGCGCCTCGAGGTTGCGCATCACGCGGTCGCTGCGCCAGTCCTGCGCGAGCGCGACCGCCGCGCGCTTCAGGTTGCCGCCGTGCTCCTCGAGCTTCTTCTCGAATTTCTCGGTCAGCGTGAACGCGTCCGAGACGCTGCCCGCGAACCCGGACAGCACCGTCCCCTTATAGATCTTGCGCACCTTCTTGGCCGTGTGCTTCATGACGGAGGTCTGGCCCATCGTGACCTGCCCGTCGCCGCCGATGCACACGTCGTCCGGCCCGCGCCTCACTGCTACGATTGTCGTCGCATGAAATTGACTTTCCATTAAATGCGATCTCCTTCCTGCGCCTCGGCGCAAAATAGATGTTGTTAGCACTCTCGTTTGATGAGTGCTAACACTATCATACCCGTTTTTTCGTGAAAGTCAACTATGCCGCCGCGAAGCTGCCGTCCGCCAGGTCCTCCTGCATGCGCTCGCGGATGATGTAGAACGGCGCGGGGCCCGTCTCGAGGATGAAGCGGTGGAAGTCCACGATATCGAAGCTGCCCCCGAGCGCCGCCTTCGCCTCCTCCCGGAGCGAGATGAACTCGATGCACCCCATGGTGTAGCGCTGGTAGTTGCCCGGCTCCGAAACCATCATGCCCATGATGGACTCGGTGTCGAACAGCATGTCCAGCTCCGCATCATCGGCCATGTACATGTCGCCCAGGAAGTCCCTGACGTCCCCCTCGTCCCACCCGTAGTAGTTGACGCCGATGTCGATCTTTGCGCCGAGGCACATATCCATCAGCTCCCACGCCGCGAACATCTCCGCAGCGTTGCCATCGATCCCCGCCAGCCTATAGGCCTGGTTCTCGACGTACGTCGCCCAGCCTTCCGAATAGCCGTTGAAGTCGAGGAGCTTGCGCACCGGCGCGCGGTCGAGGTTGCTGAAATACACCGTCTGGTACAGGTGCCCGGGGTAGCCCTCGTGCACGAGGGTCTGGAACAGCGTATCCTCCGAGGTCGACCCGTCGTTGATGTAGATCACGTTGTTGTCCGTATCGTCGATCGCCGGCACCATGTAGAACGCCGGGGAGAGGAACTCCTCGAGGGAGGGGTCGACATGCTTGACCGTGTAGTTGCCGTCCGCGAGCGGCGGGAAATACGGGTCGTAGGCCGTCTTCAGGTAGTCGAGGATCTCGACGGGCTCCTTCGCGGGCAGCGGCGGGTCTTCCATCGTGTCGTAGATATCCGGGTTTGCCAGCCTGGCCCGGTCGATCGCCCTCCAGCACCCGTCGATCGTCTGGTCCAGCATCGCGTCCATTTCCTCGATGGAGCGGTTGGATCCCGTGTCGCTGCGCACGAGCAGCTTGTAGTATTCCTTCCCGTCCGGCAGCGAGGCCAGCCCCCCTGTCCGCTCGTTGTCTTTGTTGAGCGCGCGCAGGCTGTCCGCCAGGCTCTTGTACGCCGGCACGACGGATTCCAGCACGGCCTTTTGGTTCTCCGCCTTGAGCTCCTCGCGCACATCGTCCGCGAGGCCCTCGAACGCGTCGACGTTCTCGTCGAAGACGCCGATCAGCAGGTTGTTTTTCGGGACGGCGATGAAGTCGTCGATCTGCGCGATGACGTCCTCCGCGGCCTTCTTGGCCATGAAGGTGCCGGCCTCTTTCTTGACCGCCTCGTAGTCCGCGATCTGCTGGAAATACGCAGGCAGCCCGTTCAGGAGCTCGATGTAGTCGTAGAAGTCCTGCTCTACGCGGAAATGGAACTCCGCGAGCACGACCGGCAGTTGCGCCTGGAGGCCGGTCGTCGGCGAAAGGACATCGCCGTACACGTCATATTTTTCGTCTGAGATCTCGTCCGAGAAATAGTCCAGGAGGATGTCGTAGGTGAGCCGCCGCTCCTCGTCGAGCAGATCCGCGTCGATCGCGCCCAGATCGGAGAGCCAGCCCTTGACCATGGCGCGGTCCTCGTCGGCCGTCTCCTTGCCGTAGAAGCGCCAGACCGGCTCCACGCGGTCGATGCCGAAGTCCTCCGGGTGGGCGACGTAGTAGTTTTGCGTGATCAGGTCCGTGCTGATATAGTACCGGAACACCGCGTCCCCGACCGCGTCCAGCGCGGCCGCGGCCGCCTCCGGATCCCCCGAAGCGGCGCCCTGCGCCGGCCCCGGCGGGTTGCCCGTGCCGTACCCGATGCCGTCGCCGGAGCCGGAGCCGCCAAACCGCCCGCACCCGGCAAGCGTAGACGCCAGCAGGCAGACGAGCAGGACGGCAAGTGCAAGCCTTGTTATTCCTTGTAATCGCACTCCGGATTTGAACATGACAAGTTGATATTTCGCCCCTTTCTCTCCACAAGCAGCGACCCGCACCGCGGGCATTTCTTGTTCACAGGTTTGTACCAGTATACCTGATTGCACTCCGGATAGCCAGTGCATCCGTAAAAAACTTTGCCTTTTTTGCTGCGCCGCACGGCGATGTCCTTGCCGCATTTCGGGCAAGCGACGCCCTCGACCTTCACGATGATCGGCTTCGTGTTTTTGCACTCCGGGTAGCCGGAGCAGGCGATGAACCGCCCGAAGCGCCCCATCTTGATGACCATCGGCCGCCCGCACAGCTCGCAGATCTCGTCCGTCGGCTCGTCCTCGACCGTGATCTTCTCGATCTCGGCGTCCGCCGTCTCGAGCTCGCCCTTCAGCACGCCCCAAAACTCGCCGATGATGCCCTGCCAGCGCACGCCCTGCGCCTCCACGCCGTCGAGCCGGTCCTCCATGTCCGCCGTGAAGCCCACGTCGACGATCTCCTTGAAATACTTCTCCATGAGCTCCGTCACGACGAAGCCGAGGTCCGTCGGGACGAGCGACTTCTTCTCGCGCGTCACGTACCGCCGCTCCGTCAGCGTCGCGATGATCGGCACGAACGTCGACGGCCGCCCGATGTTTTTGTCCTCGAGCTCCTTGACGAGCGACGCCTCCGTGAAACGCGGCGGCGGCTGCGTGAAACTCTGCTCCGCGTTCACGTCCTCGGCGCGGAGCGGCTCGCCCTCGGCCAGGTCCGGCAGCAGGTTCCCCTCGTCGTCCTCGAGCGCCGTCTGGTAGACCTTCAGGAACCCGTCAAATTTCAGCTTCGAGCCCGTCGCCCGGAACGTGTAGTCGCCGTTCACGATGTCGCAGCTCACGCCGTCGAACACCGCCTCCGTCATGCGGCTCGCCACGAACCGGGACCAGATGAGCTTGTACAGCTTGTACTGGTCGCTCGTCAGCGACGCCTTGATCTCATCCGGGTGCAGGTGCACGTACGACGGCCGGATCGCCTCGTGCGCGTCCTGGATGTCCTTCTTGCGGTTTGAAAACACGTGGCTTCCGACGTAGTCCGCCGAAAAACGCTCCGTGATGTACGCCTTCACGGCCGCGTCCGCCTCCGCCGAGATGCGCACCGAGTCCGTGCGGATGTAGGTCACGAGGCCGACCGTGCCCTGCCCCGCCACGTTCACGCCCTCGTAGAGCTGCTGCGCGACGCTCATCACGCGCCGCGTCTGGAAGCCGAGCTTGATCGACGCGTCCTGCTGGAGCGTGCTCGTCGTATAGGGCGCGTAGGGCTTGCGCCGGCGCTCCTTCTTCTCCACGCTCCCTACCAAATAATGCCCGCCCGCGAGCGCTTCCAGGATGGCGTCCGCCTTCTCCTTGTTCGGGATTTCGAATTTTTCGCCCTTCTCGAGGAGGAGCTTGGCCGTGAACGGTTTTGTGTCGCCCGTGAGCTTCGCGAGGGTCACGGCGACCTTCCAAAACTCGACGGGCACGAACGCGCGGATCTCCCGCTCGCGGTCCACGAGGATCTTCAGCGCCGCGCTCTGCACGCGCCCCGCTGAAAGCCCCGTGCGGATCTTGCGCCAGAGCAGCGGGCTGATCTTGTAGCCCACGATGCGGTCGAGCACGCGGCGCGCCTGCTGCGCGTCCACGAGGCCCATCTCGATCTTGCGCGGGTTCTTCACCGCGTTCTTGATCGCCTCTTTCGTGATCTCGTTGAACTCGATGCGGTCCGCCTCGTCGTCCGAGAGGCCGAGCAGGTAGGCGATGTGCCAGGAGATCGCCTCGCCCTCGCGGTCCGGATCGGTCGCGAGCAGGACCTTCTTCGCCGCCTTCGCCTCTTTCTTCAGCTCCCGGATGACGTCGCCCTTGCCACGGATATTGATGTACTCGGGCGCGAAATCGTGGTCGAGGTCGACGCCGAGCTTGCTCTTCGGCAGGTCCCGGATATGGCCGACCGACGCGACCACCTTGTAGCTTGGCCCGAGGAATTTCCCGATTGTCTTTGCTTTCGCCGGGGACTCGACGACGACCAGCGTCTTCCCCGCTTCCTTGTTTTTTGCCGACTTGCTCTTTGCCGCTCCTGTAGCCGCCATGTTTCCTCCGCATACGTTAATATAGTAGATAATGCTTTCAAGGCATTATTCAAACACGAAAACCTGTCCGTGTCAACGCCCTGACAAAAAAACCTTGCCCGCCGCCGTGTGGACGGCGCCTTTCATCTCCAGCGTGGTGACGAGGGACGTGAGGGCCCCGATCGACAGGCCCGCCTCCGCCGCGAGGCGGTCATAGGATATCTCGCCGTTCGCCGACACGATGCCCGCCACGCGCCGCTCGTCCGCCGTCAGCTCCGCCCCGAGCCGCACGCGCGGATCCGCCTTGAGGCCGAGGTCCGCGAGGACGTCGTCGATGAAGACGATGGGCCTGGCGCCGTCCGCGATCAGCTTGTTGCAGCCGATGCTGCCCATGCGGTTGATGTTGCCGGGCACCGCGTAGACCTCGCGCCCCTGCCCGGCCGCAAACTCCGCCGTGATGAGGGAGCCGCTCGAGAAGCCGGCCTCGACGACGATCGTCGCAAACGACAGGCCGCTGATGATGCGGTTCCGCTGCGGGAAGGTGAAGCGCGTCGGGTGCATCCCCTCCTCGTATTCGGAGAGGAGGAGCCCCTTCGCCGCGATGTCCCGCATGAGCGCGCGGTTGCTGCCCGGGTAGCAGATGTCGAGCCCGCAGCCGAAGACCGCCACGGTCGGCGATTTCTCCGCGAGGCAGCCTTTGTGCGCCCACGTGTCGATGCCGCTCGCCATGCCGCTCACGACGCAGACGCCGTATTCGGAGAGCCTTTTCGCGATCGTGTAGGCCGCCCAGCGCCCGTACTCCGTGGACCGGCGCGAGCCGACCACCGCCACGGCGGGCCGCGCGAGCACAGACAGATCCCCCCGGTAGAACAGCCGCTTCGGCGCGTCGGGGATCAGCGAAAGCAGGGGCGGCCAGGCCGCGTCGCCCGGCGTGATGCAGTCAAAAGCCATGGCGCCCCCAATTTTCCGGCGTCCGGTAGGCGATCGCCTCGGCGATATGCGCCTCCCCGATGCGCTCCTCCCCCTCGACGTCCGCGATCGTGCGCGCCACCTTGACGATCTTGCCCCGCGCCCGCATGCTGAGCGCAAAATGCGCGTAGGCTTTCTTCAGGAGGGACTGCGCGCCCCCCTCCATCGGGCAGAAGTCCTCCACCTGGCGGTTTGTGAGCCGCGCGTTCCACACGGGGTCGTCGGCCGCGCCCTGCGAGAAACGCGCGCGCTGCGCCGATTCCGCCTTGAGCACGAGCGCCCGCATCGCCGCCGTGCCCATGCAGCCGCCCTGCGCCCCCGCCAGCGCGCTTTCCTCCACCGCGCCGAGCCGCACGTGGATGTCGATGCGGTCCAAAAGCGGCCCCGAGATCTTCGCGCGGTACCTTTGGCGCGCGTTCTCCGTGCAGGTGCAGGTGTGCGCCGGGTCGCCGTAATACCCGCAGGGGCACGGGTTCATCGCGCAGATGAGCAGGAAGTCGCAGGGGTAGCGCCCCTTCGCCCCGACGCGCGAGAGGTCGATGTAGCGGTCCTCCAAAGGCTGCCGGAGCATGTCCAGGGCGCGGCGCTCGAATTCCGGCAGCTCGTCGAGGAACAGCACGCCCCGGTGCGCGAGCGAGACCTCGCCCGGGATCAGCCGGTGCCCCGCGCCGCCCCCGATGATCGCGACCTGCGTCGCCGAGTGGTGCGGGGCGCGGTAGGGCCTTTGCGTCAGGAGCCCGCGCCGCTTCCCCATCGCGCCCGCGATGTTGTGGATGCGCGTCACCTCGCGGCTCTCCTTCTCCGAAAGCGGCTGCATGATGCCGGGCACGCGGCGCGCGAGCATGGACTTGCCGACGCCCGGCGGCCCGGTGATCGCGATGTCGTGCCGCCCGGCGACGGCGATCAGCAGCGCGCGCTTCACCTGCTCCTGTCCCTTGACGTCGTAGAAATCCCCCGCGTCCCCCTCCTGCGGGGGCGCGGCCATGCCGCCGCCGCCGCTGCCGCCGCCGAAGACGCCGCCGCGCACGCAGGCCATCGGCGCCTCCCCGAGCAGGTGCGACACCGCCTCCCACAGCTGCGTGACGGGGAAGTAGGCCATGCCCGGCAGCTCGATCACGTCCGGCAGGTTGTCCGCCGGCAGGAAGACCTGGTTGACCCCGGCCTCCATCAGCCCGAGCACCATTGCGGCCGCCAGGTCCGTGCGCCGCACCGCGCCGTCGAGCGACAGCTCGCCGATGAACGCCGTCTTCCCGAGGAAGGCCGCGTCCACCCTGCCCTGCGCCGCCGCCGCGAGGATGCCGATCGCGATCGGCAGGTCGAAATGGCTGCCCTCCTTGCGCGCGTCCGCGGGCGACAGGTTGACCGTGATGCGCCGGAGCGGGAAATCGTACCCGCTGTTCACGATCGCCGCCTCCACGCGGTTCTTCGACTCGCGCACCGCGCTGCCCGGCAGCCCGACGAGCGAGAACGCCGGCAGGCCGACCGTCAGGTCCGTCTCCACCGTCACAATCTCCGTGTCGAGCCCCCGCACGGCCGCCGTAATGACCTTTGACATCGTGCCCGTTGCCATAATGATATCCCCCCTCTTCCCTTGACGCGCCCGTCAGAACGCGTTCTCTATGTGGTTGATCTCGTAGGACCCGCCCGTCATGCGCACCTCGACGATGTCGAACCGCATGTCGAAATCCGCGTACAGCCTCTTGATGCGCATCCCCTGCGTCAGGTACCACGCCGCCGTGCGCCGGATCTGGCGGATCTTCCGCGCGTTCACCGCCTCCTGCGGCATCCCGTACGCGAGCGACCGCCGCGCCTTCACCTCGGCGAAGACGAGCAGCTTCCCGCGCGTGCAGATCAGGTCGATCTCGCCGATCTTGCAGCGGTAGCCACGCTCCTCGATCCGGAACCCGAGCCCCTCGAAATGGCGCGCCGCCTCTTCCTCGCCGCGCCTCCCAAAACTATAACGATCCAGCATCTTCCCGTCCATGTAGAAGATGTTATCATGTTTGTTATTATTTGTCAATAATGTTTTTTAGTGGATTTACTTGTAGGGCCGCCAGAACGCGGGCATGCACAGCATGACCACCGTGAAGAGCTCGAGGCGCCCGATGAGCATGAGCATCGTCATGAGGAAGCGCGAGGCCGGCGCGAAGATCGACAGGGGCTCCACGTAGTTGACGTCGGGGCCGATGATGAGGCCGGCGTTGGAGATCATCCCGACGACCGTGCCGAACGTCGTCTCGAAGTCGAGGTTTTCCAGGGAGAGCAGCGCGCAGGACACGCCCACGATCACGACGTAGAGGATGACGAAGGTCGCGATGGAGCTCACGCGGTCGGACGGGATGGGCTTGTCCCCGACCTTCACCGCGACGACCGCGTTGGGGTGCAGCCGCTTGTAGAAATTGCGCCGGATCATCGAAAAGACGACCAATAGGCGGATGACCTTGATGCCCCCGCTCGTCGACCCGGAGCAGCCGCCGACGATCATGGCGATGAGCATGAGCCAGTGCGTGACCTGCGGCCAGGCGTCGAAGTCGACGCTCGCGTAGCCCGCCGTCGTCACGAAGCCGACCGACTGGAAGATGCCGTAGCGCACGGATTCGGCGGCCGTGCCGTAGGTGCCGCTCACGAGGAGCGCGGCCACGACGAGGACGGATATGACGATCAGGATGGCGAAGAAGAAGCGCGTCTCCGCGTCGCGGAAAAACTCCTTCACCTGCCGCCGCAGCAGGTGCTGGTAGTTGACGAAGCTGAACGAGGCGAGGATGCAGAAGACGATCACGATGATCTGTATGTAGAGCCCGCCGGCGATCGCGTCCCCCGTCAGCTCCGCGATGTCGTAGTTGCCGAAGCCCCCGTTGCCCAGGCAGGCGAACGCGAGCAGGAAGGCGTCGAAGACGCCCGTGCCGCCGGCCATCAGCAGCACGATGCAGGCGGCCGTGAGCGCGATGTACAGGAGGTAGACGCTCTTGGCCGTGTCCGTCATGCGCGCGCGCACCTTCTCGACGTTCTGCCCGATCGTCTCCGCGGACGCGAGGTTCGCCGCGCCATAGCCGAGCATCGGGAGGATCGAGATCGCGAAGATGAGGATCCCCATGCCGCCGAGCCAGGTCGTGAACTGCCGCCAAAAGAGCAGGCTGTGCTGCATCTCCGTCACGCCCGAGAGCAGCGTGCTCCCCGTCGTCGTCAGGCAGGACATCGACTCGAAAAACGCGTCGATGAACGTCGTGTGCGCGCCCGCCAGGAGGTAGGGGATCGCGCCGAGGGCGGCCGCGAAGATCCAGCAGAGCGCGACCGTCAGGATGCCCTCGCGGATCTTGATCGTCTGCTTGCCCTGCCGCGTCTTCTTGTAGAGCAGGTACCCGGCGCCGGCGAGCACGACCATCGATCCGAGGAAGATCTTCGTCATCTTCGGCTCCTGGTAGATGAGCGCGACGATGAGGCCCGCGAGCATGGTGCCGCCGATGATGAAGCTCACGATTCCGAGGATATTGAGGATCAGCTTGAGGTTGAGGTTCATGCAGCCACCGCCCGGCTCAGCCGAAGAGCCCGTGTTTCACCTTCAGCAGCTTCTCGAGGTCGAACGACTCGGAGAGCAGCGAGAGGATGACGATGCGGTCCCCCTCCTCGACGTGCGTCTCCGCGTCCGGCAGGATCACCTGCGTGCCGCGCTGCACCGCGATGATCGTGAGGCCCTGCGGCAGCTTCAGCTGCGAGATCGGCTTGCCGGAGAGCGACATGCCGCGCCCGATCGCGATGTGGATGAACTCCGCCTGCCCCTGGATGATCTGCGAGGACAGGATCTGCGCGCCCTTGATGAACCGCATCACGTGGCTCGCCTCGATGTCGATCGGGTTGAGCACCATGTCCACGCCCATGCCCTCGATGAGCTCGCCGAAGCTCTCGCGGCTGATCTTCGCGATCACGTCCTCAATGCCCGCCTGCTTCGCGAGCAGCGCGAGCAGGAGGTTTTCCTCGTCGAAGCCCGTCGTGCTGACGAAGGCGTCCATCTCCGTGAAATTTTCGTCGTTCAAAAGCTCGATGTCCGTGGCGTCCCCGTGCAGGATGAGCACGTTGTGCAGATGCGTCGAGAGGTATTGGCAGCGCTCCTTGTCCGCCTCGACGATCTTGACGGACGCGCCGAACTCCTCGAGCATGCGCGCCAGGTAGAAGCCCGACTTGCCCCCGCCCGCGATCATGACGCGCGACAGGTCCGTGTGCTCCTCCTCGTCGACGAGCTTCTCCGCCGCCTTGTCGATGAGGTCCCGGTCCCCGACCACGTAGATCTCGTCGTATTCGTCGACAAGGACATCGCCCATGCATTCGTGCGATGGAATAATGATCTTGCCGTTTTTCGACAGCGCGACGAGGCGCATATCCTGCGCCGCGAGCACCTCGTTCGCTTTCGAGACGGACAGGCCGATCAGGTGCCCCATGCGGTCGACGCCAAACTCGAGGAGGGACACCTTCCCCGCGTGCAGCACGCCGCCCTTGATCGAGTATTTCTCGACGAGGTATTTGTTGATCTCCTCCGCGACCGACCGGTCCGGGTTGACGATGTGGTCGATGTGGAACGTCTCCTTGAGGAACTCGTACTGGTTCATGTGCTCCGGGTCGCGGATGCGCGCAATGACCTTCGGCACCCCGAGCTTCTTCGCCGTCGCCCCGATCACGATGTTTTTCTCGTCGCGGTCCGTCGTCGTGATGAAGACGTCGTACGTCCCGATGCCGACCTCTTTGAGTAGGCTCACCTCCTTCGCGTTCCCCGCGACGGTCGTGATGTCCATGGAGCCCGACAGCCTCTGCAGCAGGGCCTCGTCCTTGTCGATGAGCGTGATCGAGTGGTCCGCGCCCATCAGCACCTCTATGATCCGGAGGCCGAGCTTGCCGCCTCCCGCAATTGCAATCTTCATTCCAATAACCCCTCAACATCGCGCCTCTATGCGCAACTACCCATTCTACCACTTTGGGGGGAATATGCAAGCGGCGGCCGTCCTGGCCGCCGCTGTCTTGTCAAAACGCTGCATGGGCCGCGCCGCGCGCTACGCCCCGAGCCGCACCAAAATGAGGGACACCGCAATGAAGACGACCGCCCCGCCGATCGTGATGCGCGTGAAAAACCGTTCCCACCCGCGGCTCTTCTTCTTGCCGAAGAGCTGCTCCGCGCCGCCGCCGATCGAACCCGACAGGCCGGCGCTGTTGCCCTGCTGCAGCAGCACGAACAGGATGAGTACGGCGCTCGCCGCCAAAAGCAATATTTTCAGTACCAGTTCCATTCTTCAAATCCTCCAACGGATGAGTATACCACAGGAACGCTATCCAAGCAAGCCCGCCCCGAAAATCGGCGCGAACACGACCGCCACGATCGTCATGAGCTTGATGAGGATGTTGAGCGAGGGGCCGGACGTGTCCTTGAACGGGTCGCCGACCGTGTCGCCGACGACGCCCGCCTTGTGCGCGGGGCTGCCCTTGCCGCCGTGGTTGCCTTCCTCGATATACTTCTTCGCGTTGTCCCACGCGCCCCCCGCGTTCGCCATCATGATGGCCAGCAGCACGCCCGTGACGAGCGCGCCCGCGAGCAGGCCGCCGAGCGCGTTCGCGCCGAGAAAGATGCCGACGGCCAAAGGCGCGACGATGGCCAGGAGGCCCGGCGCGATCATCTCCTTCAGCGCGGCCTTCGTCGAGATGTCCACGCACCGCGCGTAGTCCGGGTTGCTCGTGCCCGCCATGATGCCCTTGTCCTCGCGGAACTGGCGGCGGACCTCCTCGATCATCTGGTTG
>JAISTX010000081.1 GCA_031272365.1 Eubacteriales Family XIII. Incertae Sedis bacterium
GTTGAAATTGTCCGGGACGCGGATCCGGAAATTGTCCCGGAAATCCTCGTAGTCCCTGTAATCGCCATAGCCAAACATCGCTTCGCCCATAGTATTCTCTCCTCTCATTGTTGTAGTGCACCTATCGTACCCCAACAAAATAAGCATAGCAAACAAAACGCTATTCACATCGAGCATATCCAAGACAAGACGGCGATTGCATCGCGGGGAGACGAGATGAAACAGCACCCACCGAAGCGGGTGCTGGTATTTCCGAGATAGGAATGCTCTTTTGGCTACCGCTCAGCGATTGCCCGGCCTTTCCTATGAGCAAACTATATCACGCCTTCCTCAAGATTTTAATAATATTTTTTTCCTTCGGAATCAAGAATTCTATGATGCAGTCGTAATGATGTGCCAAAACCCAAGCGGCATCTTCCTCGTGCGGTTCGGGCGGATTCGGGTGATTAGGAGGGATGATGACATTCGCGCCTGATGGTTTGTCTTGCTTCTGCTTCTTCCCCATAACAACAACCATAATAACACGTCAGAGGCCAACAGTATACCAGAGAAAAGAAAACAATAAATTTATTATTGCATATTGAATCAAGGGCGGGCTATAATGACGTTGTCAGTTTCATTTTCGGTGAGAGAGAACAGTTTTTTCAGTTTTGATAACGATGGAGGCGACCCTATGAAAGCAATTTTCGTTGACGCCAAAAAATGCCTTTCCTGCCATTCCTGCGAGCTTGCCTGTTCTGTTGCGCATTCCGAGTCGAAAAACCTGTATGCGGCGATTTCCGAGGCGTTCCCGAAGCGGCCGCGCGTCCATGTCGAGGCGGTCCCCGGCGGCGCGTTTCCGATTCAGTGCAGGCATTGCGAGGATCCGGTGTGCGTGAAGACATGCGTCTCAAACGCCCTGTTCGTCGATGAGGACAGCGGCGCCGTGCTGCACGACGAAGGCCGGTGCATCGGCTGCCGGATGTGCATCCTCGCCTGCCCCTTCGGCGTGATCGAGGAGCAGGAGGCCGGGGGCAACAGCTGCGCCGTGAGCAAATGCGACCTCTGCGCCGCCGAGCCGGGAGGCCCGGCCTGCATCGCGGCCTGCCCCACCGGGGCGCTGTCCTTTGAATCCGCCGAGGCGTACAGCAAGGACAAACGGCGGAAATATCTCATCCAATTCATCGAAGAGGAGGTGCAACATGTCTGAGAACCTTTATTTTGAAAAGGGTTTGGCGATGGGGGACGCGCGGAGCGCGGACCCGGCGGCCATAGAGGTGCTGAAGAAGGCGAAGGCCGAGGGCGTGGAGACCGCCCATGAACGATACGCTGCGCAGTTGCCGCAGTGCGGCTTCGGCGAGCTCGGGGTGTGCTGCCGCCAATGCCTGCAGGGGCCTTGCCGGATCAACCCGTTCGGCGAGCCGAAGCTCGGGGTCTGCGGCGCGGATGCGGATCTGATCGTCGCGCGCAACCTTTTGCGCACGATCGTGGGCGGCGCCGCCTCGCACGAGGACCATGCGTATTCCGCCATCCGCTGCCTCTACGAGGCCGCGCAGGGCAAGGCGGACTACGAGATCAAGGGGTTTGACAAGATCCAGTCTGTGGCCGCGAAGCTCGGCATCGAGACGGAGGGCAAGGAGCCGAAGGAGGTCGCGGAGGCGATCGCGCTTGCGGCGTTCCACGATTTCGGGAAGTTCGACGACGAGCCGATGCACTGGCTCACGGCGACCGCCCCGGCGGAGCGCGTGGAGGTCTGGCAGTCGCTCGGCGTCATCCCGCGCAACCCGGATCGGGAGATCCGCACGGCGATGCACGAGTCGGCGATGGGCGTCGACGGGGATCCCGTCAATCTGCTGCTCGCCTGCCTCAAGCTCGGCCTGGTCGACGGCTACGGGGGGCTGCAGATGGGCACGGACATCCAAGACATCCTGTTCGGGACGCCGTCGCCCGTGAAGTCCGCCGCAAATCTCGGCGTGCTGTCGAAGGACAACGTCAACATCATCGTGCACGGGCATATGCCGGAGGTCTCCGAGAAGGTCGTGGAATGGGCGCGCAAGCTCGAGGAGGAGGCTGTCAAGGCCGGCGCGAAAGGCATCACGCTCGCGGGCGTCTGCTGCTCGGGCAACGAGGTGCTCATGCGCCAGGGCGTCCCTTCGGCCGGCAATTTCCTCAGCCAGGAGCTCGCCATCATCACGGGCGCCGTGGAGGTCATGGTCGTGGACGTCCAGTGCTTCATGCCGTCCCTGCCGAAGATCGCCGCCTGCTACCACACGAAGGTCGTCACGACGACGCCGATCGGGAAGCTGCCCGGCGCCGAGCACGTCGAGCTCGTGCCCGGGGACGCGGACGCGAAGGCGCAGTCGATCGTGCGCCTGGCCATCGACAATTTCAAGAACCGCAACGCCGCGAAGGTCGAGATCCCGGACATCTGCTCCGAGGCCTGGGGCGGCTTCTCCGTGGAGGCGATCGTCGGCGCGCTGGCCACCGTCGACCCAGAAAACCCGCTGAAGCCGCTCGTCGACAACATCGTCGCCGGCAACGTCTACGGCGCGGTCGGCGTCGTGGGCTGCAACAACACGAAGGTGCGGCAGGACCACCAGACGGTGGAGCTCATCAAGAAGCTTTTGCAAAACAACGTGCTCGTCGTCGCCACGGGCTGCACGGCCCAGGCGCTCGCGAAATACGGGTTCATGACGCCGGACGGTGCCAAGCAGTACGCGGGCGAGAAGCTGCTCGCGGTGCTGACGGCCGTCGGCGAGGCCGCGGGGCTCGGCGGCCCTCTGCCGCCGGTGCTCCATATGGGCAGCTGCGTCGACAATTCCCGGATCGGGGATCTGCTCGGCGCCCTCGCGGGCTACCTGAACGTGTCGATCAAGGATCTGCCCGTCGCCGCGTCCGCGCCGGAGCTGCAGCACGAAAAGGCGGTCTCCATCGGCACGTGGGCCGTGGCGCTGGGCGTGCTGACCCACGTGGGCGTCGTCCCGCCGGTGCTCGGCAGCCCGCTCGTCACGAAGGTGCTCACGGAGGACGTGGAAGGGCTCGTCGGCGGGAAGTTCTTCGTGGAGCTCGACCCCGGCAAGGCGGCCGATACCATCCTTGCGCATATCGCGGCCAAGAGGAAGGCGCTGGGCATCTAAGGAAGGAAAAAGAGCATTATTATGAAAGAAGATATCGAGCGCATCGTCGCGCTATACCCGCCGGAGCGGCGCTTCGCGTTGGCGGCGATGCAGGACATGCAGCGGCAGTTCAACTACATCCCGGCGGAGGGGCTGGACGCGCTTTCGGCGGCCATGGGCATCCCGATCGCGCAGCTGTACTCGATGGCGACGTTCTACCGGGCGCTGTCGCTGAAGCCGAAGGGCCGGCACATCATCAAGATCTGCGACGGCACGGCCTGCCACATCAGCGGCTCCGAGGTGCTCGCGGCCGCGCTGCACGACGCGATCGGCATCCGGCCGGGCGAGGTGACGGAGGACGGCGCGTTCTCTCTGGAGACGGTCAACTGCCTCGGCTCGTGCGCGGTGGCGCCGGTGATGCTGATCGACGACACGCATTTCGGAGGGGTGACGCCGGACAGGCTCGCCGCGATCATCGAGGAGGTCGGCGCAAAATGAGCACGCACACGATACGGGTTTGCTGCGGGACGGGCTGCATCGCGAACGGAAGCCGGGGCGTCGCGGCGGCGCTGCGCGAGGCGGCGGCCCGCGCGGGCGCACCAGCGGTCTCGGTCGAGACGCAGGTCAAGGCGACGGGCTGCCACGGGTTTTGCGCGAAGGGGCCCGTGGTCGCGGTCGACCCCGACGGGATTTCCTATTATCAGGTCAAAGAAAGCGACGCGGAGGAGATCGTCGCGTCGCTGGGCGGCGCGCCCGTCGAGCGCCTGCTCTTCCGGCGGGAGGACGGGACTTTCGCGAGGGGCGAGGCGGACAACCCCTTCTACGAGGGGCAGGTGAAGATCGCGCTGCGCAACGTCGGGAAGATCGACCCGCTGAGCCTGGGCGACTACCGCGCGCGCGGCGGGTATGAGGCGCTGGAGAAGGCGCTTGCGATGGCGCCGGAAGACATCATCGCCGAGGTCGAAAAGTCGGGCCTGCGGGGGCGCGGCGGCGCCGGGTTCCCGACAGGCACGAAGTGGCGCTCCTGCGCCGCCTGCGAGGAGACGCAAAGGTACGTGGTGTGCAACGGGGACGAGGGAGACCCAGGCGCGTTCATGGACGGCTACATCATGGAGGGCGACCCCCACAGCGTCATCGAAGGGCTCGCGATCTGCGCCCTCGCGGTGGGCGCGGAGGAGGGGTTTTTCTACATCCGCGACGAGTACCTCGTGGCGCTCGACCATATGGCGCGGGCGCTCGCGGACGCCGAGGCCGCGGGGATCCTCGGGGATTCCGTGCTCGGCAGCGGGCGCCGGCTGCGCTTCGAGATCGTCCGCGGCGGCGGCGCGTTCGTCTGCGGGGAGAGCACCGCCCTCATGGCGTCCATCGAGGGGCGCGTCGGCGAGCCGCGCGCGAAGTACATCCGGTCCGTCCAGAAGGGGCTGTGGGACAAGCCGACCGTCCTCAACAACGTGGAAACGCTCGCAACCGTCCCTGTTATTCTAAAGGAGGGATATGAGGCGGTTCAGGAGCTCGGCGTCGGCAGGAGTAGAGGCACCAAGACGTTCGCCATGGTCGGAAAGGTGAAGAACGGCGGCCTCGTCGAGGTGCCGATGGGCACGACGATCCGGCAGCTCGTCTTCGGCAACGGCGGCGGCATCGCGGGGGGGCGGCCCTTCAAGTCGATCCAGACGGGCGGCCCGTCGGGCGGTTGCCTGCCCGAGTCGCTGCTCGACCTGCCCGTGGACTACGAGAGCCTGGACGCCAACGGCACGATGGTCGGCAGCGGCGGCATGATCGTCATGGACGACCGCAACTGCATGGTGGACGTCGCGAAATACTACGTCGGGTTCCTCGCGCAGGAGAGCTGCGGGAAGTGCACGCCGTGCCGCGAGGGGCTGCGCCATATGCACGCCATCCTCACGGGCATCTGCGAGGGGAAAGGCACGGAGGCGGACATCGAACGGCTCGAGGAGCTGGGCTTCACGCTCAAGGAGGCGTCGCTGTGCGCCCTCGGCAAGACGGCGGCGAACCCCGTGCTCTCGACGCTGCGGTACTTCAAGGAGGAATACCTGTCGCATATCCAGGACGGTTTCTGCCCGGCCGGCGTCTGCCGCGCGCTCGTCGTCTTCGGCATCGACGCGGAGAAGTGCAAGGCCTGCGGGCTGTGCGCTGGGTCCTGCCCCGCATCGTGCATCTCGGGCGAGGGCAAGCAGCCGTACGAGATCGACGCGGCACGCTGCACGGCCTGCGGCAACTGCCGGAAGGCCTGCCATTTCGAAGCGATACACCCGGAAAAGAGGATGGCTGTATGAGAAGCATTACGATCACCATCAACGGCATCGAATGCGCCTGCAGGGCGGGCGACTTCGTGAAGGAGGTCGCGCTGGCGCACGGGATCGCGATCCCGTCGCTCTGCCACCACAGCGCCCTGCCCGGCCAGGCGTGCTGCCGGCTCTGCATCGTCGAGGCAGGCAAGCCGGGGAAGGGCAAATCCGTCGTGACGTCCTGCGTCTTCCCGGCCGAGGCCGGGCTGGAGGTGGAGACGGACACGGAGAAGATCCGCCGGCTGCGCACGAACATCCTGGAGCTGCTGCTCGACCGGGCGCCGCTGGGCGGAGGCGCGCTCGCGGGGTTTGCCTCCGAATACGGGGTCACGGATCCCTACACGCCGGAGCACCCCGACGAAAAATGCATCCTGTGCGGCCTGTGCGTGAAGGCCTGCGAGAAGCTCGGCAACTCCGCGATCTCGACGATGATGCGCGGCATCGAGAAGAAGGTCGGCACCGCCCGGGACCTCCCGGCGGAGGACTGCATCGGCTGCGCCGCCTGCGCGAAGGTCTGCCCCACCGGCAAGATCGCGTGCACGGAGGCCGGCGGGGTGCGCACCATCTGGGAGCAGGAGTTTGCGCTCCTCCCCTGCCCCGTCTGCGGCAAGCCGCACATCACCGGGCGCGAATACGACTGGCTGAAGGCGCGCTTCGGCGCGGACGGCGATGCAGGCGGCACCCCGTTCGACGCGTTCGACCCGCGGATCTGCCCGGAATGCCGCCGTCGGACATCCTCGGCGCACGCAGGCACGCTCCCGGCCAGCCCATAGCAAGGCGCAGGCCCGGAGCTCGCCCATAGCCTTGAGCGAAATTTTGCCCCCAAACCGCGGAGACGCGTTGCTTTCCTTTTGAATGTGGTAGTATATCCTTCAGGAAAGAGCATCGGATCAGGAGAAGTTGTTGGAGAATCACTGGAAACGCAATGTGGGGCTGTTTTTGGCCGGGCAGGCGGTGTCGCTCGTCGGCTCGTCGCTGGTCGGCTACGCCGTGCTCTGGTATATGACGCTCCAGACGGGCTCGGGCACGGTGATGATGGCATTCATCCTCGCGACGATGCTGCCGACGTTTTTCCTGTCGCCGTTCGGCGGGGTGTGGGCGGACCGCTACAACCGCAGGAACCTGATCAACATCGCCGACGCGTGCATCGCCGCGGCGTCCTTCTGCGTCGCCGCGCTGTTCTCGGCCGGCTCGGGCGCGATGTGGCTGCTGTTCCTCTGCCTGATCGTGCGCAGCGCGGGCCAGGGCGTGCAGTTCCCGGCGATGGGCGCGCTCATCCCGCAGCTCGTGCCGGAGGAGCACCTCGTGCGCGTGAACGGCATCCAGACGGCGATCCAGTCCGTCGCGAACCTGGCGTCCCCCGCGCTCGGCGCCGCGCTGCTGAAATTTGCGTCGATCCAGGCCGCGCTCTATGTGGACGTCGTCACGGCGGCGATCGGCATCTGCATCCTCGCCTTCTGCGTGAAGGTGCCGGCGCGCGATATTATTATGGAAAAAAAGGTGGCCTATTTCCGCGAGATGAAGGAGGGCGTCGGGTACATCGGCACGCGCATGTGGCTGAGGATGCTCTTCGTGTTCGCGGCGGTCTTCCTCGTCCTGCTCTCGCCCGTCGCCTTCCTGACGCCGCTGCAGGTGGCGCGCGACTTCGGGGAGGACGAGTGGCTGCTCATGGCGATCGAGCTGGCCTTCTCGGCCGGCATCATCGGCGGCAGCGTGCTCATCAGCGCCTGGGGCGGGTTCGCGGACCGGATCAAGACGATCGTGGCCGGGGCCATCCTGCTCGGGATCTCGACGGCCGCGCTCGGCCTGCTCACGAGCTTCCCGCTCTACCTCGCCGCGATGGTGGTCTGCGGTTTCTCGATGCCGCTCGTCAACACGCCGTTTCAGGCGATCATCCAGTCCCGGGTCGAGGACAAGGTGCTCGGGCGCGTGACGTCTGTCTGGACGATGATCACGATGCTCGTCATGCCGCTGTCCATGCTCGTCTTCGGGCCGCTCGCCGACCGCGTCAGCATCGACTGGATGCTCCTCGTCTCGGGCGCGGCCACGATCGTCGCCTGCCCGCTCATGGCCGGCAACCCAGCGCTGCGCGAGGTCCGCGGGGGCAAGTAGCGCCCGCCCCACCCCCGCAACCGATTCTGCATCGAGTTCGCGGGGTCGGCGCGCAATCCGCGAACTCGATGCAGAATCGGTAGGAAATCCGGCCTCTGCACGACCAATTTTCAATCGAGTTCGCGGATTGGCGCAAATGCCGCGAACTCGATGCAAAATCGGCAAGCACTTGTCCCGAAAAAAATGATATGATGAGGGTGCCGGCAGCTGTGCCGGGATGCGAAAAGGAGAGTCGATCATGAAAAAGAGGATTCTAGCGGGAGTGGCGCTGCTGGCGCTTTTGGCCGCGACCCTGCTCAGCGGGTGCTTTTTCCCGTTGGGCGCGCCGTCACAAGAGGGGGCCTCCGGCCGGACCGGGGCAACGGGCACGGACAGCGATTTCGACATCGAGATCGTGGACGGAAGCGGCAGCGACGCCAGCGTTTTCACCAAGGAATACGGAAGCTACGAGGTGCCGGCCGGCTGGGTCGAGGTCGCGGAGCACTCGTCGGGCGGCAAATATTTTTACGCGAAGAAGGGGACGGAGCGCGAGGAGACGCCGGACAACGTCTCCATCGAATACGGCACAAACCGGTACGCGCTCGGCGACCGCGAGACGTTCAAGGAGTCGATCACCTGGCAGCTCGAGATGCAGACCGGGGACGCGGACGCGGTGACGGCAGTGGAGGAACAGCAGACGGCCCAGGGCTATCCCCTACTCGTCTTTTTGATCGGTTTCGATAGCAATGCGGGGGGCCTCACGAAGCAATACTATATCGTCGGGGACAAGCAGTACATCCTGATCCACGTGACGGCCTGGTCGGGCTCGATGGAAGTGGACGACGTGGGGCGCACGATGGTAGACAGCTTCGTCTGGGCGGACGATCTGGGCGAGGCCCCGATGGACGAGTGGCTCTTCAGCGCATACATCCCGTCCGCAGTGATGGACCTTCTGGAGGGGCATGAGCTCGATCCTGCAGACAGCCCGGTGGTGGGTGCGTACACGACGACGTCGGGGTGCCTGATGACGCTGCTCGAGGACGGCGGCTACCGGTGGCAGGACACGCCGGACGCGCCTGTGATCACGGGATCCTACGAGGTCTATGAGGGCACGGCGAAAAATCTCGACGACGGATCGCTGGAATACGTGACAGAGTCGGACACCGGTCCGGTATACACGGTATTCGTCACATTTGACGAGGGGCAAGGCACGATGCCCGGCACGGTCCAGGTGCTCGACACCTACACGAAGGACGTCTACCGCGTGACCGACATAGTCAACAGCATCCAGTTTGAGGCGACGCGCGACAAATAACGCCGGGCGCCCCGCCTTCAAAAAACCGGGATGTAGATCTTCTCGCCGCCCTTCATGCAGGACTCGTGGCCGCAGATGCCCGCCGCCGTGATGTTGGCGGCCACGCCCGCGTTCAGCGCCGGCTCCCGGCCTTCCGCGATGGCGGACACGAACTCGTGCACCAAATGCGGGTGGGAGCCGCCGTGCCCCGCGCCCTGGATGAAGGACGGGTTGTCCTTGTCCAAGACCTCGTCCCGCTTGGTGAAGCGCTTCAACTCGTCGATCAAAAGGCCGTCGGTGTCCGGCGCCGTGAAACGCCGGGCGCTTTCGCCGCCCTCGAAGAGCACCTGCCCCTCGTCGGCGATCTGGTCCCATTCGAAGGCCATCTTCGTGCCGTACAGGTCGAAGCTCTCGCGATACTGCCGCACCGTTTCGTAAAGCGACCGGGTCGCCTCCGCCACGACGTCGGAGCCCTTGAGCTTGATGGTGACCGTCTCCACGGCAAAAGGCGACCCGTACCGGCGGGCCAGATCGTCGGACAGCCGCCCGGACCCATGCCCCACCACGTATTCCGCCGCGGCCTTGTTGATCATCAGGAGCGGCGCGATGGCATGCGTGCCGTAGAAAAACGGCGGCAGCCCCAGCCAGTACTCCGCCCACCCCTCGAGCCCCATGTCCTGCATATGGGAGCCGCGGACAAACTGGATCCTCCCGAAAGCGCCCTTCTCCACGAGGCCTTTCACGTAGAGGTATTCCCGCGTGTAGACAGCCGTCTCCATCATCATATAATATTTCCCGCTCTTCTCCTTCGCCTCGCAGATGCGCCCGATGTCCTCGATCGACAGCGCCATGGGGACGGTGCACGCCACATGCTTGCCCGCCCCCAAAGCGTACAGCGTATGCTCCACGTGCTCCGGCACGGGCGACACCACGTGGATCGCGTCGAGCTCGTCGCAATCCGCGATGCCCTTGAAATCGCCGAAACGGAGCTGCTCCGGGATGCCGAGCTCCTCGCCGTTTCTCGCCAACGCCCCGGGGTCCCGCTGGCAGATCGCCACCTTGCCCACCAAGGGGTGGCTCTGGTAGATGTTCACGAACTCCTTGCCGAATTTCATGCCGATGATGCCGACATTGATCTTTCCCATAACAATCCTCCTCTCCGGCGCTCCCGCCTACGACCCCCTATTGCACTTCATTATACCCCGGAATTTTCCGAAAAAGACTTTGAGAGTCGAAAAATCTGAATCCCATCGGGGTCCAAAATGGAACGGGAGGCGGCAAAAGCCGTCTCCCGTCCCATGGTACGCCTTTCATGCGCCCATACGAACCCATTATTAAACTCTTGTGAAAAACCACTTGCGCGAACATATGTTGCCTGATATAATATTTTCAAGTTGACTGTTTGACGGATAGAGAAAGGACTGAAAAGATGGCCATTGCCGCAAGAAAATCGTCAGAATCAGAACTGCCATTTCTGGATATATTCCATGCGACCGACATCCAGCCGACCTATTGTCATCAAAACGGATTGTTGTTCACGCATGACAGCATTGAATGGCTTAGAACCATCCGCGATGAGACGATAGATCTCGTTTTTGCTGACCCTCCTTACAACATCAGGAAAGCCGACTGGGATAAGTTTGAATCCCAAGAGCAATACATTGACTGGTCATTACAGTGGATAAAAGAAATCTCTCGCATTTTGAAGCCAACCGGCTCTCTTTACATATGCGGATTCAGCGAAAACCTCGCCGATCTTAAGCATCCTGCTATGCGCTATTTCGAGGGCTGCAAATGGCTTGTATGGTCTTACAAAAACAAAGCGAATATGGGAAACGATTGGGGACGTTCGCACGAGAGCATCTTGCATCTGCGCAAGACCAAGCGCTTCCAGATCAACATTGACGACATCCGCATTCCTTATGGAGAGCACACTCTGAAATACCCCGATCACCCTCAGGCAGAAACGAGCCAATACGGTAACGGCAAGAAGCGGGCGGGGTTCTGGGTGCCACACCCGCGTGGCGCAAAGCCGAAAGATGTTCTTGAACTCCCAATAATATGCAATGGTATGTCAGAAAAGACGAAGCACCCGACCCAAAAACCGGAAGAGTTGTTGCGAAAATTGATATTGGCCGCATCCAAAACATCGGATATTGTCCTCGATCCGTTTTCCGGATCTGGAACCACGCTTGTCGTTGCAGAACAGTTGGGTCGTTATTGGATTGGTTGCGATACGACCCCAGAATACAACGAATGGGCAGAAATCCGTTTGAATTCTGTAGTATACCGCACTGTAGACGAATGGCTAGAGTATGATCGCGCCAATGCGAAACGAAGGGAATCCATCCGATGAGAATAGAAGAACTGCGTTGGTGGGCAGAGGGTACTTTAGAGGGCAAGAACCTGAATACTGTTGATGCATATTCGGATTTTTGCCATGAATTCCTTACATTCATTGAAAACGGACTGCAGGCTGTGATTGTTTCGCGAAACGAGCCGCACTACCATTTCCTTCAATACAGGCAGGATGGGAATTACAATGTCACACGCCCCATTAACAGCCAATTGATGTATTCATTAGACGAATTTGATGATGCACGGAAGCGCTTTGACCGCGCTCTTGCGGATATCAGAGGTATCGGGGACGACATGGAGACCAGGATGTGCGTGAATCGTTTCGTCTACACGTGTCAACAGGCCATTGGCGCAACGCTGGATTCTCTCCCTTCTGGGCGCAGCAATACAGCGCGAAAAATCGTAGGCACCATCTTTGAAAACTATATCCGCCTTATTCTAACGAAAATAGGAATCTCCGTACACAACGAAACGTTGATTGTTCCTGTTTATGCCCCGAGGAAAAAGACCTCCACCTGCACAATGTCGTTCGAAACCGACCTTGTCGTCACAAATGCTGAGGATGAAATCATCGCACGTGGATCCGTCAAGACGACCAGCAAGGATAGACTTGACAAGGCATTCATGGAAAAGCACTTCTACAACCGGTTGACAAAGACGGAAACGCCATATTTTGCCGTATTCCTGAATGATGTGCAAAGATCCGGGGAAGAACCCAATTATAGAATCAATTCAACATTTAAGACGGGACATTTCAAGGCATACACGATCGGCATCAACCCGCTCAATGGCGTGTATTATTGCGATATCCGGCCAAACATGCAAACCGAGGAAATCCTGAAAGACCATATCAAGACGCTCGATCATCTCTTTGTCGAGGATATCTGGGCGTTTTAGGCGTCTTCTAAACAGATATGGAAAGGAGAGTTTTGATTGATGTTTGGAGTTGTAATCGGAAACATCACTCAAAACATCACCGCCGCCGCGCCCAAATGCTCAAATTTCAACCATCTGCCGGTGTGGGGTCTTACGCTTTCACCGTAAGACCCCACACCGGCAACGATACATA
>JAISTX010000033.1 GCA_031272365.1 Eubacteriales Family XIII. Incertae Sedis bacterium
GATGGCAACGGGCGCATGGGGCGGCTGTGGCAGACGCTCCTGCTCGCAACGCACAACAAGATTTTCAGTTGGATACCGATGGAGACGGTGGTATTTGCAAATCGTGAACAATACTATGCGGCGATTGAAGAATCGCGAAAGAAGAATGACTGTGCGCCATTTATCGAGTTTACGTTATCGGCATTGCTCGACACCATCAAGGCACAGACAAAGCACCAAGTCGAGCACCAAGATAAGCACCAAGTCGAATTGACGGAAACGCACCGTGCTGTCCTGAAATCATTGAAAGGCGGAAGCCTTTCACGCAAAGAGATATTTGCTGCTCTCGGGATGAGTGGCGACACGCGCGCTTTCAAGCGCAATATAGAGCCGTTGATAGAGGATGGCCTGATAGAAATGACCGTGCCGGATAAGCCGAACAGCAGACTGCAAAAATACAAGCTGACCGCTAAAGGCCGAAAGGCGGCAGGGCGTGTGTCATGGGGACGTATAATTTGACACACTCCCCAGCCTCGGCGTCCCCATGGCACGCCTGTCCCCATGGCATGCCCCGGAAGGCGAACGAATTCCTCGAGTCCCAAGGCAAGCCCCCGATTCAGTTGGGTCTGTAGGGGCGGGCCGCCGCCCGGAAAGCGATAGGGCCGGCGGCACTGGATTTCTGTGTGCCGGTGCTGCTGCGGATTTCCAATCGAGTTCGCGGGCTGGGGCGCAATCCGCGAATTCGATGCAAAATCGGTAGGAAAACGGCTTCTGCGCTACCAAATTTCAATCGAGTTCGCGGATTGGCTTGCGACTCGCGAACTCGATGCAAAATCGGTAGCTGCGACTCTCTCAATAAGCAATACGTCCCCATGACATGCGATCAAAGTCAATGTCGCGTGTCATACGACGACGAGACCGATGTGTCAGATTATACGTCCCCATGACACGCGTCCCCATGACACGCATTGACATCCTCAAGTGGGCCGCGACCAGTTTCTCTTCCATCGTATGCTTCCGTGCCTTTTTCTTGAATAACATGAAACCATTATTGCACGAATCGGCCCCCGCCGCAACGAAATTCCCTTTTGTCGAACTTCTGAAAGTTTTTCCTAAATCTTTACCATCCTGTGATAGAATATCCTCATGGAAGCTGTCAATTTCTTTACTATACAGCGTACGATCACGGATACGGATGTGGATTTCGCGCGGCGTCAAAAGCTCTCTTCGATGTTTGGGTGCTTCCAGGACATCGCGGCGTTTCACGCGGCCAACCTCGGGGGCAGCGTCACGCGGCTGCACGACGAGTTGAACGTCGCTTGGATCCTTGTGCGCGTCCGCGTCGAGGTGGACCGGTACCCGATGTACGCGGACGAGGTGACGGTCGAGACGTGGCCGCAGAAGCCGCGCGGGCTGTACGAGAGGGACTACCGGATCCGGCGAGCCTCCGACGGCGAGGTGCTCGTGCGCGCGGGCTCCGTCTGGGCGATCATGAACCTCGCGACGCGCGAGGTCAAGCGGGACCAGTTCCTCGACTACGCCGGCGTCGAGATCAAGAAGGACCGCGCGCTCGGGAAGAGCTTCGGGCGCATGAAGCCGCAGCCGGACGGGGGGCTGGCCTACGAGAAGATCATCCGGTACAGCGACCTCGACTACAACTCGCACGTCAACAACTCGAAATACGTCGACATCGCGATGGATGCGGTCCCGTTCACCGAGCACCGGGGCAGGGCGGTGCGCGCGTTCGAGATCCATTATTCGAATGAAGCGGGGCCGGACAGCGTGCTGGAGATCCGCAAGAAGACCCTTGACGACGGGCGGCTTTATGTCGACGGGGTGCGGCAGGGGGACGGGCTGGACGTGTTCAACGCGGTCATCGAGTTTGATGGTTGAAGGGACATGTTTGAGTTTCTGAAGAAGAAGGGGAAAGAGGCGGATTTGCCGGCCGTGCCGGAGGGCGCGGCGGCGGCCGGCGGCGCGATCCCGCAGGGCTATATAAATGAAGTAAAAAACAAGACCCCTTTGACCCAACTGACCGTGGAGGGGTTCGTGACGGAGCTGTCCTCGAAGGCGTCCGTGCCGGGCGGCGGCGGGACGGCGGCCTTGGTGGGGGCGCTCGCGGCGGCGCTCGGCGGCATGGTGGCGAACCTGACGATCGGGATGCCGAAATACGCGGGCGTGGAGGAGGAGATGCGGTCGCTGCGGGTGGCGGTGTACCGCGTCCAGAAGGACCTCCTGGATCTGATCGAAAAGGACGCGCAAAATTTCGCGCCGCTCGCGGGGGCCGCCCGCATGAAGTGCCGGTCGTTCGAGGAGCAGGCGGAGAAGGAGCGCGTCGTGCAGGCCTGCCTGAAGAGGGCGACGGACGCGCCGCTGGAGATCATCCACAAATGCTGCGAGGCCGTGATCCTGCTCAAGGCGCTGTCGAAGAAGGGGAGCACGCTCGCCGTCAGCGACGCCGCGTGCGGGGCGGTGCTGGCCGGGGCGGCGATGCAGGCCGCGTGGCTGAACGTCTGCATGAACACGCGGCTGATCAACGACGAGGCCTACACGCAGCGCGTGAACGGCGAGGCCCAGATGCTGCTCAAGAAATACCTGCCGGCGACGGCCGCCGTATTCAAGGAAGTGGAAGAGAAACTGACAAACAAGCATGGATGAAAAAATATTGCAGAAATTGCTCCGGGAGGTCGCGGACGGGGCGCTGACCCCTGCGGATGCTGTCGAGCGTCTGAAGACGCTGCCCCTTGGCTATGACGATATGGGTTTTGCGAAAGTGGACACGCACCGCGAGCTTCGGACCGGGCGCGCCGAGGTGATCTTCGGCATCGGGAAGACACCGGCGCAGGTGGCGGCGATCATGGCGCGGCTGGCCGGCGGCGGCGCGCCGCTCGTGATCGCGACGAAAACCGGGCCGGAGGCCTTCGCGGAAGCAAAGAAGGCCGTGCCGGAGGGGCTTCGGTACCACGAGGTCGCCAAGCTGCTGGTCTATCAGGCCGGCGATGCGGCGGCGCCTACGGGGAAGCCCGTGTCGGTGGTCTGCGGCGGGACGGCGGACATCCCGGTCGCGGAGGAGGCGGCGCTCACGGCGGAGCTCTACGGGTGCGCGGTGCAGCGGCACTACGACGTCGGCGTCGCGGGCATCCACCGGCTCATGGACAAGGTGGCATCCATCCGCGAGGCGGGCGCGGTCATCGCGGTCGCGGGCATGGAGGGCGCGCTCGCGTCGGTCGTCGGCGGCCTGGTCGCCGTGCCGGTCATCGCCGTGCCCACGTCCATCGGCTACGGGTCGTCCATGGGCGGGCTCGCGGCGCTGCTCGCGATGCTGAACTCTTGCAGCCTCGGGGTGTCCGTCGTGAACATAGACAACGGCTTCGGCGCGGGGTACCTCGCGTCGCTCATCGCCGGGAAGGGGATTCACAAATGAAGGAAAAAATACTGTATTTCGAGGCGCCGGACGGGATCAGCGGGGACATGACGCTCGGGGCGCTCATCGACCTCGGCGCGGACGTGGACCAGATCCGCGCGGCGCTGGACACGCTGGTGCCCGAGCCGTACAGGCTCGAGCCGAGGCGCTTCGAGCGGGGCGGGATCCACGGCGTGAACCTGGACGTCCTGGTGGGCGGCGAAGCCCACGGCCACGGCCATGGGCACGGGCACGGCCACGGGCACCGGCACTACCGGGATATCGTGGGGATGATCGAAAAGAGCGGGCTGACGCCGCGCGCGCAGGGGTACGCGAAGGACATCTTCTCCGTCATCGCGGACGCCGAGGCCGCCGTGCATGAGAGGCCGAAGGGCGAGGTCGCCTTCCACGAGGTCGGCGCGATGGATTCCATCGTGGACATCTGCGGGACGGCCGTGGCGGTCGACCTGCTCGGCGCGACGGCGTTCTATTGCGGCGCGCTCTCCGACGGGTCAGGCACGATCCAGTGCCAGCACGGCGAGATCCCCGTGCCCGTGCCGGCGGTCGTGGAGATGGCGAAGGGGTACGGCGTGCCGATCGTGATCCACGACGAGGTCAAAACAGAGATGATAACGCCGACGGGTTTTGGTATAATAAAGGGTCTGGGCACGAAATTTGAACCACACCTCGGCATCCTCGCCGAGAGGGTGGGGTATGGTTTCGGCAAGCGCGACACCGGCCGCATCGGAGCGGTCCGTGTCACGCTGGGCACCAGATACCAGGAAGAGTAGCATCAAGAAAAACGCAAAGGACAGAAACAAGTGCAGGAACTCGCCAAAACCTACAATCCGAAAGACTTCGAACAACGCATCTACCAATCATGGGAGCAGGACGGCGACTTCCACCAGGAAGCCGCGACCGACAAGCCCCCCTTCACCATCGTCATGCCGCCGCCGAATATCACGGGGCAGCTGCATATGGGGCACGCGCTCGACCAGACGCTGCAGGATGTGCTGACGCGCTGGCGCCGGATGCAGGGCTACGCGGCGCTGTGGGTGCCCGGCACCGATCACGCGAGCATCGCCACGGAGGTGCGGGTCGCGGACGAATTATTCGAAAAAGAGGGGAAGACGAAGGAGGACGTCGGGCGCGAGGCTTTCCTCGACCGCGTCTGGCTGTGGCGGGAGATCTACGGCGGGCGCATCACGGAGCAGCAGCGCCGGCTCGGCGATTCGTGCGACTGGGAGCGCGAGCGCTTCACGATGGACGAGGGGTGCAACAAAGCAGTCGTCGAGTTTTTCGTGCGGCTGTACCGCAAGGGGCTCATCTACCGCGGCTACCGCATGATCAACTGGTGCCCGCAGTGCGGGACGAGCCTGTCGGACGCGGAGGTGGAGCACGAGGATGTGCAGGGGCAGTACTGGTACATCCGCTACCCGGGCGCGGACGGGGGTGAGGGCGTCGTCGTCGCGACGTCGCGGCCGGAGACGATGTTCGGCGACACGGCGGTCGCGGTGCACCCGGACGACGCGCGCTACAAGGATTTGATCGGGAAGACGGTCGTGCTGCCGCTCGTGGGGCGCGAGATCCCGGTCGTGGCGGACCCCTACCCGGACCCGGAGAAGGGCACGGGCGCGGTGAAAATCACGCCGGCGCACGACCCGAACGACTTCGAGGTCGGGCAGCGGCACAGCCTGCCGCAGGTCGTGTGCATCGACTTCGAGGCGAAGATGACGGCGGAGGCCGGGCAGTACGAGGGGATGGACCGCTACGAATGCCGGAAGGCGTGGGTGGCGGCGCTCGCGGACGCGGGGTTCGTCGTGAAGACGGAGGACGTGGTCATCCCGACGGGGATGTGCTACCGGTGCGCCACCGCAGTGGAGCCGATGCTCTCGAACCAGTGGTTCGTGAAGATGAAGCCGCTGGCGGAGCCGGCGATCGCGGCGCTGAAGAGCGGCGAGCTCAAATTTGTGCCGGAGCGGTTCGGGAAGACCTACCTCCGGTGGATGGAGGAGATCCGCGACTGGTGCATCAGCCGGCAGCTCTGGTGGGGGCACCGGATCCCGGCGTGGTACTGCGACAGCTGCGGCAAGGTGATCGTGGCGCAGAAGCGGCCGCTGGCGTGCTCGACGTGCGGGGCGACGGGGGACGCGCTGCGGCAGGACGAGGACGTGCTGGACACGTGGTTTTCGTCGGCGCTGTGGCCGTTTTCGACGCTGGGCTGGCCGGAGGACACGGAGGATCTGCGCAAATTCTACCCGACGAGCGTGCTCGTGACGGGCTACGACATCATCTTCTTCTGGGTGGCGCGCATGGTGTTCTCGGGGATCTTCTGCATGGGCAAATCGCCGTTTTCGCACGTGTTCATCCACGGGCTCGTGCGCGGCGCGGACGGGCAGAAGATGAGCAAGAGCCTCGGCAACGGCGTCGACCCGCTCGAGATCATAGGCAAATACGGCGCGGACGCGCTGCGGTTCATGCTGCTGCACGGCAGCGCGGCGGGCAACGATATGCGCTGGTCGGAGGAGAGCGTGATTTCCGCGCGCAATTTCGCGAACAAGCTTTGGAACGCGGCGCGGTTTGTGATCATGAATTTGGACGGGCGAACGCAGTTCGCCCCTACGGACGGCGGGCAGGCGCAGTTCGCCCCTACGGACGGCGGGCAGGCGCAGTTTGCCCCTACGGACGAGGACCGGTGGATCCTGGCCACCACGGCGCGCGTGGCGGGCGAGGTGACGGAGGCGCTGGAGAAATTTGAGCTCTCCGTGGCGATCGAAAAGGTGTATGACCTGATCCGCGACGAATATTGCGACTGGTATATCGAGCTGGTGAAGTCGCGGCTGTACGGCGGGGATGAAACATCGAAACGCACGGCGCAGGCGGTGCTGGTGTCGGTGCTGTCGGACCTGCTCCGGCTGCTCCACCCCTTCATGCCGTTCATCACGGAGGAAATCTGGGGCTACCTCGGGAAGGATGGCAAGCTCATCCGCGACCGGTGGCCCGCCGGGCGCCCTGACGCCCCTTGGGGTCCCCTGAGCGACGCCGCCGCCGACGCCGACGACGCCGGCGCGGTGGCCCGGATCGAGGCGCTGAAGGACGTGGTGCGCGCGGTGCGCAACATCCGCGCCGAGGCCGGGACGGAGCAGGGCAAGAAGGTGCCCGTCGTGCTGATGGCCGACGCGCCGCCGGCTCTGGCCGAACACCACATCAAGGCCCTCGCGGGGGTCTCGGAGGTGACGGTCATCGCCGACGAGAAGGACGTGCCCAAGGACGCGGCCTCCGCCATCCTCAAAGGCATGGTGGTCTATGTGCCGCTCGCCGAGCTCGTCGACAACGAAGCGGAGCGCGAAAAATTATTGAAAGAGCGGGAGCGGCTCGAAAAATACGCCGGCCAGCTCGAGGCGAAGCTCGCCAACGAAGGCTTCACGAGCAAGGCGCCCGCGCAGGTGGTGGAGGCGGAGCGCGCGAAGCTCAATAGCGCGCGGGAGGCGCTGGAGAAAACGATAGAGAGATTGGAGGTCCTCATGGCGTAGACCGCGCCGGGAAATATAGCATGGCAATCATCGGAATAGATCTGGGTACAACAAACAGCCTTGCTGCCGTCTTCCAAGGCGGCAGCCCGACCATCATCCCCAACTCGTTCGGGGAGCATCTGACGCCGTCCGTCGTCAGCGTGGCGGAGGACGGGGAGATCCTCACGGGCAAGATCGCGGCGGAGAGGCGGTTCACGGCGCCGCACCGCACCGCGGCCGTCTTCAAGCGCAATATGGGGGCGAAGAAAGAATACCAGCTCGGCGACAAGAAGTTCCTGCCGGAGGAGCTGTCGTCGCTGATCATCCAGAAGCTCAAGGAGGACGCGGAGGTCTTTCTCGGCGAGCCCGTCACGGAAGCCGTCATCTCCTGCCCGGCGTATTTCAGCGAGGCGCAGCGCCGCGCGACGAAGACGGCGGGCGAGCTCGCGGGGCTCAAGGTCGACCGCATCGTGAGCGAGCCCACGGCCGCCGCCGTCGCCTACGGCCTGCACGAGAGGGGGGGCTTGGCCAAATACCTGATCTTCGACCTCGGGGGTGGCACCTTCGACGTGTCGATCCTCGAGTACACAAACAGCATCATGGAGGTGCGGGCGGTCGCCGGCGACAACTACCTCGGCGGCGAGGACTTCACGCAGGCGCTCATCGACCTCTTCCTCCTGCGTCGCCAGATCAAGGAGGAGACGCTCACGGAGCGCGAGAAGGCCGCGCTGTACCTCGCCTGCGAGGCGGGCAAACGCGACTTTTCCAAGGAGCGGATCGTGACGATTTCCTGCACGATCGCCGGCGAGACGCAGACGGAGCACATCTCGCAGAGCGATTATGAAACCAGCTGCCAGCCGCTCATGGCGCGCCTCAAGGCCCCCGTCATCCGCGCGCTTTCGGACGCGTCCGTGAAGTCCCGGGACATCACCGCGGTCGTGCTCGTCGGCGGCGCGACGAAGATGCCGCTCATCCGCGCCTTCGTCGGCAAGCTCTTCGGGCTGATGCCGTTTTCCACGATCGACCCCGACGAGGCCGTCGCGCTCGGCGCATCCGTGCAGGCGGCGATGAAGGAGCGCAACGAGTCGATCAAAGAGATGCTGCTCACGGACGTCTGCTCCTATACGCTCGGCATCGAGATCGCCCATATGCGCCCGAACGGCTTGGTGCACGCGGGCATCTACTCGCCGATCATCGAGCGCAACACGGTCATCCCCGTGTCGCGCGTCGAGACGTTCTGCACCGTGAACGACAACCAGTCGATGGTGGACGTCGAGATCTACCAGGGCGAGAGCCGGCACGCCCGCGACAACGTGCACCTCGGCAGCCTCGAGATCCCCGTGCCGCCCGCGCCCGCCGGCCGCGAGAGCGTGGACGTGCGCTTCACCTACGACGTCAACGGCATCCTCGAGGTCGAGGTGAAGGCCGGGTCGACGGGCGAGACGCGCCGCACGGTCATCGAGAAGAGCCCCGGCGCCATGACGCCCGAGGAGATCGAGAAGAGCCTCCGGTCGCTCGCGCACCTGAAAATCCACCCGCGCGACCGCGACGAATACCGCTTCCTGCTCGAGAAGGGAGAGCGGCTGTACCAGGAGTCCACCGGCGAGGAGCGCGAGCACATCGGCCGCGTCATGACCGATTTCGACGAGGTGCTCGACCGTCAGGACCGTGAGGAGATCGACGCGTTCGCGGAGGAGCTCCGCGCGTTGTTCCGAACGCTGGAGACGAATGCATGACGCCGGAGGTGAGGGAGGCAATAACAAATGTATTGGGCTTGCCTCTCGATGCCGACGAGGGGCGCATACGCGCCGCCTACCTTGAAAAACTCCCGGACCACCACCCGGAGGACGACCCCGATGGCTTCCGCAGGCTCCGGGACGCCTATGAATTGGCCCTGGAGCACCTGAGGCGGCCGGAGGAAGAAGAGGGCGAGGAGGAGGATCCGTTCCTGACGATCCTGCGCCATTTCCCGTCGCGGCTTTCCGAGGACGCCTGGAAGGAGGCCTTCGCGAAGGAGGACCTGTCGAGCATCGACGCCCTGGTCGCCGTCGGCGACCGGCTGGCGGGGCTTCTCATGGAGGACTACTACATCCCGCAGCGCATCTGGCAGCTGTTCGACAGCATCTTCGAATGGACGGCCCAGGAGAAACGCCTCAAGGAGACGTTCCCGGAAGGGTTCATCGACTACGTCTACAGCGGCATCCGCTTCGAGAAGTACATCCGCGACGATTTCTTCGACCTGTCCGACCCCGACGCGGATTTTCAAGGCTTCCTCGACCGGTTCTACGAGGTGGACCGCGCGCTCGGCGAAGGCGACGCCGAGAAGGCGAAGGCGCTGATCGACCAGAGCGAGGGGCCACTGTATGGCCACCCGGATTTCCGGCTGCTGGTCGTGCGGTACTTGAACATGGCGGAGCGGGACGTCGAGGCGGAGGCCCTCGCGCGGGAGCTCTACGAAGCATACCCGGGCGACGAGCGCACGCAGTACGCGCTCGGCCATGCGCTCGTGATGTCCGGGAAGCCCGCGGAGGCGCTGGGGTTCTTCCGCAAAGTGCTGGAGGATCACCCGAAGCACTACAACGCGCGCGTCGGCGTCGTGCGCGCGCTGTTCGACATGGAGGAGTACGAAGAGGCGAAGGCGGCGGGCGTGGAGATGCTGCTCGAATATTATTTCGACAGCTACGTCTCGGCGCTGTTCCACGCCGCGAGCGAGCGGCTCGTCCCCGTGTACGAGGAGCAGCTGGCGAAGGACCCGGACGACCAGGGCGTGCGGTACAAGCTCGCGAGCTGCCTGTTCAACGAAGGGCGCTACGACGAGGCGACCGCGCTCATCCAGGACGTGGAGCCCAGCGAGGAGCACCGCGCGAAGCACGCGGAGCTGCTGTTCGACGGCATCCTCGTGACGCAGGGCGCCCCCAAGGCGCCGGACGACGCGCAGGCGGAGCAGATGGTCGCGTACCTGCGGGAGTGGGAGGCGCACGAGACGGTGCGCATGCGGCTGCGCTACCTCCCGGACAAATACCGCTCGATCGGGCGGCTCGACGAGGCGCTGGAAAAGGCCGAGTTCTACCTCGGCGAATTCCCGGACGACACAGAGATCCTGTTCGCCGTCGCGCAGACGCAGCGGGCGCGCGGCGAGACGGGCGAGGCGTACAAGACTGCCTTCGCGGCGCTCGCCCAGGACGACGGGCACCCCGGCCTGCTCGGCTTGCTCGCCCACCTGTACGAGGACGACGGGAGCTACAGCGAGGCGGCGGAGAAGGCGGAGGCGGCGCTGCATTCCTTCCCGTACTCCATCGAGATGCGCGAGATGCTCGCCCGCATCTACCGGCGCGCGGGCATGGCCGAGCGCGTCCTCGAGCTCGCGGAGGAAGCCGGCGAGATGGGCATCGAGACCGACGACCTCGCGCTGGCCAAGGCGGACGCCGTCATCGCCCTCGGCAAGGGCGGCGCGGAAATCGAGGAGGCCGTCAAGACGCTGCAGGGCCTTTTGAAGAAGGATCCCGAAAACCGGATGGCGCTGGAGACGCTCGGCGATTATTATTCGGGGGAGAACAGGGCGGCGGAGGCCTATGCGTGCTTCGACAAGCTCATCAAGCTGGCCGAGGCCCCCTACTACTACCTGTCCAGGGGCTGGCTTTTTGCCAATTTCCCCGCGCAGTTCGGAACCTATGCGGAGGCGCACGCGCGCGCGGATTTCGCGAAGGCGCTGGAGCTCGACGAGCGTTACGCGCCGGCGTACTACCAGCTTGGCTTCATGGCGTTCCACGCGGGCGACTACGAGGAGGCGGCGGGGCATTTCGAGCGTACGCTCGCGTTTGCGCCGGATTTCCGGGGCGCGCATTATTATTTGGCCTTCACGTACACGCAGCTCGGGCGGCCCGAGGACGCGGTGGGCGTCTGCGACGACGGCATCGGGATCTTCGGCGCGCGCGCGGAGGCGCAGGAGGGCGGGGAGGCGCAGCCGGCGGACAAGGAGACGCTCTGCTCGCTGCTGTGGCAGAAGTACTTCGCCTGGTACTACAACCACCGCTACGAAGAGGCGGTCGGCGTGGTGGAGGAGGCGGGCCTCAATCTAAAGGAATTGGAGGAGGGGCTGCCGGACGCCAAGCGGGAGGCGGCGCGCCGCCTCGGCGACATCGCGATGAGCTACTACGAGGTCGGCGACGACGGGGAGGCGGAGCGCCTGCTGCTCATGGCCCTCGCCGAGTTCCCCGACGACGCCTTGCTGAACCGGAAGTACGCGGAGTTCTTGCTGCACGGGCGCCGCGACGCGGCGAAGGCCGTGCGCTACTACGAATTGGCGGCGGCGGCGCGGGACGGCTTCCGCATCCAGGTCGAGCTCGCGAAGGCCTACGCGGCGGCGGGGCGCGCGCGGGACGCGCAGAAGCGGTTCCGGGCCGCGCTGAAGCGCGGGCAGAAGAAGCAGGGCTTCCCGGACGCGCCGAAGGGCACGCCGTGCAACGAGTACCTGACGGGCGAGTGCCTGTACGGGCTCGGGAAGCCGAAGAAGGCGCTGCCGCACCTGCTGCGGGCGCTGGAAACGTCCTGCAGCTACCCCGAATGCGTGAAGCGGAGCTGCTTCGAGGCGGCGTTCACGCTCGCGCTGCTCTACCTGTCGATGGGCGACGGCGGGAAGGCGCGGGAATACTATGAAATCGTGACCGGGACCGTGCCCGACCGCGAGTACCGCGAGGCTGCGGGGGCGTTCAACGGGGGCGCGTGACGCGCCTACCGGTCGTGCATCATCTTCACCATCAGCTCCTGGCGGCTGGAGACGCCCAGCTTGGCGTGGATGTGGGCGATGTGCTTGTAGACCGTCGCGCGGCTGAGGAACAGGTTGTTTGCGATGCTTTCCGGCACAAGGCCCTTCAGGATCAGGCCGGCGATCTCGGACTCGCGGGCCGTCAGCGCGTCGAGCGCGGATTTGTGCCCGACGAGGCATTCGCCCTCGGCTGCCGTCGCATAGAAATTGCGGTGCAGGTTTTCCATGTGCCGGATGAAGATGCTCAGGATGTTCTGCTCCCGCTGCGAAAAGCCGATGCTGCCCGTGCGGTCCATCATGATGCTGCGCTTGCAGATGTTGTCGGCGTCAAACAGCCCGAAGCCGAAGCTGTAGCGGATGCCCTGCGGCCGGATGTAGTCGGTGACGAATTCGTCCTCCTCGCAGCCCGTCCAATCGTAGAACCCGTTCTTTGCCGAGGGGAAATACGAGAAGCGGCGCTTGTCCGAATGCGACCGCTCCATCGAGTATTTGCCGTTGAGGATCTTGGAATAATATTCGTAATAACTGCGCGGCCACTGCTCGTCCACGCCGAACCGCACCTCGTCGAAAACCTCCCCGCGCGGATTCACCGAATAGATCCGCCCCAGATCGAAGGGGACAAGCGTATGGATGCTCTCCAGCATTTTTCTCGCAAGTTCGCTCGGATTGCGCGCCATGCCGCACGTCAGCAATAGTTCGTGGATTTCTTCCCAAGGGGTATCGGTTCGATGTTCCATCCTTGCCCTCTCCTAAAATTCACTTGCATTTTAATACAAAAATATTACAATAAAAGTGAAAAATCAACCGATGATGCAGGGCGAGATGTTGCCGTAACCGACAGATTTGCGATAGATGTCGGGGAAAGCGGCAAAGGATGGAGAGAATGTCTGACAAACCATCGAAAAAACAAGATCTGCGTGCCCGTTACACCAAGCAAATACTCGGAGAGAGCCTGCTCCAGCTGCTCGAGGAAAAACCTCTGGGCAAGATCACCGTCAAGGAGCTCTGCGCGGCGGCCGACATCAACCGCGCGACGTTTTACGCGCATTTTTCGGACATCTACGAATTGATGGACGAGATGAAGAAGGAGCTCGAGAAAAACGTCCTCGAGCATATGGAAAAATGGGTTTCCGACACGCGCCTCGACAAGCGCGAGTCCCTGACGGAGTACCTCCGCTTCACGCGCGAAAACGCCTTCCTGTATCTGTTGATGCGCGAGGAGAACGGAGCGGACAGCCTCCGGTCGCATACCTGGGAGGTGGTGAAGCGCCACCAGCTCAGCCATCCGCCCGTGTCGGCGCCGCAGCTGCCGGAAAACCAGCAGGAGTACCTGCTCGTCTTCTATACCTACGGCATCACGCAGGTCATCGACGAGTGGCTGAGGCAGGACGCCCCGATCTCCGCGCACGAGCTCGCGGATATGCTCTATCGCTATTGCATCCCGGAAATGCAGGGCCGCCCGCTCAGCGGTGGAAATGGTCCGTGATGCCCTGCAGCTCCTCGATATTCCAGACGCTCGTCAGGCCATAGTCGAACATGATGACCTGCCCGCTCATATAGCTGAAAAGCCGGCTGCCGATCGCGACCATCGGCCAGCCCATCTCTTCGGCCGTGGCCCAGCGCCCGTCCCAGCTCTTCTGGAACAGCGACTCGATGATCTTCCGTCCTTCCTCCGGATCCCCGTTCGGGCTCGTGTTGCGGTTGAACTCGTCGGTCAGCGCCGTGATGGTGTTGCCGGGGCAGATGGCGTTGAGCCGCAGCTTGCGCGCGATGTAGAGGGGGTCGTGGACTTTGTACTGGACGTAGGTGTTCAGCAGCCGCTTCGAGAAGCGGTAGGCGTCCATGAGCTTTTCGTCGTGGGCTTCGAACCAGGCCACGGCATCGTCCCACGCCGCAAGGTCCAGGACCTCTTTGCACGCGGCAAAGTCCCTCTCCCACCCGAAGCCGCCGTTCGAGGAGATCAGCGTGATGGAGCCCCCGTCCGCCACCCTTGGCGCGAGCGCCTCGGCGAGCGTCCGGACGCCGAGGTAGTTGACGAGCATCAGCCGCAGGTGGTTGTCCTTCGTCTGCGCCATGCCCTGGCAGAGGAAGACCGCGTCGATCTTTTCCGGCAACTCGGTGAGGAGGCGTTCGATATCCGCCTTGTCCCCGAGATCCGCCTTGTAGGTCTTTTCCACGGGCGTGAGGATAGGCTTGTTGCGCCCGACGGCATGCACGTGCGCGCCGAGGTCTACGAGCATCTGCGCGGCGGCCTCGCCCATGCCGGACGCCGCCCCCGTCACGACGGCTGTCTTGTCTTGAAAACCGAAATAGTCCATTGATTGCACCTCCGATGATTGCCATTGTAGCGGCTGGCGCCCGCGTTGGAAATACCCAAAAATAAGTATAGTGGTGCGACGGCCCGGGCTGCTATGATGCGGACAGTGGAGTATTGCATGCGGCATGGGGAACACCCCGAGGAGGATTGGAATGAAACCGGAGACGTACAAGGCGGCAATTTACAGGGGCATTGGCAACGTGGAAGTGGTCGATATGCCCTATCCCGAATGCGGCGACGACGATGCCATCGTGCGCAATTTGATCTCGCCCATCTGCGGCAGCGACGTGAGCGCCTACCAGCATGGCGGCGACGCAAACCGCATCTGGAAGGACGGCGAGTTTGGCCACGAGATGGTCAGCGAGGTCGTGGAAATCGGCAAGAACGTGAAGGGGCTGAAGCTCGGCGACCGCGTCTTCCCGAACATGGACAAGGCCAAGCGCGACCGGATGCGCGTCGCGACGGTCGGCGGCTTTTCCGAGTATGTCCACATCCCGCAGTGCGAGGTGGGCTACAGCGTGCTGATGCTCCCGGACGATATTCCGCTCGAGTCGGCGGCGCTGATGGAGCCGTTCGTGATCGGCACGCGCGGCGCGAAGAGCACCGAGCCGAAGGGCAAGACCGTGACGGTTTTCGGCGCGGGCGCGATCGGCATGAGCGCGGCGATCATGAGCAAATGGTACGGCGCCGAGAAGGTCATGGTGGTCGACATCTCGGATAAAAGGCTCGATGTCGCGAAGAGCTTCGGGCTGGAGACCTGCAATTCCGCAAGCGAGGACCTCAAGGCGAAGTCGATCGAAGCCTTCGGCGCATCGATGGGGCTGGCGGGCGAATGCTCGGCCTGCGACGTCTATATCGACGCAGTCGGCAATCAGGCGATCCTCGACAGCTTCCAGATGCTCGCCAAGCCGATGGCCAGGCTCGCCGTCGTCGGCGTCTATCATGAGCCCGGGTCCCTCAACATGGTGGGGCTTTGCTACGCAAACTGGCAGATCAGCGGCTGCGGGCGCTCCCCGATCGAGGAACTGTGGCCGGAAATCCTCGCGATGATGCAGTCCGGGCAGTACGACATCCCGAAGATCATCTCGCACAAGTACAAGATCGACGACATCGAAGAGGCGATCAAGCAGGCCATGAAGGCCGACGAGTCGCTGAAGGTCGCGATCAACTACGTAGACTGAGCAGCAGCCTACAGACGGGAAGGAGGATGCATATGGCTGAATCGGCAAGCGCCATGACGGTGCTTGGCGTGATCGGGGGGATCGGCGTTTCGCATTCGATGCGGGAGACCGAGCAGCGGTCGCTGCGCGCGGCAGCGGCGGCCTCGCTGGAGACCGGCCTTGCCGTTCACCGGCTGATCAATTCAGAAGAGGCGCATTATGTTCCAGCCAAACGCGCGAAATTTTGCTGCGTTTGGCTGGGAATTTGTTTGTGTCAAAATCGATATTCCACAGGGAAATTCAACTTCAATGATTGATTTTTAGCGAATCTTGCGCTATATTCATTCCGTAGCACGGCGGCCGCCAGGTAGAGCGCACCGATGAGGAAATTCGGGACGCGCCCGCCGTCATCATGACGGATGTCGTGAGCGCAAGATAGATCGCTATGGAAGAAGAGAGTTTCCTTCTGTCTGATGTCATTCCATATCCACGATGACCTTGAGGGCGTTTTGGTGGTCGTTCGCCGTCTCAAACGCCTTGTCTATCTCCTCCGGTTTGAAATGGTGCGTGATGAGCTCCGGCAACAGGCTCTTCTTGCTTTCGAGGATATCGATCACTTCCCGGATATCCTCGTGCTCGTAGGCGCAGGATCCCATGATGCACGCCTCCGAGCTGAGGATGCGCCCCGTCGAGACCGGGATCGGCTCGTTCGGCACGCCGACGAGCGACAGCCGCGAACCGCGTTTGCCCATCTTGCAGAAGTCATCGATCACATTCGCGCCGCCGGCGCAGTCCACGACGATGTCCACGTCCACGGCGGGATAGCCCATGCGGTGCACGGACATGCCGAAATGGGATTTCAGGAACTCGAACAGGTCGACCTCGGCGACGTTGCAGACGGCCGCGCCGACGCGCTCCAGGATCTCGCGCCGCCCGTTATGCCGCACCACGACGACGGGCTGGATGCCCTGCGCCACGAGCGCGGTCGCACAGGCGATGCCGATGGCGCCTGCCCCGTAGATGACGACGTGGTCGCCCGGTTTCGCGCCCGGGCGGTTCTTGCCGCGCGTCCCGACCGCGCACGGCTCGATGAGCGCGCCCTCGTCGTAGGATATGTCGTCCGGCAGCAGATAGATGTTGAAATCGATCTTCGCGTTCGGCACCTTGACATACTCGGAGAAGCCGCCCATCATGTCGGACTCGCCCGGGATGCAAGTGTGGATCGGGTTCACGAAGACGCGGTCGCCGGCCCGTATGCCCTGCACGTCGGCGCCGACCTCGACAACGCGCCCGGCCATCTCATGGCCGATCTCGCGCCCCGGGAAATTGCCCGACAGCATGCCGTTGATGAAATAACCCTTGATATCGGATCCGCAGATGCCCGTCCGGACGCTGCGGACCACGACATCGGAAGGCCCGCATACGGGGTCGGGCGCCTCTTCGATGCGGATGTCTTTGACGCCGTAATAGATTGCTGCTTTCATGGATTGCCCCTTTCTGTTTCAGGCGGCCCCCTCCATGATCGAAGGGGGCCTTGCAAGATATGCAGATGATTACAACTCAGTTGTTCTTCGCGTCTTTTTTCGCCTGCTTCTCAGCCTTTTTCGCCTCGGCGATGGCCTCGAACTCCGGCAATTTCTTCAGCGGCATCGCAAAGACGAAGTCGAGGATCGAGATGAAGCTCGTGATGAAGAGCAGCGTCTTGAAGCCCTGCTCCAGCCCCACCGTCGCGATGACGGCGGAGAAGATCGCGATGCCCACCGACGAGCCGAAGTTTGCGCCGAGCTGGATGATGGAGTTGCCGAGCGGGCGGATTTCTTCCCGCAGCTGCACCTGCGGCGCGACCGCCGGGGTGACGCCGCCGACGGCGGAGTAGAAGCCGCCGACAAACATGATGATGTAGACCGCGTAGATCGGCACCGTCTCGTGGTGCATCACGACGATGAACAGCATGGCGAGCTGCACCGCGCAGCGCAGCAGGCCGCCGCTGTACATGACCGTCTCGCGCGCCGTGCCCGTCTTGGCCATGATGCGCCCGTAGATCGGCCCCATGAACAGCCCCGCGACCGCGTAGAACGCGGACGCGATGCCCGACGTCGTCGGCTCCTTCATCATGACGTACATCAGGAAGGACGGCAGGAAGGCACCCATGCCCATCGCCGAGAAGGTGAAGCAGAAATTGATCAGGAACAGGAAGCGCGTGTTGCGGTCCTTCAGCACCGGGGCTGGCAGGAACGCGTCGTTGCCCTTTTTCTTGACGATGGACGCGAGCCAGATGAGCGACAGAATCGCGATGACAATCAGCGCGAGGTTGCCTGGGCTGCCCCACGGCATGAACGAGGTCATCGAGAGCATGACGATGAGCGACGCGAGCATCACGCTGACCGCGATGGCGCCCGGGTAGTCAAATTTGCCGCGCGAGGTCGCGATCGTCTGCCCCTCTTCTTTTGTTATTCTTGCGCCAAAAAACATGAGCAAGGCGCACAGGTAGAGCAGCGGCGCGATCAAGAAATTGACAGAGCGCCAGCCGAGATTCTGGATCATCATGCTGCCGACGACCGGCCCGACCAAAAGGCCGATGCCCTGCATCGTCGCCACAAACCCGAGGTATTGCGCGCCTTTCTTCATACCGTACATATCGCGCACGAGCGAATAGCCGATGACGTAGATGGCTGGGCTGTAGATGGTCAGCACCAGCGTCGGGACGATGATGACCCACATATTCGGCGCAACGCCGCGCAGCAGGACGACCGTGCCGGAAATGATGAATGATATGACAAAGAGCGGCCGCTTGATATGCGGATTTCTCGCCGTGAGATACCCGTAGAGCGGCATGCAGACGATGCTGATGACGGAGCCGAGCGATATGCCCATCGACCACTCCGTGCCGGCGCCGAATTCCTCGGCCGCGATCGGCAGCATCAAGGACGCGGTCATAGAGATCATGATCGTGCTCGCGACGCCGATCCAGACCGCCAGCAGGGAACACTGCTTGCGGCCTGGCGAATTGAGTTCATACGGATTTGTCACCGCGTTGAGCGTGGTATCCATTTTTCTCTCCCTTCCTCTGTCACCGTTTGAGATCGGCCAGGGTGTAGAACAGCTTCTCGCCGTCCCAGTTTGCCGCCATGCCCTTCACGGCCTGGCTGATCGGATCCATCTGCGGGTTGAGCTCGATGTAATAGCCCGAGCTCCCGCGCGCGTCGATGTAGCAGACCGGGAAGTCCGGGCGCGCGAAGCTGGTCCACTGCACGCTGTCGCCCGCCGCCTCGAAATCCGCGATCGCGCCCTTGACGTCGTCGACACCGAAGCAGATGTGATGGAACCCGTAGGGATGGCCGTCCTCATTCAGATACGAGACCCCCTCGGAGTTCTGCTGGATGATCTCGATGGCGATGTCCTTCCACCAGCCCGTCGCGATCGTGATGTTGGTCGTCGTCTCCGTCCCGCGGAAATCGTAGGTCGTGTCGACCGGGCCCATCAGGATGAACGGCCCGGAGCCGTACAGGTCGTGGTGCGCCTGCGCAAAGGCCTGCGCGTCCTTCGCGAAGAACCCCAGATGGAACAATGGCGTGTGCTTGGATACAATTTTCGATTCACTCATATCAATACTCCTTTCATCCCGATACCTCTACCTCTTACAACTAAGATAGGCGTTGCGCCTGTTCGGGGAAATACTCAATAATAAGTATTTTCGATAGGCACGCCGACGCTTAGACTGGGTACAACAATGCGCATTACGTGGTGTAGTGAAAGGAGATGGATAAAAAATGGCAACTGGTAAAGGAAGCAATATCGAGATGATGCCGATTTCCCAGACGAGGCAGACAATCTGGCATCTACAGAAAATGAAGGATGAGGGGCAGCTGATCTCCATGGTGGGGACGGCCTATATGGATCCGATTTTCGCGATGCTCTGCGAGAAGGCGGGTATCAACCTGATCCGCTACACTTCGCCGGGCGAGACCGTCGAGCAGCGCGCCAACACCATCGCATGGTGGACGCGGGCGATCCGCAAGATGGCGCCAAACATCTGCCTGAACGCGGTCATGCAGACGCAGCAGTGCGCGAGCAAGGAGCTGGCGCTGCAGAACGCGTCCATCCTCATGGCGGACGGCGCGGATTCCGTGATGGTCATGGGCATCACAAACGAAGTGCTGAAATACCTGTCCGACAACTATGTCGCGGTCTTCGGGCACGTCGGTGTGCTGTCCGGCTGGCAGACGGGCCGCTTCGGCGGGTATCGCCGCGTCGGCAAGACCGCCGAGGATGCCATGGACATCTTCCGGACGGCCTACGAGTACCAGGAGAACGGCATGGCTGGCATGACGATCGAGATGACGTCGCGCGAGGTGACCGACATCATCGCGAAGAAGCTGCGCATCCCCGTGATCCAGGTCGCGGCCGGCGCCGTCGCGGACGGATCCGAGATGGTCATCTTCGACCTGCTCGGCATGCTGCCCCCCGAGGCGATGGCGAAGCACTCCAAGGCCTACGCGTCCCTGCTCGGCACCTGCATCAAGGCGTTCGGCGATTTCGACAAGGAAGTCAAGGAGAAGGTCTACCCCGCCGAGGAGCACGGATGGGGCATGGACGAAAAAGAGCTCGACAAATTCAAGAACGAGGTCGAAAAGAAGTACTGACCCCAGCGGGAGAAATCAAAAAAACCAAAGGCAGCATCCCGCCAGGCGGGATGCTGCCTCATTTCGCTCGGCGTTTCCGCGTCGTCATGCTCCCCAGACCGCACTGATCGGTGCAGAGTAGAGCCGGTCTCCGTGTCCCTGCACCTCTCCGCCGGTATAAAGCACAATGCCAAGGTGAAAACGCTCTCCCAGCAGCTCACGCAGGTACAATAATGTGCCGAAATCCTTTCGCGAAATCGTTCGGGACGCCTTCACCTCGAGGCAGATGATTTTCCCGTTCGGGAGCTCAACGACGATGTCCGCTTCCCGGCTTTCACGGTCATGAAAATGGTACAGCCGAAAGTCGGTCTCCGACCAGCTTTGTTGCTTGAAGAGCTCCGCGACGACAAAGGATTCCAGCAACGGCCCGAAAGCTTCGCCACCCGTGACATCAGACAAAAATGCGCTGTGCAGATTGCCAACCTGGCAGGCAATGCCCGTGTCTGCGACCGAGTATTTTGGCTTTCCGGCCACGCGTTTTGCGATATTGCGCCCCCAGGCCGGTAGCTCATGGATCAGCCACAAGTCCTTCAGCAGTTTGATATAGCCGCCCATGCTGGTTTCGGGGATGCCGACGGCACGCGCCGCCGCAGCCTGGACATAGATGCCGGAGGTGGTCGCCGCAAGTGTCGAAAAGAGCTTCGACAGCTTGTCCAAGTGGGAGAGATTGGATACCACCGCCGCATCGTGGTCAAACACGCCCGCAATGTAGTTGCGCAGGTAGGCGCTTCGACGATTTTTCTCCCGAAGCACCACGTCCGGATATCCTCCCCGCTCCACAAGTTCCGCATAATCCCCCCTTCGTGCAGCCTTGGTTCCCGGCAAGCTCTTGATCGCGTCATCGTCAAGCAACCGCGTGATGAAATCCTCTTTGAAGCCGCCAATTTCCCCCATGCTGAAAGGATAGAGCCGGATTGTCTCTGCCCGCCCGACCAGAGATTCGTTTGCCCCGGCAATATGCAACAGATCTGCAGAGCCTGTCAGCAAAAATCTCCCCGGCCTTCGATATCTGTCAACCGACAACTTCACCATGCGAAGCAATTCCGGGCAACGCTGTACTTCATCGATGACAAGCGTGCCGTTTTCATACTGCTCTACGAAAGTCAAAGGGTCGTTCTTTGCCGCGTCAAGCAACTGAGGATCGTCCAACGTCAATTGCTTGCAGTTCACTTTTTCTGCGACCATTGTGGCCAGCGTGGATTTTCCCGTTTGGCGAGCCCCCTGTATGATCACCACCGGCGTGTCCGCAAGCGCATCAAGCAGAGCCCCCTCAATATTTCGCTTCTTCAATAACAATTTCTCTGCCATTTTGCCTCTTCCTCCAAGACGATGTTGATCGCTTTTCCTATGTTGAGTATAGCACAATTCCAATGGGCAGTCGCAGAAATGCGGGTCAAATTTCGCAGAAACGCGGGATATATTTCGCAGAAATGCGGATCAGTCCAGCGTAAGCGCCAAGCAGTCCGAACAAATCCTCTAGCGTACCTACGGAATGCACAATTTTGTGTATAGACGCGGGTAGGGGCGGAATATAGTATATAATCATTGTATTGGATACCATAGGCTGTGGTGAAAACGGAGTTGGAGGGTAGTTATGAGTTTCAAATCGGATATTGAGATTGCACAGGCGGCGACGGTCGCGCCGATCACGGAGATCGCGGAAAAGCTTGGGGTGGACGACAAATACCTGGAGCAGTACGGCAAGTACAAGGCGAAGATCGACTACAACCTGCTCAAAGAATACACAAACAAGCCGGACGGCAAGCTGGTGCTCGTCACGGCCATCACGCCGACGCCCGCGGGCGAGGGCAAGACGACGACGACGGTCGGGCTCGCGGACGGGCTGCGCAAGATCGGGAAGAAGAGCGTCGTGGCGCTGCGCGAGCCTTCGCTGGGGCCGGTCTTCGGCGTCAAGGGCGGCGCGGCCGGGGGCGGCTATGCGCAGGTCGTGCCGATGGAGGACATCAACCTGCACTTCACGGGCGACTTCCACGCGATCGGCGCGGCCAACAACCTGCTCGCGGCGATGCTCGACAACCACATCCACCAGGGCAACGCGCTCGGCGTCGACACGCGGCGCATCACGTGGCGCCGGTGCGTGGACATGAACGACCGGCAGCTGCGCTTCGTCGTGGACGGGCTCGGCGGCAAGGCCAACGGCGTGCCGCGCGAGGACGGCTTCGACATCACGGTGGCGTCGGAGATCATGGCGGTGCTGTGCCTGTCGAAGGACATCGCGGATTTGAAGGAGCGGCTCGGGCGCATCATCGTGGCCTATTCCGTGGAAGGGAAGCCGGTCACGGCAAAGGATCTGAAGGCGCAGGGCGCGATGGCGGCGCTGCTGAAGGACGCGCTGAAGCCGAACCTCGTGCAGACGCTTGAGGGGACGCCGGCGTTCATCCACGGCGGGCCGTTCGCAAATATCGCGCACGGCTGCAATTCCGTGACGGCGACGCGCATGGCGCTGAAGCTCGGGGATTATGCAATCACAGAAGCCGGTTTCGGCGCGGACCTCGGCGCGGAGAAATTCCTCGACATCAAATGCCGCACCGCGGGGCTGAAGCCCTGCGCGGTCGTGATCGTCGCAACGGTGCGCGCGCTGAAGCACCACGGGGGCGTGGCGAAGGCGGATCTGGGGAACGAAGATCTCAAGGCGCTCGAAAAGGGATTGCCGAACCTGCTGCAGCACGTGGAGAACGTGACGCAGGTCTTCGGGCTGCCGGCGGTCGTGGCCATCAACCGCTTCCCGACGGACACGGAGCAGGAGCTCGCGCTCATCGAGAAGAGATGCCGGAAGCTCGGCGTCAACGTCGCGCTGTCCGAGGTCTGGGGCAAGGGCGGCGAAGGCGGCGTGGCGCTGGCCGAGGAGGTCGTGCGGCTCTGCGAGGAGAAATCGACGCTGAAACACCCATACAAGGAGACGGACGGCATCGAGGACAAGCTCGAGAAGATCGCGAAGAAGGTCTACCACGCGGACGGCGTCTCGCTGACGGCCGAGGCGAAGAAGCAGGCCGAACAGCTGAAGGAGCTCGGTTTCGGCGGGCTGCCGATCTGCATGGCGAAGACGCAGTACAGCTTCTCGGACAACGCGGCGCTGCTCGGCGCGCCGACGGGCTTCGAGGTCGTCGTGCGCAACCTGAAGGTGTCCGCCGGCGCGGGCTTCATCGTCGCGCTGACCGGCGACATCATGACGATGCCGGGGCTGCCGAAGGCGCCGAGCGCCGAGCGCATCGACGTGGACGACACCGGCAAGATCTCGGGGCTGTTCTGATGCAGCGGCCTTTGGGTGAATTCGCCGAAGCGCTGGCCTCCAAAGAGCCCGCGCCCGGCGGCGGCGGCGCGTCAGCCTACGTGGGCGCGCTCGCGGCGGCGCTTGGCGCGATGGTCGGGAGCCTGACGCTGGGCAAGAAGAAATACGCGGATGTGCAAGACGAGATCGAAGCGCTGCTCGCGCAGTCGGCGGCGCTGCGCGAGAGGCTGCAAGATCTTGTGGCGGAGGACGCCGCGGTGTTCGTGCCGCTTTCAAAGGCGTACGGGCTGCCGGCTGGGACGGACGAGGAGAAGCGCGTGAAGGAGGAGACGCTGGAGGTAGCGTTGCGCGCGGCCTCGGACGTGCCGGTCGCCATCATGGAGGCCAGCTGCGAGGCGATCGACCTTGCGCGGCTGTACGCGGAGAAGGGCAGCAGGCTCGCGCTCAGCGACGCCGGGGTGAGCGCGCTCTTTGCGAAGGCGGCGCTCGCCGGGGCGGGGCTGAACGTCTTCATCAATACGAAGCTGATGCAGGACCGCGCCTATGCGGAGGCGCTCAACGAAAAGACGGAGCGGATGCTCGCGGAATACGAAAGGAAGGCGGACGATGTCTACGATCTTGTACGGCAAGGCTGTCGCTGACGCGATGAAGGAAGGGCTGGCGGCGGAGGCGGCCGCGCTGACGGCGCAGGGCGTCACGCCGACGCTGGCCATCGTGCGCGTCGGGGCGCGGGAGGACGACATCGCCTATGAGCGCGGCGCGGAGAAGCGCTGCGGGATCGTCGGCGTCGCGGTGCGGAAATACCAGGTCGCGGAGGACGCGCCCACGGCTGAGCTGCTGGGGGTGATCGAAGAGATCAACGCGGATCCCGGCATCCACGGCTGCCTGTTATTCCGGCCGCTGCCAAAGCAGATGGACGAGGAGGCGGTGCGGAACGCGCTGGCACCGGAAAAGGACGTGGACGGCATCACGGACGGCTCGCTCGCGGGCGTGTTCTCTGGGTCGGGGCGCGGCTACCCGCCCTGCACGGCGCAGGCTTGCGTCGAGCTGCTCGCGCATTACGGGATAGACGTGTCGGGCAAGGACGCGGTCGTGGTCGGGCGCAGCCTCGTCATCGGCAAGCCGGTGGCGCAGATGCTGCTCGCGAAAAACGCGACGGTCACGACCTGCCACTCGCGGACGCGCAATCTCGCGGAGAAATGCCGGGGCGCGGATGTGCTCGTCGTCGCGGCGGGGCAGCGCGGGCTGGTCGACGCGGAGGGCATCGAGCAGGGCGTGGTCGTCGTGGACGTCGGCATCAACGTCGACGCGTCGGGCGGCATCTGCGGGGACGTGCGGCCGGAGGCGCTGGAGGGCGCGGCGGCCTACACGCCCGTGCCCGGCGGCGTCGGGGCGGTGACGACCTCGGTGCTCGCGGCGCATGTCATCGACGCGGCGCGGAAAAGCGTATAATACAGAAAACAGGAAAGGGCGCAACCATTGAACGCAGTGAAATCCGGAATCGAAATCCTCGAAGCCAGCATCGCGGTCGGCAAGGCGAAGGCGGCGGGCAGTACGGTCAAGCTACTCGTGCTCGGCATCCTCGCGGGCGCCTTCATCGCGTTCGCGGCCGAAGGGTCGAATATGGGCGCGTTCAACCTGCTCGCCTACCCGGAGACGTATGGACTCGGGCGCGCGCTGGCCGGGGCGATCTTCCCGGTCGGCCTCATGCTCGTCGTCATCGCGGGCGCGGAGCTGTTCACGGGCAACACCCTGATCATCGGCGCGGTCGTGAAACGCGAGGTGAAGCTCGCGGCCATGCTGCGCAACTGGGGCATCGTCTACGTCGCCAACCTGATCGGCTCGCTTTTGATCGTCTGGCTCATCGACGCGTCCGGGCAGCTGCACGGCGGTGCCGACCTGCTCGGCGCGGTCACGATCAAGATCGCGGCGGGCAAGACGGCGCTTGCCTTTGGCAGCGCGTTCTCCCTCGGCATCCTGTGCAACTGGCTCGTCTGCCTCGCCGTCTGGATGGCCTTCGCCACGACGAGCATGACGGGCAAGATCTTCGCGATCTTTTTCCCGATCTGGCTGTTCGTCGCGTCGGGCTTCGAGCACAGCGTCGCAAACATGTACTACATCCCCGCCGGCATCGTCGCGAAGGGGCACGAGGCCTATGTGGCGGCGGCGCAGGGCATCGGCGTCACGGACGCGGCTCTGGAAGGCCTCACCTGGCAGGGCTTTTTCGTGAACAACCTCATCCCGGTGACGCTTGGCAACATCGTCGGCGGCTGCGTGTTCGTCTCGCTCGCCTACTGCCTCGCCTA
>JAISTX010000064.1 GCA_031272365.1 Eubacteriales Family XIII. Incertae Sedis bacterium
TCGACGTGGATCGACAGCGGCTCCGCCATGCCTATCGCGTAGGACAGCTCGATCTCACAGACGTCCGCGAGGCCGGCCGCGACCACGTTTTTGGCCGCGTAGCGCGCGTAGTAGCACGCCGAGCGGTCCACCTTGGTCGGGTCCTTGCCCGAGAAGGCGCCGCCGCCGTGCTTGGCGTAGCCGCCGTACGTGTCGACGATGATCTTGCGCCCCGTCAGCCCCGTGTCGCCGTTCGGCCCGCCGATAACGAACCGCCCCGTCGGGTTCACGAAATACTTCGTGTCAGCAGAAAGCAGCTCCGCCGGGATGACCGGCTTCACGATCTTCTCGATCACGTCGCGCCGGATCTCCTCCTGCGTCGCCTCCGGGTCGTGCTGCGTCGAAATCAAAACGCCCGTCACGCGCACCGGCGTGAGCCCGTCGTATTCCACTGTCACCTGCGACTTGCCGTCCGGCCGGAGGTAGGGGATCCCGCCCCCCTTGCGGACGTCCGTCAGCTTCTTGCAGAGGTTGTGCGCGAGCGTGATCGGCAGCGGCATGAGCTCCGGCGTCTCCTTGCACGCGAACCCGAACATGATGCCCTGGTCCCCCGCGCCCGTCGCCTCGATGTCGTCAAACTTCTCCGTGCCTTCCTTCTGCTCCAGCGCCTCGTTGACGCCCATCGCGATGTCCGCGCTCTGCTCATGGATCGCGTTCAGCACCGCGCACGCCTTCGCGTCAAACCCGTAGTCGCTCTTCGTGTAGCCGATGTCCTCGACCACGCCGCGGATGAGCCCCGGGATATCCACGTACCCCTCGCTCGTGACCTCGCCCGCCACCATCACGATCCCCGTCGTCGTGACCGACTCCACCGCCACGTGGCTCTGCGGATCCTGCTCAATCAGCGCGTCCAGGATCGCATCCGACACCTGATCGCACAGCTTGTCCGGATGCCCTTCCGTCACGGATTCCGAAGTGAAAAATCTTGCCATTTGTACATCTCCTTTTCGTATAACATTTGTGCAGCCCGCATTGCCGTGCACAATCTAAGATTATACCATAAACATATATTTTTTGAATAATACCCTGATTGCCTACCGCCCGTACATCTCCGTCATGCCGCGGATGCGCGCCGCCAGCCCCCCCGTGAGCGCGCCGGGCGAAAGCTGCCACTTCCAGTTGCGGCCGCCCACGGTCGCAGGCTTGTTCATCCTGGCCCCCGCGCCGAGGCCGAGCCAGTCCTGCATCGGGATGATCGCCGTTTCGGAGCGGCTCATGAGCGCCGTGCGCAGCAGGGCCCCGGGCAATGCGGCACGGTCCCCGGAAAGCCCGAGGTAGCGCAGCGCGAAGGCGGCTTCCCCGGCAGAAGCCGCGCGCACGTAGCCGACGGTTGTGTTATTGTCGTGCGTGCCCGTGTAGCAGACGCTGTTGCTTTCGATGTTGTGCGGGAGGTAGGGGTTGTCCGCGTTCCCCGTGAAGGCGAACTGCAGCACCTTCATGCCCGGGAACCCGCTGTAGGCGCGCAGCGCGTGCGCCGCGTCCGACAGGTCGCCGAGATCCTCCGCGATGACCTCGAGCCCCGGGAAGTCGCGCTTCACCATGTCGATGAACGCCGCCCCCGGCCCCGGGTGCCACGCGCCTTCGCCGCCGCCGGCCGGGTACGCGTAGTAGTCCGCGAGCGCCCGGAAGTGGTCGATGCGCACGCCGTCGTACAGCCGCGCGGCCTGCGCGAGGCGCGACCGCCAGAGCGCGAAGACCTCCTTCTTGCGCTTGCCCCATGCGTAGACGGGGACGTTCCAGACCTGCCCCCCCGCCGCGTAGTCGTCCGGCGGCACGCCCGCCGAAGACGCGGGGCGCCCGTCCGGCTGCGTGTCGAACGCGCGGCGCGACAGCCAGAAATCCGCCGAGTCCGCCGACACGTAGAACGGCAGATCGCCGACGATCCCGACGCCCTTGAGGTTTGCGTAGGCCTTGAGCTCCTTCCACTGCGACCAGAAGAAATACTGGACGACCTTCGTGCGCTCCACCGCCTCCGCGTGCTCCCGGGACAGCTCCGCGAGCGTCTTGTCCTGGGGGTTGCGCAGCTCGTCCGGCCACAGGTCCAGCGGCTTGCGCAGGCGCACGTGCACCGCCTCGAACAGCGCGAAGCCGTCGAGCCAGGCCGCGTTCTCCCGGAGGAATTTCTGGTAGTCCGCGCCGCCCAGGTCGAAGCGCAGCACGGCCTCTTCGAGAGGCTGGCCGAGCATCTTCTCGTCCACAAACGCCGGGTTGCCCGCAAACGCCGACATGCTCTGATAGGGGCTGCGGCTCTTCCCGACCGGCCCGACCGGCAGCACCTGCCAGACGCTCTGTCCGGCCGCCACGAGGAAGTCCACGAAGGCGTACGCCTCCCCGCCGAGCGACCCGCCGCCCGGCAGCGCCGTGAGCGGGAGGAGTATCCCCGCCCTGCGCGCGGAATTGTTCACAGAAAATCCCCGCTATAGGCGCGCCGGTAGATGTCCTCCACCGCCGCCCGGTCCAGCGTCATATACCCTTCGATCGGCTTGCCGCCGCGCGCCGCGAGGCAGCGGTCGACGCACGCCTCCAGATCCCCCTCCGGCACGCCGAGCTCCCGCAATGTCCCCGGCAGGGACAGCGACTTCAGCCAGGCCGCGAACCGCGCCACCCCGTCCGAAGCGTCCGAGGGGTCCGCGCCGAACAGCACGTGCCCGAACTTCGCCACCCGCGCCACCTGCTCCTCCGAGCCGCAGCGCACGAAATACCCGAGCATCGCCGGCATCATCACCGCGAGGCCCGCGCCGTGCGCCGTGTCGTAGTGCCCGCTGAGCTGGGACTCCAAAGCGTGCTCGCCGGCCTGGAACGCAGGCCGCCCGAGGAAGGATATGTCGCAGTGCGCGAAGCCGGCCGAGAGCATGAGCTCCGCGCGCGCCGCGTAGTCGTCCGGCGCCTCCACCGCCTTCGGCGCAAAGTCCACGACCGTGCGCATCATCGACTGGCAGAACCGGTCGCCGAGCGCGCTCGCGTACGGCGAAAAATACCGCATCATCACGTGCGCCACGATGTCCGCGCTGCCCGCCGCCGTCTGGTCCTTCGGCACCGTGAAGGTCAGCTCCGGGTTCATGGCCGCGAACCTGGGCCGCCACGCGTCGCACCACAGCCCCGTCTTCTGCCCCGTGTCGACGTCGTCTACGAGCACGGCGGAGCGGCTCATCTCGCTGCCTGCCGCCGCGATCGTGTTCACCGCGCCGACCGGGTAGGCGCCGCCATACGGCTCGCCCTTGAAGTACTTCCAAAACTCCCCGCCATGCGCGAGCGCGAGCGCGATCGACTTCGCCGTGTCGATGGAGCTGCCGCCGCCCGCCGCCAAGAGGAAGTCCACCTTCTCGGAAACCGCGAGCTTCACGCCCTCCTCGGCGTACGAGCGCCGGGGGTTCGCGTGCACGCCGCCGAAATCGACGCACGCCACGCCCGCCTCCTCCAGCGACGCCCGGAGCCGGTCGTACAGCCCGCTCCGCTTGATGCTGCCGCCGCCGAACACGAGCATCGCCCGCGTCCCGCCGTGCGCCTTCACGAGCCGGCCGGCCTCCTGCTCCGCGCCGCGCCCGAACACGACCTCCGCGTCCATCAGGAAATGAAAATTCTTATACTCGCTCATCCGCGCCCTCCTCCTTCGTCAACTGAAACATCTCCGCCGACAGCGGCCCGATCTCGATCTCAAACAGACCCGCCTCGAGGGAAAAGGCGTGCCCCTCCTCCGTCAGGCTGCGCGCCTGTTTCCAGCGCGTGCTCAAAAACGCCTCGCGGTGCTCCCTGGGCTGGCACTCCTTCTCCTGCGTCAGGTCGATCACGATGCGGTGCGCCTCCGCCGTCGGGTTCACGACCGTCAGCACCACGTCCGGCTCCATCTCCCCGCCGAAGGCGTCCTTCCCGTCGTGCGTGTAGCGCAAGACGCCGATCACGTTCCCGTTCGTCGAATAATAAAGCACGTGCCCCGCCTGCAGCACCGGGTGCGAGCCGCGCAGGGCCGCCAGCCTCTTGTACCACCCCCGGATCGACGCGTCCTCTTCATGCCACGGGCGCCGGTTGAACGGGTCGAGCAGGCCCGTCATCCCCACCTCGTCCCCGTAGTAGACGGCCGGGATGCCCGGCACGGAAAACTGGAGCGCCGCCGCGAGCCGCTGCAGCTTGCCGCCGTGCGCGTACTGCTCCGCCGTCAGGGAAAACGCCGCCTGCTCCGCCCGCGTCATGTCGTGCGGCTCCTTCGCGTCCGCCGGGCGCGACAGCGCCGTCCGCACGCGGATCACGTCGTGCGAGGACAGCAGGTTCATCAGCGCAAACAGCATCTCCGGCGGGTAGCCCTGCCGCTGCGCCACGAGGAATTTGCGGTAGGAAATCGCGTTCACCTCCCCGCGCAGGAAGGCCACCGTCTGGTTCAGGAAGGGGTAGTTCATGACCGAGTCGAGCCCGCGCCCGAGCGCGTAGCGCCGCGGCACGTTGTAGCTCTGCTTCGTCGTCGCGTCCTCCCAGACCTCCCCGAGCAGGAACGCCTCCGGGTCCGCGCGCTTCACCGCCGCGCGCATATGCTCGATCGTGTCGTCGGGCAGCTCGTCGGCGACGTCGAGCCGCCAGCCCGAAGCCCCGCCCTTGATCCAGTGCGCCAGGACGGAGTCCTCGCCCTCGATCACGAAATCCGACCACGTCGGCTCCCCCTCGTTCACCTCCGGCAGCGTCGGGAAGCCCCACCAGCTCGTGTACCGGTCCGGCCACAGGCCGAATTTGTACCATTTGAAATACGGCGAGTCCTGGCTCTGGTAGGCTCCCAGCCCCTCGTAGTTCCCGTATTTGTTGAAGTACACGCTGTCGTCGCCCGTATGCGAAAACACCCCGTCGAGGATGATGCGGATGCCGAGCGCCGCGGCCTCGCCGACCAGCCGCCGCCACGCGTCCTCGTCCCCGAGGATCGGGTCGATCTTCCTGTAGTCCCCCGTGTTGTAGCGGTGGTTGGACGACGCCTCGAAGATCGGGTTGAGGTAGAGCACCGTGACGCCCAGCTCCTTCATCTCCGCGAGGCGCTGGCGCACCCCGTCGAGGTCGCCGCCGAATATGTCGCTCGGCATGTAGTACTTCTGCCCTTCCTTCGCCTCGTAGACGGGCGTGTCGTCCCAGCTTTCGTGCAGGAAGACATCGCCCCGGCCCTTGGACCTATGGTACTCCACGCCCGCCCGCACGCGGTCCGGGTTCCCCATCCGCAGGCGGTCGGGGAAGACCTGGTACATCACGGCGCGCTTCGCCCACGCGGGCGTCACAAACTCCCGGTCGTACACCGTGAGCTGGAAGGCCGGCGGCGGGTTCCGGTAGATGAGCCCGAGCCCCGCGTGCAGCGGCGGCTCCGTGCCGTAGTAGCAGACCGCGCCGCCCTGCAGCACGACCTCGAACCAGTACCAGAGCACGATGCCCCCGTCCTGCGGCACGATGTACCGCGCCATGTAAAAATCCCCCTCCCGCGCCATCTCGAGCCGGTCGACGCCGTCCCCGCGCAACATGCACAGCACGGCGCGCTCGATCATCAGCTCGTGGATGCTGAGCCGCAGGTGCACCTCCGTCCCGCACGGCACGGCGCCGCCCGGGCTGCGGTACAGCTCCATCGCGCTGTTGTGCACGATGTTCACGTTGGAAATCACGATGTCGCCAAATGAAATATTATTCATAAATCCCCGTCAATACAGCCCTTCCAAATGCCAGATGTCCTGCGCGTACTGCCGGATCGTCCGGTCGGAGGAAAACATCCCCGAGCAGATCGTGTTGTGCGCGCTCATCCGCATCCAGCGATCGCGGTCCTCATAGGCCGCGCAAAGCCGCCCGTACACTTCGTCGTAGGAAGCGAAATCGTGCAGCACGAAATACTTGTCCGGCTGGCCCTGCGCCCCGTAGAGCAGCGAGTTGTAGATGTCGTGGAACTGCCGCCCGTCCTTCACCGGCAGCGCACCGTTGATCAGGCTGTCCAGGACGCGCTTCAGGTCCGCGCTCTCCTCGTAGAGTTTGTAGGGGTTGTACGAGCAGAACCTCTTCATGTCCTCGATCTCGCCCACCTTGGCGCCGAAGATGAAGATGTCATCCGCGCCCACGCTGTCGTGGATCTCCACGTTCGCGCCGTCCATCGTGCCGATCGTGACCGCGCCGTTCATCATGAACTTCATATTGCCCGTGCCCGACGCCTCGAGCCCCGCCGTCGAGAGCTGCTCGCTCACGTCCGTCGCCGGGATCAGGTGCTCGGCCACGAAGACGTTGTAGTCCTCGATGAAGACCACCTTCAGCTTGCCCGCCATCTGCGGGTCGCCGTTGATCATCTGCGCCGCCGCGCCGATGAGCCGGATGATCTCCTTCGCCATGTAGTAGCCGGGCGCGGCCTTCGCCGCGAAGAGGAAGGTCGTCGGCGTGACGTGCATCCCCGGGTCCACCTTGAGCGAATAGTACAGGTGCAGGATGTGCAGGATTTTGAGGAGCTGCCTTTTGTATTCATGCAAGCGCTTCGCCTGCACGTCGAACATCGTCGACGGGTCGATCTCCGCGCCCTGCTTCGCTTGGAGGTAGCGCGCGAATTTTTCTTTATTCAAAAACTTCACGGCCGCCGCTTCCTCGCGGAACGACGCGTCGTCCATGTAGCCGCGCAGCTTCTCGAACTCCTCGTAATGCTTCAGGAAGCCGCGCCCGATGCGCTGCTCGATGAGCCCCGTGAGCGGCATGTTCGACTTCGCGAGCCACCGCCGGGTCGTGATGCCGTTCGTCACGCCGAGGAATTTGTCCGGGAACAGGATGTAGAAGTCGCGGAAGGCGCGCGTCTTGAGGATGTTCGCGTGGAGCGCCGACACCCCGTTCACCTTGCCGCAGACCGCGATGCACAGGTTGGCCATGCGGATCTCCCCGCCGTTGATGATGCTCATGTCGTTCATCTTGCCCCAGTCGCCGGGCCATTTCTCCCAGATGCGGTCGCGGAACTTCCGGTCGATGACCGTCACGATCTTGTGGATGCGCGGGAGCAGCTCGCGGAACATATTCTCGTTCCACCGCTCCAGCGCCTCGCGCATGATCGTGTGGTTGGTGTAGTTGAACATGCGGTAGGCGATCTCCGTCGCCTCGTCCCAGCTCATGCCCTCGTCGTCGAGGAGGATGCGGATGAGCTCGGGGATCGCGAGCGTCGGGTGCGTGTCGTTGATCTGGATCGTGTAGTGGTCGGGCAGCGTGCGCAGGTCGCCGTGGTTCTTCCGGTGGCTGTTCACGAGGAACTGCATTGACGCGCTCGTGAAGAAGTAAAACTGCTTCAGCCGCAGCATCCGCCCCTGCTCGTGGTTGTCCTCGGGGTAGAGCACCTGCGAGATCGCCTCGACGAGCGCGCTCTCGAGCGCCGCCCGCGCGTAGTCGCCCTTGTTGAAATAACTCATGTCGATCTCCGTCTTCGCCCGCGCCTCCCACATGCGCAGCGTCGCCGGCACCTTGCTGTCGTAGCCGATGACGGGCATGTCGTACGGGTAGGCCATGACGCTCGTGTACCCGGAGTGGTTCACCTTGAGCCCGTTCTCCGTCCAGACCTCCTCGATGTGGCCGCCGTATTTCACCTCGACCTTGTCGTCGGGCCGGGCGACCTCCCAGAGGTTGCCCTTCTCGAGCCAGTTGTCGTCGGCCTCCTGCTGCTCGCCGTCCACGATCCGCTGCCGGAACAGCCCGTGCTCGTAGCGGATGCAGCAGCCCGTGACGGGCATCTCCAGCGTCGAGAGCGAGTCGAGGAAGCACGCCGCCAGCCGCCCGAGGCCGCCGTTGCCCAGGCCCGCGTCCGCCTCCTGCTCCTCGATCGCCTCCAGCGAGAACCCGAGCTCCGCCACCGCGTCGCGGTAGGCGTCGAACAGGCCGAGGTTGATCATGTTGTTCACGAGGGCGCGCCCCATGAGGAACTCCGCGGACAGGTAGTACAGCCGCTTCGCGTTCCTGCGGTGCACCTCCTTCAGCGAGTACGCCCACCGGTCCATGATGAGGTCCTTGACTGTCAACCCGACCGCTTGATACACGTCCTCCGGCGTCGCCTCGTCCGGCGTCAGCCCGGTCGTGCGCCGCAGCTTCTTCTCGATCTCCTCTTTGATCTGATCCTTCGTAAATGTCTCCGTCATACCGTCCCCTTCAAATAAACAAGAATGCTAAAAGTATACCACACGAAGTGCCCGGCCGCAGATCCTCTGCTCTCGGAATGAGCGATATTACAGATACCGCCCCAGACGTCTTTCGTCTTCCCGGGGCTTGTCCTGCTTTGAGAACAGTTCGACGAATGTCACGGTATCGCCTTCTTTGATGAATACGAAGATGAGGCGGACGATGTCCTTTTGGCCAAGGGAGACGCAATCCAAGCGCATCTTGACCGCCTCTCCGCAGTCTGTTCGGTGCAGAATCGTTGCCCGTTTGTTGTTGAAGAAAGCAGTGCGGTGCTCTTCGAGAGACACGCCTTCCTGCTCAGTATATAGCGACTCGATAAACGGTTTGACATTTTCAATATCCTTCGGAAGCGACCGCCAACGCTTGCCCAGAGCTTTCACCTCTTTTTCAAACTCGGGTGCAAATTCAAAGTTCATCGGTTGCCTCCCGGACAGTTGTTGCGTCGGTGCGATACATGGCGTGTTGGTAGCTGATGGGGGTTTTGGGTTTTGCGGCAATCCATGGGGTGTCTTTGTGGGAGAATGCCGTCAGCTCGGCAGCGGTTTTATCTCCGAGGCGCTCGAGCTCGGCGTCGATATGCTTGATCTCTTCTGCGGTCAGACCGGAAAGATCCGGATGGGCGACGGGGAGGTATTTTTTCTGCGTGTGCGCAAAATACGGCGTTTCCGCTATCTCCAGATCCCCGGCCTCCACCATACCCTTCACGATGTCCGCAAAGCAATAGTTTGGCGTCGGCCCGAAATGGTTTTTGATGTAGGTCAGCCCGGTCACGGAGCGTCCCGTCTTTTCATAAAAATCAAAGTCGATGAAATACAAGAGCTTGTAGAGGACGGTTTCTCCGACATTTGGCCTAGCACCGATGCGCTCCGTGACATATAGCAACACGTTTCGGAGTTTTACGGGATTTGCCTCCGGATCCAACTCGCGCGGAACCACGTCCGCATCCCCGGCATGATAAAAATCTTGCGTGGATTCCCTCAAAGTCGATGCATGGTACACGACATCTTCCGAAAGCCGCCCCTCCACGATGTCGCCCGGCGGAATCTGATACAACACCGACAGTTTTTTGATCTCGGAAAGCGAAAGCTCCCCCTGCCCGGTCTCGATCGCCGTGTAGGTCGTACGTGCAACACCGAGTTTTTTCGCAACAGCGTCTTGCGTCAGCCCGGCATCCTTACGTAGCCTTCTAATGAATGATTCCTGCGCCATATCCTCCCTCCGTTTCATGCCTTGCCGCAATCAATTCCATGAAAAACAACTATGCCGCCATGATACCATATGTCAGATTTTTAGTCAATATTATGTGCTATTATCTGACCTTAATAACGAATTATGGCGGGGGCGGGGTGTTTCAAATGGCTGTTTGGTGGGTATGAATAAATATAGAAATATCTTTCGATTTTTTAATCTTAACCGAAAGGATGGGGACATGGTGACAAGGGGGGACAACAGAGGGCAAACCGGGAGCGCCCGGACGGGGCGGATGCTGCTGGCGTTTTTGCTGGCGCTTTGCGTGGTGATGGGCCACGCGGCGCCGCTCTCCGTTTTTGCGGAGGAAGCGCCGCCGGAGCAGCCGGGATCCGTCGAGGACGGCACCTACGAAGGGGAAGACCCCGGACCGGCCGGGCCGGAGACGGAGTCGGAGTCGGAGTCGGAGACGCATACGTTCATGGACTGGTTCGAAAAGCCGGACTCCCCGGACGAAATCAAGACGTGTGGCACATACGCCTCAAACATCGCAGCCGCCTTTCGCAAAACGAAATACGACACGATCTCGAAAAAAGAGCTTGCGGCCTACAACGGAACGATCGAAATCCAGATGATGGAGAACGCCTACCCGACCAATATCGAGTTGCTTTCGGGGATCACAGGCCTGACCCTGCCGCGGCACGAAGGCATCAAGAGCCTTGCGTTTGTGACCTCCATGCCGCATCTGCAATCGCTGAAAGTCCAGGACAACCAGATCGAAGATCTATCGCCATTAGAAAGATGCCACGAGCTGACAGAGCTCTGCCTCTCGAGCAACAAGATCCAGGATCTGTCGCCGCTTGCCGGCTTGACAAACCTCCAGGAGCTTCAGCTCCGCAACAACCTGATCACGGACATCTCGCCATTGGCTTCTTTGACAGGGCTGGACGAACTCATCCTGTCGGACAACAGCATTGAGGACCTGTCGCCGCTGGCGGAGCTGAAGGCGCTCACCAACCTCGAGCTTGCCCGAAATGAGATTGCCGACTTGAGGCCGCTGGCGGGCTTGACAGCGCTGGAGGGCCTTTTCCTCGACGAAAACCTGATACAGGACGTTTCGCCGCTAGCAGGGCTGACGGAGCTCACCGAGCTGGAGCTTTCCTATAATGAGATCGAGATCATAGCGCCGCTCAACAGCCTGACAAAACTGGAGTATGTGTACCTGTACTACAACCGGATTGCCGATCACCTCGTGTTTGTGCGGCAGATCCCGGATCTGGTCACGGCCGACACGGAAGTCGGGCTCCGTGAGTACCCCTATGGCACGGAAGCCGGGCCCCGACCGGAGAACCCCTACAACCCGGACGGCCATACCTATGGTGCATGGCACGTGACGAAGCCCGCGACCTACACGGAGGAAGGAGCGGAAGAATGCTCCTGCGCGTGCGGATCCTTCAAGACGCGGAGCATCCCGAAGCTGACGGCCAGCCCCGGCGGCGGCAAGGATGACGACAAGAGCAGCGGCGCAAACAGCAACGCGGGCAGCGCCGCCACTGGCAGCACAGACAGCGCCGCCGACAACAATACGGCGACCGGCCAGAAGCCCGCGGCGACCGCCCCGAAGGACAGCACCGTGACCGTCGTATATACCAACGCGCCGGCACGTTATCAAACAGACACAAGCACGCCCGAAATAGACACTCTGCCGGTATCCGGAAACAGCGATCCGTTATTGGAGAAGGCCACCCGGGTTTCCGAAAAGACCGACGTGACCGGTATGGCGCCAGATTCCCAAATCAAGCCGGAAGTAGATAGCGCCGCGCCCGCCGCAAAGGCAAACTTCCGCCCCTTCCTCCTCGCGGTGGTAGCAGCGGCAGGGTGCCTCCTCTTCCTCCTCGCGTGGAAACGCCGCAAGGAGAAGGCGGGCTACCAGTACTCGTAGGCCGCCCTCACACCATCGACCGGAACAGCGCGCGGTACTGCTCGGCGGATTTCTCGAACGAATTGTCGAGCCCCATCGCGTTGCGGCGGAGCTTGCGCATTGTCGCCTTGTCCTGGTAGACGGCCAGCGCGAGCCGCACCGCCGCCATCATGTCGTGCGCGTTGAACGTCGCGAAGCCGAAGCCCGTGCCCTCGCCCGTGAAGCGGTTGTACGGCGCGACCGTGTCGACGAGCCCGCCCGTCTCCCGCACGATCGGCAGCGTCCCGTAGCGCTGCGCAATCATCTGCGCGAGCCCGCACGGCTCGAACTGCGACGGCATGAGGAAAAAGTCCGCCCCCGCGTAGATCTGGTGCGCGAGCCCCTCGTCGTAGCCGATGTAGGTCCCCGCCCGGCCCGGGTACTTGCCCGCGATGTAGTTGAAGAAATCCTCGTACTCCTTGTCGCCGCTGCCGAGCAGCACGAACCGCACGTCCGCCGTCGTGAGCAGCTCCTCCATCGCGTAGCGCACGAGGTCGAAGCCCTTCTGCCGCGTCAGGCGCGACACCATCGCGATGATGGGCGCGTGGGGGCTCCCGCCCAGCGAGAACTGCGCCCGCAGCGCCCGCTTGCACGACTGCTTCCCGCGCAGGTCGCACTCCGAGAACTGCGCCGCCAGGCCCTTCTCGAACGCCGGGTCGAACTCGTCCATGTCGATCCCGTTCAGGATGCCGACGACGTCATGCGCGCGCGCCGACAGGATGCCCTCCATGCCGAGCCCGAAATACGCGTTCATGATCTCGTGCGCGTAGTTCGGCGAGACCGTCGAGATCTTGTCGCAGAACACGAGCGCCGCCTTCATCATATTCGCGCAGCCGTCCGCCTCGACGTACTCCGGCGTGTAGTAGTAGTCCGGGATGGACAGCATGTCCCGCATCACGGGGAAGCCCATCTTGCCCTGGAACTGGATGTTGTGGATCGTGAACAGCGTCCGCGCCGCCTCGCTCTGGTACTGCGTCTTCAGCAGCATCGGGATCATCCCCGTGTGCCAGTCGTTGAGGTGCAGCACGTCCGGCGCGAAGTCGATGTGCGAGAGTGCCTCGCAGACCGCCTTGCAGAAAAACAGGTACTGCTCGTTTTCCAGGTCGCCGCCCCGGTAGACCGGCCCGGAAAAATAGTCCTCGTTGTCGATGAAATAATATTCGACGCCCTCGTGACTCAGACGCTGCACGCCGAGGTACTTCTCGCGCCAGCCGAGATGCACCGTGGCCGTCGCGACCGTGTCGAGCACGTCCTGGTACTGCTCCTTCACCTGCTGGTGCTTCGGCAGCATGACCCGCACGTCCACGCCGAGCGCGGCGAGCGCCTTCGGCAGCGCGCCCACGACGTCCGCGAGCCCGCCCGTCTTCACAAACGGCATCCCCTCGGACGCCACCATCAATACCCTTGGCTCGCTCCCCATCATACCAACCCTCCTTTCCGGATGACCATCGGAAATTCCCTCGCGCCCACGAGCCGGCTCCTGGGCCTGACGCTCACGTTCTTGTCGAGGATCGTGTACTCGAGCTCCGCCCCGTCCGCGATCTCCGTATTCGCGAGCACGATGCTGTTCTTCACGCACGCGTCCCGCCCGATGTGCACGTCGCGGAACAGGATGCTGTTCTCCACCTTCCCCTCGATGATGCAGCCGTTCGCGATGAGGCTGTTCTTCACCTCCGCCGTCTCCATGTACTTCGCCGGGACCGAGTCCTTGACCTTCGTGAAGACGCGGTTCTTCGACGCCAGCAGCTCGTCGCGGATGTCCGGGTCGAGCAGGTCCATGTTCATCTGGTAGTAGGCAGCCACCGAGCGCATCGTGCCGACGTAGCCTTTGTGCTCGTACGCCATCACCTTGATGCGGTGCAGGTTGTTGCGCAGAAGGTCCTCGCTGAATTTGTACTCGCCCTTCGAGAAGCTCTCGTCGATGAGGTAGATGAGGATGTCCTTGCGCAGGATGTAGGTCTTCATCGACAGCGCGTTCAGCTCCGACAGCATCGGGTTGATCTCGATGCTCTCCACCGTGCCGTCCCCCGCCACCTCGAGGAAGACGTCGTGGAACCCATCGCCGTGCACCACCGTGTTCGTCTTCTGGTACATGACCGTGACGTCCGCGCCGCTCTCGACGTGGAAGCGCATCATGTCGTCGAACGTCGTGTTGTAGACCTGCGTCGAGCCCGTCAGGATGCAGTACTCCTGCTTCGCCCGCCGGATGTAGTCCATCCCGCTCTTCAGCGCCTCGACCTTGCCCCGGAAGATGCCCGGGTTCTCCCGCAGGGAGAACGGCGTGAGGATGAACAGCCCGTCGCTTTTGCGCGAGAGGTCCCACGCCTTGCCCGAAGACAGGTGGTCCATGAGCGAATTGTAGTTGCGGCTCGTGATGACCCCGACGTTGCGGATGTCCGAATTGACGAAGTTCGAGAGCGTGAAGTCGATGACGCGGTATTTGCCGCCGACCGGCAGCGCGCCCACCGTGCGCGTGTCGACGAGCTCCCGCAGATTCGTCACCTCGTCGCCCGCGTAGATCAAACCGAATGCTTCGCGGATCATGCCTTCACCTCCTCCCCGGCCGGCGTGGAGCTGCCTTTTTTGATAACAACCCCCTTGCCGACGACCGTGATCTTGCTGCCGCCCGGGTCGTACGCCTGCGTCAGGTCCAGGCCGTCCGCCCCGACGACGGCATCCTCGCCGACGACCACCTCCTCGTCCAGTATGCTCTTCAGCACGCGCGCGCCCTTGCCGACCGCCGTGTCCGTCATGAGGATGCTGTCCTTCACGTACGCGTCCTCGCCGATGACGACGCCCGAGCTGAGGATGGAGTTCTCCACCGTCCCGTACACGCGGCAGCCCTCGCAGACGATGCTGTTCGTGACCTTCGCGCCCGCGTCGATGTACTGCGGCGGGTCGTACAGGTTGCGCGAGAAGATGCGCCACGGGTCGTCGTAGAGGTTGAACGGCGGGTTGCTCGAGAGCAGCTCCATGTTCGCCTCCCACAGGGACTCGATCGTCCCGACGTCCTTCCAGTACCCGCCGTACTCGTAGGCGAAGAGCCGCTCGCCCGCGTCGAGCATCGCCGGGATGATGTTCTTGCCGAAATCGTTCGAGGAGGCCTTGTCCTCCGCGTCCTTTTTCAGATAGCTCTTCAGCGCCTGCCAGGTGAACACGTACACGCCCATCGACGCGAGGTTGTTCTTCGGCTTCTCCGGCTTCTCCTCAAACTCCGTGATGCGCAGGTCCTCGTCCGTGTTCATGATGCCGAACCGGGACGCCTCGCTGATCGGCACCGCGATGACGGCGATCGTGGCCGCCGCCTCCTTCTCCTCGTGCGCCGCGATCATCCATTTGTAGTTCATCTTGTAGATGTGGTCGCCCGAGAGGACGAGCACGTACTCCGGGTCGAACTGGTCGATGAAGGCCGCGTTCTGCCAGATGGCGTTCGCCGTGCCCGTGTACCATTCGCCGGAGTCGCCCCGCGCAAACGGCGGCAGCACGTACGCGCCGCCCGTGTTCGTGTCCAGGTCCCACGCCTGGCCCGTGCCGATGTAGGTGTTCAGCTCGAGCGGCCGGTACTGCGTCAGCACGCCGACCGTGTCGATGCCCGAGTGCGCGCAGTTGGAGAGGGGGAAATCAATGATGCGGTATTTCCCCCCGTACGTCACCGCCGGCTTCGCGCGGCGCGCCGTCAGCACGCCGAGGCGGCTCCCCTGGCCGCCCGCGAGCAGCATCGCCACCGCTTTCTTTTTCCTGTACATTTAAAGACAGCCTCCTGTTTATCCACAAACTCGCTGCCCCGGGCATGCCCCGCGGCGGCTACTTCAAAGATACCGTATATTTGTAGAACAACGCCGACATCGGCGGCAGCGTCAACACCGCTGCGTAGGGCAATCCATTCAGATCCTCTTCCCGCGCCTTCACGCGCTTCTTCACCTTCGCGTCCGTGCTCGCGAGCAGGAAGGTGAGCGTCCCGGCCTGCGGCAGCGCGACGTGGTATCCCTCGTGCGGCTCGGGCGTAAAATTATACACGCAGACCACGAGGTCGTCCTTCTTTTTTCCGCGGGCGCCAGCCCCCTCCCCGCGCCGCAGGAAGGCGATCACGCTGTTTTGCCGGTCATCGACGTTCAGCCACTGGAACCCGTCCCACGAATCGTCCTTCGAGAAGAACGCCGGGTGCCCCCGGTACAGCCCGTTCAGTGCCGCCACCCACTGCCGCACCCCCTCGTGGGCGGGGTAGTCGAGCAGCATCCAGTCGAGCGGCTTCTGGTAGTCCCACTCGACGAACTGCGCAAACTCGTTGCCCATGAACAGCAGCTTCTTGCCCGGGTGCCCGTACAGGAAGCCGTAGAGCGTGCGGATCTCGTCGAATTTCTCCTCGTACTCCCCGAACATCTTGTCGATCATCGACTTCTTGCCGTGCACGACCTCGTCGTGCGAGTACGGCAGGATGTAGTTTTCGGAGAACGCGTAGTGCATCGAGAACGTGAGCTTCTCGTGCGCCCCGTGCCGGAAAAACGGGTCGATGCCCATATAGTCGAGCGTGTCGTGCATGAAGCCCATATTCCATTTGAACGTGAACCCGAGCCCCCCGTCGTAGGGCGGCTTCGTCACGAGCGGGAACGCCGTGCTCTCCTCCGCGACCGTCAGCACGCCCGGCCGGCCGCCGAGCACCGCCGTGTTCAGCTCGCGCAGGAACGCCACGGCCGACTCGTCGATGTTGCCGCCGTCCTCGTTGCGGACGTAGTTGTCGCCGCGCCCGTAGTCGAGGTAGAGCATGGAGCTGACCGCGTCGACGCGGATGCCGTCGACGTGGTAGTTTTCGACGAGGTTGACCGCGCTCGAAAACAGGAAGCTCCGCACTTCCGGCCTGTAATAATTGAATTGGTACGTGCCCCATTGCGGGTGCTCGCGTTTGATTGGGTTCTCGTGCTCGTAGAGCCAGCTGCCGTCAAAATGCGCGAGGCCGTGCTCGTCCTTCGGGAAATGCGCCGGCACCCAGTCCACGATGACGCCGATGCCCTCGGCGTGCAGCGCGTCCACGAGCTTCATGAAATCCCACGGCGTCCCGTAGCGGCTCGTGATCGCGAAGAAGCCGGTCACCTGGTAGCCCCAGGACCCGCCGTAGGGGTGCTCGTTGACCGGCATGATCTCGACGTGCGTGAAGCCCATCTCCTTGACGTATTTCGGGAGCTTCTGGGCCAGCATCCGGTAGGACGGGTACTGCCAGCCCTCGGGGATGCGCCACGAGCCGAGGTGCAGCTCGTAGATGGAGACCGGCTGCCGCAGGGCATCCACCCCCTCGCGCGCCGCCATCCAGTCCGCGTCCTTCCACGTGTAGCCCTCTTCGATCCAGACCTTCGACGCCGTGCCCGGCGGCGTCTCCGCGTGCACCGCGCAGGGGTCCGCCTTCATGACGAACGCGCCGTCGGCCCCCTCGATGCGGTATTTGTAGTTGTCCCCCTCTGCGGCGCCGCCGACGAAGCAGACCCAAAGCCCGCGGTACCGGTCCATGACGGGCGCGTTCTCGTCCCAGCTGTTGAAGTCCCCCACGACGCGCACGCTCTTCGCGTTCGGCGCCCACACGCAAAACCGCCAGAGGTTGTGGACTTTCTGGCTGCCGAAAACCGTGCCGGCATGCTGCGATGTGCCGGCGTAGAACGCGTCAATCTCCGCGTCGTCCAAATAATACGAATTGATATTTTCCTGTGCCATCGCTTTAGTATACCACAGAGCGATGCCGCGCGATGAGGTGTGTTTCTACATCAATTTGAGAACCAGGACGACGACCTCCGCGACGCAGATGATGCCGAGGATCAAAGCGACCCGCCGCCAGTGGAAAACCTCCGACGTCCCGTATGCGGGCGGTTGCGGCTGGGGCTTGGGCTGCGGCTTGGCCTGGGCCTTTGGCTGCGGCTTGGGCTGGGCCTTGGGCTGCGGCTGTGGCTGTGGCTTGGGCTGAGGCTTGGGCTTGTCGTCGTACTCCTCAAAGACCGCGTTTTCCACAACGGCCGCCTTCTCCAGCGTTTCCGTCTCTGCCGGCATGGAGACCCGTGCCCAATCGGGCTCCTCGGTCCCCTGAATTTTCTTTTCCATGTCCGCCATTATGGTTCAACCTCCTCGGTCACTTTCCCGTTCACGATGATCTGTATTTTCCCGCTCCCCGTGTAGAGGAACAAGGTGTCCGTGCGGTTGGACGCCAGCCCCATCACGAAGTAGATGTTCGGCTGCTCGACCGCCTGCTTCTTCAGGGCCTCCTTCACACCGTACCGCGCGATCTTCACGCGCGTGCTGTCGGAGGCGCCGGCCCAGTCGAAGCCATCCTCCACGACGGGTATGTAGGTCGTCGACATAGCGCCGTTCGTCATCTGCGTCTGCACCTCAATGCTCGTGATGTGGTTGTTGTAGCTTCCGCCGCCGAGCAGCCCCCCGAAGCTAAACCCGAACCCGATCACCAAAACCAGCAGTACCGCCAACGCGATATCCGCGGCCAAGAGGATGCGTGCCACTGTAAGTGCTTTTGTTTTCATCTTGTTTTGCTCAACTTTCCCTCGTTTGCAAACGCGAGCTCGATATATTGACTCAATTATATCATAACAATTCATGCCGTAGCAACGCCCCCCGGATGCCGCCAATTTGAAGTCGAGTACGCGGATTG
>JAISTX010000027.1 GCA_031272365.1 Eubacteriales Family XIII. Incertae Sedis bacterium
TGTCATCAACTTATGCGCTTTCAAAAAGTCTTTGATTTTGTACGGGTCAAACGTCAGTATCTTGTCGTAGGCTTCGTAAGCGTTTTTCACCTCTTTGATTTCCGCTTGTTTTCCGGCAATAGGTTTCCCGTCAATCACCGCCGTCACCTCATCCAAAGAAAGCGTATTCCCCTCGATGGCAAGCGACGAGTATATTGACCGTACCCGATTTTGCCTATGCAGCTTTATATCGCGTTTGAACTCCGTGCCAAATTCAAGCCTCGTCACGGCCTCAACGATCTTCGCCAAATAATCGGCGGCTTTCAGCGTGATTGTGTAGGGTGGTTGTTTATACATAACGCTATTCGTCCTCCTACTTTTTCGGCTTCCTCGGCTTCGGCACAGGCACCACAACATAGATCATATACTCGCCGAACATCTTCTTGTAACGAACGCCGCCGGAGAACGCCGTCCTCACGCTATCGCAGACAAATTCGATGTATTCAGGTGATGTCGCCATGATGTTTTTCTCTTTGCCGAATCAACCGTACACCAACAATAATAGTCCAGGCAAAAAATGCCACCACGGCAATGACCAGCAACCAAGTGGGTGTTATCCCTGCATAATATGTCCCGAACAACTGCAAAATTCCGATTGCAACGCTGATAATAAATAGTTTGACATTGTGCATCGCGTAGCCAAACATTGCGATTGAAAAGGCAAGTACAATAGCTGTGAAATGCAGTCCGGCGAACAAGTTGCTTGCGGCCATTACAGCATTATCTGCTGTAATCGAAATGGTGTTCACGGGGTAAACAAGCCGTCCCGCAGCTCCGAGCACGTTTATCAAACCGACAGCGGCAATCATGAAACTACTGCAAGCTATCAGGCTGCTAATTGGCCGAACTGTTCGCGTTGCGCGGTAGAGGATGATGATACTCGGCACAAGAAGCGGCAAAGAAAAGCAGAATAGCTCGTCACTCATACTCAAAGACCATTTGACCTGCTGTATCCAGTCAAGTATCTCATTCTGTTCGGAAGGTATTTGAGGAAGCAAAGCTATCAGGACACACGCAATGGACAATAGCAATCCACCGCAAATCAGTAGCCACCCACCGACCACATATTCATTGATCTTTGACGGTGCTTTCATACGCACATTATAAATGCTTCATATCAATCCGACAAGCAATAAAAAAGAGGGTGTGTCAAATTATACGTCCCCATGACACACGTCCCCATGACACACAATGCGCGACTTTGACTTTGATCGCGGGGTTGTGTATGCTAATGAATGAAGCTGAATAAACATGAATAAAATCGGTGTCAAGGGAGAGGCATGAATGAAAAACACGATGACAAGATACGCGCTTCGCATAGCGGGGGTTGCGCTTGCGATTGCGGTTGCCGCCATGGCGGCGGGTTGCGATGGCGCAAAGGCCGAACCGCAGACGATCTCCATCCCGGATACGGGGTTTTCGATTGAAATCCCCGGCAGCTGGCTCGACATACCGGAGGCCGAAGGGGAAAACTATGCCATTGCAAAGATAACCCCGGACGAGAAAGCCGGGATCCTCGCCTCCTGCGAGGCGCTCTCCGCAGAGGACGGCATACTCCCGGAAAAAGACTACCTTGCGCTTGTTGACGAAGCCGTGCTGGAGGGAGGCGCCGAGTTCGACGCCATGCTGGGCGTGAGCATGGACACGACCATCGGGGCGGAGGCCATACCCGCGGCGCAGCGGACGGCGAGCGCAAAAGCGGACGGCTTGGATACCACGTGGCTGATCACGGTGGCGCACAACGATGCCTATTATTTCACGGTCGCATTTTTCGCGACAACGGACATGTTCGACAAGGTACGTGGGCATTTCGACGACTACCTCGCGACCGTGTCCATCGAAGATGTCGGCGCGCCGACGGAAGCCGCACAGGAGACTCCCGGGTCTGAAGCAATGCAGACCGTCGAGTCGACACAGGGCACAGAGCTGAAAATGGACATCCCGGCAGACTGGGTCGTAAACGATGACCCGGCGGAGGGTAACCCCTTGACTTATGCGGCGCCCGGGGAGCAACTCATCATCACGGTTTTCGAGGACGCGAAAACCGACCTGCAGCCCGGCTTGACCGCCGAGGATTACGCAAAGCTGCTGGCGGAGCGCATGATAGAGCTGGCAGAGAGTTCCGAGGAGTACACCGGCGCGACAGCCGGGGAACTGGTTTCCCTGACGGTCGCGGGGGCGCCGGCCGCCCGGATCGATGTCTCGCTATCGGTTTCGGGGATCATCGTCGTCAACCGGCTGACGGCGATTGCGTTCGAAGAAGGGGACTACTATGTGCAGGTCACCTTCTCCGGCCTCCCGAGCTATCATGAGCGGTACAGCGACATAGCCGACGCGATTTTGGAGAGCATACGTTACGAGTGACTCAGTCTTGGGAAAAAGGATCGTTTTACGCCAATAGGACAGCCACGATCCACTGTTTGAAAAACGGGTCGTCGAAAACGTAGGTGCCTGTCTTGATCAGGAAGCCCTGGTCGGCCAGGCGGCCGAGCCCGCTGTACAGCGTGCTTGTCGGCTGCGCAACGGATGATACGGGGGCGCCGGTGGCCAGCGCGACGAGGATGCGCTTGTCGGTGTTGCGGATCGTGTTCCAGAGCCGCTCATAGTCGTTCGCGTGCGTCCTGACGATTTCTTCCACAGCCGCATCCACCGCTCCTGCCCCATATTTTCTCTTCTCAAGCAAAGCATAGCAATAATAGGCGAGCATTTGGGTGTTGTATGGATGGCATTCCGTGTAGTCAAGTATCTTGTTTGACAGTGCCTCGTGCTCCTTCGTCACCTTGCGGAACTTCCCGTCCAGAAAGCCAAAAAAATCCTCTCTCGGAATCACTGGGAGATGCATCAGAAAGCCAAAATGATAGAACGGCGACTTCTTTGACTGGAAGATATCCCGCATCATGGACTCGGCGCTGCCGAGGAAAACGTAATTGACGTTTTTGTGGTGCTGCATGGCGGCGCGGAGTTTCCCCGGCAAAGACTTCCCCAGCTGGGCGACCTGCTGAAACTCGTCAAGGATCACGATGGCCCGGTTCCTCGCTTTGCTTGTTTTTTCAATCAGCCCCAGGACGTCTTCCAGCGGGGTGAAGTCCTCCAGGGCAGCCGGCAGGAACGAAACATCCACGCCCCCGCTCACCGGGTTCAATTCGACCCTGGGGACGATGCGGAAGCTTGCGACGGCGCGCTTCACGCTCTCCCATTTGTTTTCGGCGAGCACGCGCCGCAAAAGCTGCGCGGCGAAATCGGGGACCGATGTGACCGCAAGCAGGTCGAGGTAGACCACCGGCCTGCCCATATCGCCGACCGCCTTGAGCACCATCGAAGTCTTTCCAAAGCGGCGCGGGCTTATGATCACAAGATGATTGGAGCTCGCCAGCACTTCGCGCACTTTCTCGGTTTCTTCCGCGCGATCCGTAAAATGCCCCCCTTCCACCACCGAACCAAACTTGAACGGATTCGACATATCTGCACCTCCCCGCTATATTGCGAAAATATTCGTTACGAAATATTTCGTAATCTCCCAGATATCATACAGACATGAGGGCTCATTGTCAAGCGTGTCTTGGCGCAGCGCCCTCCAAATCGCAACTTTGCGGGAAAATGGGTCACTTTACGCCACCCGGCCGGTAGAGCGCTGCGGAACCCGTGGCGCACAGGGCGCAGCCGGCTATGAAGAAGTATTTGATCAGGCCGGATCCGGTGCCGGCGATCTCGACGATGCCCTGGAGCAGCGCCCCGGCGGTCAGCGCCGCGAGCCCGGAGTTGTACGCGTTGAAGCCGAACCGGAACCCCGACGCCGCCTCCCCCCTTTTCAGCAGCAGGCACAGGCCGAGGAATCCGCCCCCGCCGACGGTCGGGTACAGGAACATGAAATCCATCGCATCGGAGCGTATGCCGTGCCCGAACAGGGCGTACACGTTCGTGATGACAATGCACAGGACGCCGGCGCACAGGTACGCGAGCGCAGCCTTCCTGGCGAAGCCTTTACTCATACCCGATGTAGACAATGTCGCTCACCTCCCGCTCGTCCGTCCGGTGCCGGCTCGTGGCGGTCTCGTTGACCACCCGGCCGCCAAAATACATCGTCGACGACCCGCCCCCGTCGAGATTGTACGCCGTCACGCAGCCGCGCGCCTCGAACAGCTCGGCTAGCTGCAATAACGAAAGGCCGGCGTTGCCCGCAGTCCGCCCCTCGGACACGATGAATACGTAGTGCAGCGGTTCGACCTCGCCGATCGCGGTCCTCGGGTTGCTGTTCGCGGAGCGCCCGGAAATCTCGGTGCCCGCCGAGACCCGGATGGCCCCGTCCGTGACGAGGGCCGGGCCAAACGACCAGATTTGCCACGCCGCGCCGGTGGCATCGGAAGGCAGATTCTCCTCATTCACGACGGCGAGTCGTCCGTCATAGGACAGCATCAGGGCATCGTTATTGCCGCCTTCTCTGTACAGCTCGCCGTTGCGCAGGACGCAGCCCGCGTCCCGGAACCCGTAATAGTCGCCGTTGACGGCGAGCAGCGCGTTGTGGTCCTGCGCCATCTCGGAGGTGGTTTCTTTGATGTTGCGCCCGTACGCGCCTTCGGCGAAGGCCGTCTTGAGGTAACGGACATCCGAGACCTGCACGTCGGCGATGTGGACCGTCGTGTCGCAATAGCGGAGCGTGTCGATCGAGATGGTGATGTCCCCGTCCGAGTAGGACGTATCGCTGACCACTGGGGCCGCAGCTTCGGAGCGGCCGCTGGGGGCGCCCATCTCCCCGTACGCCTTCGGGATGACGAAGGTGTCGAGCAGCACGTACGCGAAAAAGGCCGCCAGCACCAGCCCGTAGACCACCGCCCACCGATATGGTTTGCCAAAGAATGCCCTCACCTGCGCCGCCGGCCTCCCTGCCCTTGAAATACGACGGTTTTCTGCACGAAGAAACTCAACACGAAGAGGCCGCTGTCCACAAGTATCTTCGCGATGACTTCCGCGAGACCCAAGCTGCTGAGCGCCCTCGTCGCGAACCCGCTCACCAGCATGTTGAAGACGAACAGCAGGGCATATTTTATCACGGATGCGCCCACGCTGCCGGTGCCATGGAACACGAGGCTCCGGTTGATGCAGAAATTGCAGGCTCCGGAGAGGATGCGCGCCGCCCATGCCGCGTACAGGATGCCGTCGGCGCCGCCCGGGAACAAGGCCACCCGGAACAGGGCGAACAGCAGCACGTCGATCGCCGCGCAAACGAGCGAGGACAGGCTGAACGCCAGGATCTTCCCGTAGATGCGCGCCGAATCCCGGACCGGGCTGAAGGAGGTGCCGCGGTTGTTTTCCGCATACACAGTCCGGATCGGCACCTGCCGCAGGGGGACGCCCTCTTTTGCCAGCTGGAGCAGGACGTTCATCTCGTATTCGAACCGGTCGCCTTCGATTTCGGCGCAGCGCCCGAGCAGCTCCCGTGGGATGCCGCGCAGGCCCGTCTGCGTGTCAATATGCCGGATCCCGGTCTGCAGATAGAATACGGAGGATGTGATCCGGTTGCCCCATTTGCTTTTGAAGGGCACGCCCCGGCCCTCAAAGCACCGCGCGCCCAGCACGAGGCCGCCTTCTTGAAGCAGCGCGGCGGCGACTTTCACGACATCCGCGGCGCCGTGCTGGCCGTCGGCGTCCGCCGTGACGCAGCCCGCGGCATCTGGCCAGTGCCCCAGGACATGGCGGAGCGCGGTCTTGATCGCGGCGCCCTTGCCGAGGTTCCGGGGGTGGCGCAGCACGGTATGGCCTTCCGCTTCGAGCGCCTGAAAGACGCCGCCCGAGGCGGGCGCGCTGCCGTCGTCCACGATGAGGAATGCGCAAGGATAGAGCCCCGCGATCTCCCGGACCAGCGCGGGGAGCTTCCCGTCCGGGTTGTATGCAGGTATAACAATAACAATATTGCCCGCGGCCAGCTCTTCCATTCAACGCCCCTGTCTTGCAAATGCAAATGCATGCTTCAATCTATACCGCGAACCTTTAAACTACCTAAAATCCGCCGCCGGCGTCAGCCGCTTGACCAGAGCACAAACCGCGCGTTCTGCGCGCAGCACATGGATGCGATGACCTGGTTGTAGTCAATGGTATAGTCCTGGTTCAGCGCCTCAATCGTGTCCATGAAGCCCGGATGCGTGCTCGAGACAACGACCCGCTTGTCGGGCAGATGCAGCATCAGGAAGACGTCGTCGAGAATCGGCCCCTGGTCGGTCGTCACGATCAGTATCGCGCTGAGGCCGTCAAGGCTCAGGTTTGCATCCCCGATTTCCAGCTGATGGTCGGCGTACTCCACCAATTCGGAGGCGGTGGCAATGATTGTTTCCATCTTTTTTCACTCTCCTCTATCATGTCCATCGCTCACATGATACCATACCCGGCGCAGCAGTGCCTGTTTTTCGTTCGGCACCTGCTCGTCCATCACGGCGTCCAGCAGATCGTTCAGCACCCTCCCTACTTCGGAGCCCTCCGGGATGCCGATGGCGATCAGATCCGTGCCGTTCACAGCAAGCGCCCCGAGGGAAAAGCATTTTTCCTTTTCTATGATCTCCTCGAGCTGCGCCTTACGGGCCTCGAGGCCCAAAAGTTTCGCGCGCGCATTGTCGGGCGTATGGGATTTTGCGTCGGCCGCCTGGACCTCCAGCAGCTGCCGGAGCCTGGCCTCCCCGAGCCTGTTCAGCCATTTGATCAGGTTCCGTTCAGTCAGCTTGACGTCGTGCCAGCGGATCAGCGCACAAACCGCCTCCCGCGTGCCGTTGTCGCATTTGAGCGCGCGCAGGCGCCGGTCCGCGATGCCCGCGCCCACTTCCTCGTGTCCATAAAAATGGCCGATCCCGCCCTCGTCAACGAAAAAGCTTGACGGCTTCCCGATGTCGTGCAGCAGCATGGCCAGGCGGATGGTCCCGTCCTCAGGGGCGGCTTCGACGGCATAGGCCGTGTGCATCCAGACATCGTACATATGGTAGGGGTTCCGCTGGTCGAAGCCGACCATCGGCGCCAGCTCCGGGATGCATACCGCCAGGACGTCCGGGTACGCGGCGAGCACCCGGCGCACGCCGCCGCCTGTGAGCAGCTTCGTCAGCTCCGACAGGATGCGCTCGGCGGAGATATTGCCGAGCAGCCCCCGGTTCCGCCGGATGCTCGCCCCAAGGGCTTCGTCGATGTCAAAGGACAGGACGGACGCAAAGCGGAGCGCCCGCAGGATCCGCAGCCCGTCTTCCCGGAAGCGCTCGTCCGGGTCCCCGACGCTGCGCAGCCGCCTGGCCTCGATATCCCCCGCCCCGCCGAAAAGGTCTATGAGCCCTTTCGCCGGGTGGTAGGCAAGCGCGTTGATCGTGAAGTCCCGCCGCGCAAGATCCTCCTCGATGCCGCTGACGAACGCGACGCTCTTTGGGCGCCGGTTCCCTTCGTAGTCCCCGTCGACGCGGAACGTCGTCACCTCGACGGGCAGCCCCTCGCAAAGGACCGTGACCGTCCCGTGCACAAGCCCAGTCTCGATCACGCGGCAGCCGGAGAAGACCTCGAGCACCTGCTCCGGGCGCGCGGCGGTTGCCACATCCCAGTCCTTTGGAGCCTTGCCGAGCAGCGCGTCCCGCACGCAGCCCCCGACCAGGTACGACGCATACCCCGCCTCGTCGAGCCGCCGGATCACCGAGGCCGCGCGGGGGTCAGCCTTCATCACCCAGCAACGACCGGGAGCGCTCGGATTCGAGCGTATCCAGTTTTCCGGCGATCAAGCTGCGGTTCTCTTCCATATCATGCACCTCTGTTTCATCGTACAACAAATCCCCGGCGCTGTCACGCCGCGCCCCCTGCCCCGCCGCAGCGAAACCTCTTGCGGCGGGCCTCTGATTTGTGCCATAATGAAGCAGAAGCGGAAGAAAAGGAGAGCGTGATGAAAAAGTATTTTGGTTTGTTGGTCTTGCTGCTGGCGGTGTTGCTGGCGCTGGCTTCCTGCTTCGGCGGGCCCAGGGCCGGGACCGAGCCCCCGGCCTCTTCCGAAGGGATCGCGGGGTCATCCGAGGACGAGGGCGGGAGCGAAAGCGCGGCGCTCGGCACCATCGACGCCGGCGAGCTGAATCCTTATTTGGAAGGGCATCTGATGCCGCTCGCGGGCAACCCCGTCGCGGGCGAGTATATCACGACGTCGGGCGTCAAGCTGAGCATCGGCGAGGACGGCTCCTATCTGTGGGACGAGCGCCCCGTCGGGGGCACCTACATCTCGGGCCGGTACGAGCTGTACGAGGGCACGGCGAAGGGCAACGACGACGGGAGCACGGAATACGTCTTCGAGTCGGACACCGGCCCGGTCTACACGATGGTCATCGACTTCGACGACACCGGCGACGGCCTGGAAGGGGCGGACATGACCATCCAGGTCTACGACTGGTACACGGCCGACGTCTACCGCGTGACGGATTTGCTCTACCAGACCCAGTTCGAGGCGACGCGGCAGGCGGCCGCGGGCTCGGGCGAATGGTCGTCGTTTGCCTCACCGGAAAACCTGACGATTGAATTTGGGGATGGGACGGACGCCCTCATCTCGTGGGACCCCGTGGCCGGCGCGGACGGCTACATGATCGCGGTGCTCCCGATGAGCATGGCGGACCTCGAGGCGGCCGTGACGACGGGGGCGGAATCGCCGGACCCGGTCTTCAACGAGACATCCAGCACGAACGAGATCGCCGCGATCGGCGTGATGAAGCCCGGCGAGACGTATACGGTCGCCGTGGTCGCCACCAGGGGATCGGAGGCGTCCGGGGATATGGAGGCCAGCTACGGCGCGTACGAGGAGGTCACGGCCCCGGCCTGAGGCCCGCCGCGCCCGTTCGAAACCATCATCGAGGAGCTCGACGCCTACATCGGCGGCCTGCTGGCGGGGTGGGCCGGGGGCGCGATGGGCCCTTGCTCAGCGCCTTGCCGCCCTGTTCCTCCGATATAGGACGAGGCATATGGCCACGGCCGCGATGGCAATAATAATGACGACCGGAACCGCCTTGCTGCTTTTGGAAGCGGGCTGCTCGCCTGCCAGCTCCCGGAAAGCCTGCTCGACTTGCTGTTCCTCCTTGGTCGGCTCCGGTGCGGCGGTTGGGACCTGATCCCCCCCATACCGCTCGCCGGTGAAGAAATCGTACGGCACGCCGTTTTCAGTATAGTAGTCGTACTGCCACATCATGATGTCCCGGTACGCCTCGCCGATTTGTGGGTCCAGTTCCTTTAGGTACGTGTAGTCATGGCTTATATGGTCTATGAACAGCTCCTTGCTGCCCAGTTGCCTTTCGGGATTGTATTCACATAGTAGCGTATAGTACATATCGATGACCGTGTAATCGTAGACAAATTTCTCATACTGCGTGAGGTCGAGGAAATCCTCCATTGGATTCCCTGTTACCTTGGCGTATTGCTTAGCTTCCCATATCACATCGTCAATGCTGGAAAAGATGGAGTCATAGGACTGCAAGAACGACGAATACTGCCTTTCCGTCACCATCTGCTGCGTCTTCGAGAGGAAGGTGCGGATCACCTGGTCCGCTTCGCTGTTGCCCGTCTGGATGTTCCCGACGGTCGGCAGCGCGCGGCTCGTATCCCCGCCGCTCGGGATGGGCGGCAGCGGCTCGACTTCTTCCTTGTTATCCAATACAAGGGAGATCGTCATGTCGCCCGGCTCCGCGACAAGATATCTGGATGGCACCTCTCCATTCGGCTTTGCTGCGTGACTTGTAAACTCGGGTCGTCCGAGTATTCGCTGAAAACAACCTGATTTTTGTAGTCATCCGAAAACTCATCGCCGGAAATATCCACGATGTAGATGTAGAACCCCCACGTGCCGCGGTCAGTCTTGTCCACCGCGTCAAACGTGATATTGCAAAAAGTGCCGTCGCCCTCGCCTTCCTCCGCGAACGCGGCCGCCGACGAAAGCGACAGGCACGCCGGCCAGTACAGCCGAAACGACAAAGACAGAAAATTTGCGATTCAAAAACCTATTCATCTCAACTCTCCCTTTCATTCAATCCTGCACAAACCGATGTTGCCGCAGCAGACTCCTACACAACCGTATTATCGCCGTTCAACAAGGTTCAATGTCAAGCAAATGAAATGGAGTTTCTTTTCACTTTGAAATTTCAGCGGTTCCCGGCTTCCGCTCAAAAATAGGAAACCGGCGCACCGAATGCAAATCCTCAAGCCCCGGCTCGCGCCGAGGCGAAAATCCTCACGGCTTCACCGGGTTCCTGCCCGTGAGCGCCCACTCCCCCCCGCGCCATTCGATCGTCCAGACGCGGAAGCCGCCGAAGCCGAATTCCGCGCCGTCCTCGCGGTCGGTGTAATGCTGCGCCGCGTACACGAGGATCTCGCCTTCTGAGCCGCTCAGCCACGTGAACAGCCGGAACAGCGTGTAGTCGTGGTCGTAGCGCTCCGGGTGCGCGAGGCAGTCCGGGTCCGGCGCGTACGCCTGCCAGTACGGGTTGTCCGCGTAAGCCGGCGCCGGCGCCGCGCCCTCAAGCACCTTGTCCGCGTACCACATGAAGTCTTGCGTGTCATAGGCCATGACGGACTGCGTCCCGATGAAGCACCCGATGATGACGCAGGCGACGATGGCACAGGCCCGCTTCAAGATGGCGGCTGCGCGCTTCATTCCGGCATCCCCCCGCCGAGCCGCACAACCTCGACCGCGTCGTAGTAGGACGGCCCGAGGAAAACGTCGAGGACCGACGCGTTGTGCCGCGTATACGAATTGCCCGAATAATAAACCCCGCCCGCCGTCACCTTCGTGATGAGCGTCACGTGGTACGCGGAATACGCGCCGTCCTTGCCCTTCTTCAGCCAGTAGAGCAGGTCGCCTGCCTTCACCCCCTGCTCCTGGAGCCCCGCGAACGCGCCCGGCAGATCCTCGTCGCCCCTCTCGATCAGGATCGGCTCGCCGTCGATATACCCGTTGGCCGGGTCGCTGAAATAAAGCCGCTGCGCGTCGGCGAGGCGCCAGGCCTCCGACACGTCCCAGCTCGCGCTGTAATTGCTCAGGTACGGCCACAGCTTGAAGACGGGGATGCCGAGCACCTTCCGCGGCTCCGAAAAGTCGGCGTAGGAATGCCACCCCTCCGTCATCGGCAGCCCCCCGGCGTGGAGCGCCTGGGAGACGAAGTTTGCGCAGTTGTTTTCGTAGCTGTAGTAGGACTGGTTCCGGTCGAACCCCGTTGAGAGCAGGTAGTCCAGCGGCTGCCCGACCGCGGGCGCCCCGGCGGCCACGCCCACCGCGCCCGCGGCGTCCGTGTGCCCGAGCGCGTAGCCCGCCGCGTCGGAAACCGGGGCCTCGCCCGCGCCCAGGAACGTGCACATATTCAGGGCCACGAGCAGGGCCGCCGCCACCGCGGCCACGCACAGTATTCTCTTCGGCTTCGCCTTGAGCATCCCAACCTCATACGGACAGGTATCGATTTGCCTCCTCGCTGTCGAGCGCCTCCATCGCGCCCTGCGACACGACCTGCCCTTTTTGAATAATAACATAATTTTCGGCGATGCGGCGCGCAAACCCGAGGTTTTGCTCGACGAGGCAGAGCCCGATCCCCATCTCGCTCGCGATGCGGTTCAGGATGCGGGCCATCTCCGCGACGACGTTCGGCTGGATGCCCTCCGTCGGTTCGTCAAGCAGGATCAGCGAGGGCTTCCCCATCAGGCACCGGCCGATCGCCAGCTGCTGCTGCTGGCCGCCGGAGAGCACGCCGCCCTTCCGCTTCAGCAGCTCGCCCAGCGCGGGGAAGTACGAAAGCACGACCTCCTTCTGCGCCTTCGCGTCCACGTCCTTCCGGCCCATCGCGCCGAGCTCGAGGTTTTCCTCCGCCGTCATGTCCGGGATGATCTCGCGCCCCTGCGGCACGTAGCCGATGCCCGCCTGGTTGCGGAACCACGCCGGGCGCTTCGTGAGGTCGGCGCCGTCCAGGAGCACGCGCCCGCCCGCCTCCACGGGCAGCAGCCCGATGAGCGCCTTCATGAGCGTCGTCTTCCCGACGCCGTTGCGCCCGAGCACCGCGAGCTTGCCGCCGTCCGCGATCGAAAACGAGACGTCCGAGACGACCCGGCTCTTCCCATAATTCACAAACACATGCTCAACCGTCAGCACAAACGCAACTCCTCAACAATATGATTCAAAAATCCTGCAAATACACCCGGATCACCTCCGGGTCCTTTTCCACTTCCGAAAACAGCCCCTCCTTGATGATCTCCCCCTGGTGCAGCACCGTCACGTTCTCCGCGACCTGGCGGACAAACGCCATGTCGTGCTCGACGACGATGATCGTGTGGCGCTCCTTCAGCGCGCGGATCATCTCGCCCGTCTTGGCCGTCTCGGCCACCGTCATGCCCGCCGTCGGCTCGTCGAGGATGAGCAGCTTCGGCTCCTGCGCGATGACCATGCCGATCTCAAGCCACTGGCGCTCGCCGTGCGAGAGGGCGGCCGCGTTCATCTCGCTCTTCCCCGCAAGGCCGATCTGCTCGAGGATCCCCCCGATGCGCGCCTCCGCGTCGGCGTCCCGGCGGTACGTGAGCGTGCGCAGCACCGTGCTGTGGCCGTGCAGCGCGATCTCGATGTTCTCCCGGACGGAGATGTTCTCGAAGAGGTTGGGGCCCTGGAATTTGCGTCCGATCCGGTACTTCGCGGAGATCTTGCTCGGCGCGAGCCCCGTGATGTTGTGGCCGTCGAAATAGACGCGGCCCCGCGTCGGGCGCGTCTTGCCCGTGATCAGGTCCATGAGCGTCGTCTTGCCCGCGCCGTTCGGCCCGATGACCACGCGCAGCTCGCCTTCCGCGAGCTCGAAGTCCAGGTCCCGGACGGCGTAGAAGCCCGAGAAGCTGACGGAGAGGTTTTCGGTTTTCAGGAGGGGTCGTTCGATGACAGCACCTCCCTCATTTGACGGTGGTAGACGATGTCGAGCAGCTTGCCGACGACGCCCTGCGGCAGAAAGAACACGACGCAGATGATGACGACGCCGAGGATCAGCGTCCACGCGTTCGAGATGCGCTCGGACAGGAGCAGCTGCGCCCAGTATACGATCATCGTCCCGCAGACGGCGCCGGTCAGGTTGCCGCGCCCGCCGACCGCGAGCCAGACGAGCACGACCGTCGACAGCGTGATGCCGGCCTCGTTCGGCGAGATGAACTGGTTCATCGGGATGTAGAGCACACCCGCGAGCCCCGCGATCATGCCGGAAAACGTGAAGACCGCGACCTTGAAGAACGCGGGGTCGTAGCCGAGGAAGGTGAGCCGCATCTCGTTCTCGCGGATCGAGCGCAGCGTCTTCCCGAAGCGGGAGCCCGTGAGCCGGACGCAGAGCACAAAGACGAGCGCGGCCAGCGCGAGCGTGATGTAGTAGAGCTGCGTCAGGTCGAATTTCACGCCCCAGAGCACGCGCCCGAGCCCGCCGATCCCGTTGTAGCCGTTCGTGTACTGCTGCTGGTTCGAGATGAACGTGCTGACGACGTACGCGAGCGCGAGCGTGATCAGCGAGAAGAACACCCCGCGCACCCGGCTGAAGAAGATGAAGAACCCGAGGACCGCCGCGACCGCCCCCGGGATCAGGATCCCGAGCGCGAACGCGAGCCCCGGGCTCTGCAGCGGCGCGATGAACGCCGGCACCTCCGTGACGCCGTAGCGCTGCATAAAGTCCGGCACGCCGTCCGCGCAGGCGCGCGCGAGCCCCATGATGTAGCCGCCGATCCCGAACAGCACCGCGTGCCCGAAGCTCATGAGCCCCGCGTAGCCCCAGATCAAGTCGAGCGAGATCGCGAACAGGATGAAGACGAGCGTCTTGCCCATGAGCTCGGTCCGGTAGGCGCTGAACACGAGCGGGAAGACCGCGAGGAAGACGAGGATGCCGATGTCGATTTTCCGGTTGAGCCGCATCCGCCCCGCCCCCTACCGCCGCTGCCTGCTGAACAGGCCTTCCGGGCGGATCCGGATCACGACGATCACGATCAGGAAGACGATCATCGACGCGTTGACTTCATTGATATACCCGCCGAGGATGTTGCGCGACTCCCCGATCAGCGCCGAGGACAGCGTCGTGCCGAACAGCGAGCTGAGCCCGCCGACCACGACGTTCATGAACGCGTCGGTCAGGTACTGGATCCCCATGAACGGGGAGACGCCCTTGATCGGCGCGAGCACCGCGCCCGCGAGCCCCGCCAGCGCCACGCCGTAGCCGAACGTGACCGTGTCGACGAGCGCCGTGTTGATGCCGAGGCATTCGGTGATCTGCCGGTTGCCCGTCGTCGCGCGCATCCGCATGCCGAACCTCGTCCGGTACAGGAGCGCGAGCGTCATGAGCCCGACGATGACGGCGACCAGGATCGTGAAGATATTGTAGTGCGGGATGACGATGCCGCCCACGCGCACGATGCCCTCCATCGGCAGCTTGACGTATTTCAGGTCGGAGCCGCAGAGCAGGTTGACCGCCTGCTGCAGGAAGAGCGAGATGCCGTACGTCACGAGCAGCGTCTCGCCCTCCTTCCCGTAGAGCTTGCGGATGACGATCCGCTCGATGGCCACGCCGAACAGCCCGCAGAGGGCGAAGGCGATGGGCAGCGTCAGCACAAAGGGGACCTTCAGCACGGTCCCCATGTAATAACTGATGTACGCGCCGAGCATGATGCACTCGCCGTGCGCCAGATTGACGACCTTCATATGACCCATAATGATCACGATGCCGATCGACACGACGAAGAGCAGCGCCGAACTGCTCACGCCGTTTACGAGTTGCTGCAGCACCAGCATGTCAACAAAAATGATTCAATCCGCTTATACCGGCTCGGGCTTGATCAGCTCTTCCGACTCGTACACGGTCTCGAGCAGGCCATCCGCGTTCACCTTCCCGATGCGCGCCTTCAGGTACAGGTGGTAGTTGTCCGAGTCGACCTTGACCGCCCCGCCGGGGGCGTCGATCTCGACGTCCGCGAGCGCCGCGCGGATGCTCTCCGGCGTGACCTCGCCGTCGCCGATCTCCTCAAGCGCGTATTTCAGCAGGTAGACGCTCTTGTAGGACGCCTCCGCGACCGACTGGAGCACGGAGTCCGAGCCGTAGGCCGCCGCGTAGTCCTCGACAAATTTCTGGTTCTCCGGCGTGTCGATCGTGTTGAAGTAGTTGATCGAGATCATGTGCCCGGCGGAGATCTCCGGCCCCAGGGCGCCGAAGGTGTTCTCGTCGGAGCAGAAGCTCGCGGTCGGCATCACGGACGAGTCGAGGCCGTACTGCTTGTAGGCCTTGTAGAACGCGACCGCGCTGTCCCCGTTCAGGTTGAGGTAGATCACGTCGGGCTTCGTCTCGTTGATCTTGTTGATGATCGTCGCGAAGTCGGAGTGGCCGCTCGGCACGTATTCCTCCGCGACGACCTCGCCGCCGTTCGCCGCGAGCAGCTCCTTCGCCTGGCTGTTGATCAGCTGCATGTAGACCGTGTCCGTCCCGAGCAGGAAAAACTTCGGCCCCACGTTCTCGACGAGCCACGGCACGAAGAGGTCGCCCTGCTGGTTCGGGCAGGCGCCGGTGTAGACGATGTTCGGCGAGGGGTCCTCGCCCTCGTAGAAGGTCGGGTAGAAGAGCAGGCCGTCGTTCTCCTCGAGCACGGGGCGGCACGCGATGCGGCTCGCCGACGTGTACAGGCCGACCGTCGCCACGACCTCGTCCTCCATGATGAGCTTCTTGATCTTGTCCACGGCCAGCGCCGGGTCGGAGCCGTAGTCCTCGTACACCGGCACGAGCGTCTTGCCGTTCACGCCGCCCGCCGCGTTGATCTCTTCGATCGCCATCAGGGCCGCGTTTTTCGCGGGCTCCTCCGTGATCGTGAGCGCGCCTGACGTCGAGAACAGGACGCCCACCTTGATCTCACCGCCGCCCGCCGCGTCCGCGGAGCCTCCGCCGCCTTCGCCCGAGGCGGCCTCCGCGCCCGCCGCCGAGCCTCCATCGGACGACCCGCCGCCGCACGAGGCCAACGCAAGCGCCGCGAGCACGACGCAAAGCACGAGCGCAAGCCATTTGAAATCCTTGCTTCTCCTATTCATTTTTTTCTCCTTTCCTTCTGTTTGAAGTATGTACTCCAGTATAAAGGCGGCATGGGGAAAAGTCAAAGGTTCAGAGGTTTTTCAAGAAGGAGCGGCGGTGGATCGGCGTGACGCCGCGGGCGCGCAGGCCCGCGTAGTGCTCCGCCGTGCCGTAGCCCTTGTTGGCGGCAAAGCCGTACCCGGGGTAGACGCTGTCGAGCTCGATCATGATCCGGTCGCGCGTCACCTTCGCGACGATGGACGCGGCCGCGATGCTGACGCTCTTCTCGTCGCCCTTGACGATCGCGGTGCCCGGCACCCCGGCCTCGGGGAGCTTCAGCGCATCGACGAGCAGGTGGCCGATTTGGAAATGCGCGTTGCGGACGGCGGCGGCCATGGCCTCCTTCGTGGCGTTCAGGATGTTGACCTCGTCGATGCGGCCGGGCCCGACCAGGCCGATGCCGTACGCGAGCGCCCGCTCCACGATCACGCTATAGAGCTCGTTGCGCTTTTTCTCCGAGAGCTTCTTCGAGTCGTTGACGCCGGGGACGTCGAAGTCCTGCGGCAGCACGACGCAGGCCGCGCACACCGGGCCCGCGAGGGGCCCGCGCCCCACCTCGTCGACGCCGCCGATATGCCCGACGCCCTTCGCCCACAGCTCCCGCTCGTAGCGGAGCATCTCCTGCAATTTCTCCGCGAGGTAAGCCTCGCGCTCCGCCTTGTTCATGGCCACTCCAGCGTCACGCGCCCGATCTTCCCGGAGCGGAACTCGTCGAGCAGCGTCCGCGCCGTCCGCTCGTAGTCGACGCGCCCGCCGGAAAGCAGGAACCCGCGCCGCCGCGCGATGCCCTCCATCACGTGCAGCGTGTCGTTGTCCTCCTCGCACAGCGCCCCGCCGCCGCCGGACAGCCCGAAGGCCGCGGGCCCGTAGCGCTCCGCGAGCAGCCCCGGGTACCACCGGAGGAGCACCCGCAGCAGCTCGAACCCCAGCTCCTGCACGTCCATGGTCTCGTCCTTGATCGACCCGCAGAACGCGAGGTTGAGCCCCGCCTTGGGGTCCTCGAACTTCGGCCACAGGATCCCGGGCGTGTCGAGGAGCTGCAGGCCGTTTTCCAGCGTGAGCCACTGCTTGCCGCGCGTGACGCCGGGCCGGTCGCCGACCTGCGCCGCGCGCCGCCCCGCGAGCCGGTTGATGAGCGAGGACTTGCCGGAGTTGGGCACGCCGACGATCAGGAGGCGCCGCGCGCCCATCTTCTCGAGCCGCTCGAACAGCTTCTTCACGCCGCCGCCCGTCATCCCGTTCAGCGCGACCGCGTCACCGTGGAAGGCGTCCACCCACGCCCGCGTGGCCACCTCGTCAGCGAGGTCGCTTTTGTTCAGCGCGAGCACGCGGCGGTTGGCCAGCCGCCCCCTCGCGGAAATCATCTCATCCAGGACCGGGTTGCGCGACGAGACGGGGATGCGCGCGTCGCACACCTCCAGCACGACGTCCACGAGCCCGAGGTTCTTCTCGATGAGCTCGCGCGTCTTCTTCATATGGCCCGGATACCAGTTGATGTTCTTCATACGCCCTATTATATACCACAGCGCCCGTCCGGCGGCAAATTTGCGGAAATTTATTACAAAAATTCATGTAGCATGAACATTATTTCAATAATATTTCGCTTTTTGGTCATTTTTATGTTGACAACCTTCATGTAACATGATAGTTTAATGGTCGAAAGCATAACGATAAACTGGGGGGGGATAGCTTGAAAAAGCAATTCAGTTTTTTGTTATTGGCCATACTGCTTTCCTTTTTCGCCATGGCCCTGGCTTCCTGCACGGAAGACGGCGGCATCGTGACCATCAAGGACGGCAGCGCGATCCTCGCAAGCGGAAGCAGCGGGGGCGGAGCCGAGAACGAACACACAACTGCAGAAGAGGATCCGGGCGCGCCACCGCGCGACACGACGCCGTTTGTGCCGGAGAACGTGGCGGACGGCCTTTCCGCGGCCTCCGCGAGAGGCGCGACGGTGGACTACTCGCACGCGGCCGACGGCTACATCATGGTCAGGTACGACGGGGAAAGCCCCCGGGTCAAGCTCCAGATCAACAAGGACGGGGAGGCGGAAACCTACACCTACACCATCTTCCCGGGCGAGGGGTATAGGGCCTACCCGCTCTCCCAGGGCGCGGGGGCCTACACCGCGAGGGTCTTCCTTCTAAAAGAGGGCAAGCGCTACGGGCTGGCGGTGGAGGCGCGCGTGGACGCGGCGATCGCCGACGAATTCGCGCCCTTCCTCCGCCCCAACCATTTCGCCGACTACGCCGCGCAGACGGAGGCCGTCGCCTTGGCGGCCGGGCTCGCGGAAGGGCCCAAGTCCGACCAGCAGGTCATCGACGGCGTTTTCGCCTATGTGACGGGGAACATCCGCTACGACTACGAGAAGGCGGAGACGGTGGAGGCCGGCTACCGCCCGTCCGTCGACGAGACGCTCGCCTCGGGCGAGGGCATCTGCTTCGACTACGCCTCCCTCATGACCTGCATGCTGCGCTCCCAGCGCATCCCGTGCAAGCTCGTCGTCGGCTACGCGGACGAGACCTACCATGCGTGGGTCAGCGTCTACACGCCGGAAGCGGGCTGGGTGCTGATGGACCCGACCTTCGCGGCAGGCGGCAACTCGGCCGACCCCGCACTGGTCGGGAGCGGCAAAAACTACGCGCCTCTGTATTATTATTGAATGAAAGTCAATCGCGCTCTTTGGATTTGATGCGGGCGGCCTTGCCGGTGCGCTGCCGCATGTAATTGAGCTTCGCGCGCCGCACGTCGCCGTGCTTCACGAGCTCGATCTTGTCGATCTTCGGCGAATGCAGCGGGAACGTCTTCTCGACGCCGACGCCCGACGCGATGCGGCGCACCGTGAACGTCTCCGCGACGCCGCCGCCCTGCTTCTTCAGCACAAAGCCCTCAAAGACCTGGATGCGCTCGCGCTGGCCCTCTTTGATCTTGATGTGGACCTTCAGCGTGTCGCCGACGCCGAACGCCGGCACGTCCTCGCGCAGATAGTCCTGTGTGATGTCTCTCAAAATGTCCATTTCGTATCCTCCGCTGCCCCCTCCGGGGCCCGACCTGTCATGTTCTTGGACGCTCTCGCAATCCGGCGATCCCCAGAGGAACATGCACACGGGCAATATCATACCAGAAATCCGCGCCCCGTGTCAAACAGCCCAGAGACGGGACGGCGGCGCAGCGCGTCGCCCGCGGCGGCACAACTTCCGGAACAGATTGCAATTTGGTAGAAAAACAGCCGCTTTTCCTACCAAATCGCAATCTATTCCGGGGTATGTCATGGGGGCATCAGGCCTTTTTATTCTGGATGGCGCCGATGAGGAAGAGCGCCGACAGAAGCAGGCTGACGATGTAGATGATGTAGTTGGAGGCGCTCGAGCTGTACGGAATGCTCAACGACCCATAGAACGCCGCGTACATGGAGGCAATCACCACGTTGTTGAAGACAAAGCCCGCCACCTGCAGGGCGATCATGACGATGCTGAGGATGAACAGCAGCTGCGCCTTCCCCTTGACGTTGCAGTATTTCACGCCGAAGATGCTGCACACAAGCATGACCGCCGCAATCGCGATTGCAAGGATGGTGGAGGCCATGGTCATCGACGATATTTCCGGCGCGAGCGCTGCAATCAAGGGATCCTCCAAAAACATCGTCACCCAATTTCTGGCGTAATAGAGCGAGACTAGGCTCGCAGCCAGCGAGAGGGCGGAAAATACGATCAAGATGACGCCCACGACTTTCAGCATTGCCGCGCCGGGCAGTTTCGTGGGCGCGCCGTAGGGCATCTGGTATTGCGGCGGCGATTGGTATTGGGGTGGTGCCTGGTATTGCGGCGGCGGCGCTTGATAATAATCAACCATTGTTCGACCTCCTCATGATTCGAAACTCTCCTTCGAAGGGACTATGCGTTTATTATATCTTATTTCCGGCCCATCGCATATGATACAATATGCCGAGAGGGAGAGGTATTTGGGATGAAATGTCCGAAGTGCGACGGAGATATACCAGACGAGAGCCGTTACTGCAACCATTGCGGGGCGGATTTGCGCAGCCCGTCAGAAGAAACGCAGGATCACAAGCATGGCTCTGCATCGCAGCGAAGCGAAACCACTGACGACCATACCATATTGGAATATTTATTTCTTCCTCATTGGGCAACAGCAAAATCCCCGAAAAAAGCCCTGTTGGCAGAACTTATCAGCATAGCGGTTGTTGCGGTCATCGGTCTCTTGGCTTATTTATATTTTACAGCTCCGAGTAGTACAGGCCACAAGAAAACAAGCGACTATTCTCCCGAAGGCAATTCCGTGGAGTGGCTCTTCGTCTCGGACACCGACGACAGCACCTCCTTCTCGACGGACTACATTTCGTTTTCGCCTGGGACTTCCAATTCAAATGTATTGGAATATGGTAGCGTCAGAGTCGGTGGCCAGATCTTCAACAGACTCCGTACTAAGACCACTCCTTTTTCCCACTCCGGCGAAGGACTGATTCAAAACAGGCTTGCCTCAGAATCCGAGAAGCAAAAATACTTGCGGCAATACATCGGGGGCGAAATACTGAAACGCCAGAAAAACTATACTGAAAAGGCCGGCAACGAGACTGTCCTGCCGAAGGAATTTTTGTTTTTGCTGCCGGACGGAACGACGCTCGGCTGGTACTACTATTTCCAAGGCGCGACTCCGGACCAGCCCGGCACCGTATTCGAAGAGATCTACCTCATATCGCCAGACGGCACTGTCATCGAGGATTTCACATACGAGTTGTTCGATAGTTTCCGCTCAAGCGACGCGGACAAAACCACAATCGAAGCCCAATTCATGTCGCGCGCCCTGAAGTACTTCACAGAAGACTTAGACTGGAAGACGCCCTCCGGCTCCTGACCCCTCACCGCCGGCGCGACGACGACTTTGACGACGAGTTGGCTGCGGCGGCCGCCGCCGCCCTGCGCCTCGCTTCCTCCGCCACCGCCGCCGCGCGCGCGGCGTGCAGCGTGCCCAGCTGCCCTTCCAACGCCTGTATCTCCGCGGCCATCCGGTCGATGTCCGTCCGCAGCCGCCGGATCTCGTCCTCCAGCCGCTCGATCTCCCGCCTCGCCTTGACGATGCGCTCCTGCGCCAGCTCGGCCTCGAACACGATCTTGCGGAGCCTGGCCCTCCCCGAGAGGATCTCGCGCTCCGCCCGCCCGTTTTTCAGGAAGCCCTGCATGGACTCGGCCTGGCTTTTGACGACGCGGACCGTGGGCCCGTGCCTCGTGAGCAGCGCGTTCCTCGTCATCTCGTCGTCCAGGAATTTGATGAATTTATTATGCACAAACAGGAAGCTCTCGTGCATGTCTTCGAGGCCCTTCTTGCGTTTCGTCTGCTCCTCCAAGATGCCCTCCTGCACGCGGATCTGCCGCTGGCATTCCTGGATCTGCTCCTCGCAGCGCGCGATCTGCGCCTTTAGCTGCTCGATCCGCGCGTGGACCTGCGCGATTTGCGCGTCTATTGCCGCTACGCTCATTTCACTCTCCCAACGCTTTCTCCAGCCGGTCGGCGATATTGTCCGGGTCTTCCACGTCTTTCCCAAATATCAGGTACGGCACGACGTCGAGCATGCCGTGCCCCAGCGGCGAAGTGCGGTTCTCGACGTAGTTCATCGTGCCCGTGAGCTCGTCCGGGCCCGCAAGCCCGCCGCCCGTGTGCAGCGGGTCCGAATACATTTCGCCGCGCACATCCGTGTGCAAATAATAATTGAGATTCAGGATCGGCGTCGACGCGGCGAGCACGTTGACGCCGTCATCCAGTGCGTCGAGCAGGTTGATCTGCGAGGGGTCCAGCTCCAGGTACTTGTCCTTCACGTAGTAGTAAGTCTCCAGCCGGTTCTCCTCCAGTTTCGCGTGCAGCCATTTCAGCTGCTCGACCAGCCCCTTTTCGGGCATCTCCCCGGCCTGCGGGATCACGTGGTACGTCCCGTCGAACAGGCCGGCGTTCTCGTTGTCCGCCAGCTCGAAGCAGTCCCCCGTCATGGCCAGGGCGCTGACCGTCTTGCTGATCAGCAGGGTCACCCGGGCGTTCAGCGTGTCGAGCCCTTCGTTGGCGAGGGCCAGCAGGGCTTCCACGCCCTTCCCCTTGGAGGTGAGGGTGAGCGACCCGTGCGGCCGCTCGCGGCAAGCCATCAGCTCGCTCCGCAGTGCCGCCATGGCGTCGTTCAGCCTGTCCAGATCAATGCGTATTTTCAGTGCGTCGCCCATTTTTGCCCTCCTGGTTCATCGTGTTCCGGTTTTTGGTTTTAATCATAGTTGCCACTTATTCTGCCCCAAAGTCCTCCACTCCTACTCCCTGCCATTCCATCGCGTCTTTGTCCATCTCGCCATCTTTTTTTACATATCTTACGACCGCAAAAATGCCTGTTTTACTCTCATGACCTAGCAGATAAAACGCTCGTAGAGGCATGAGTTGCAATTTCTCCGCCCCTGTTGAATAGTGCTCTTTGGCAAATTCCTCAAGCGGATCACCAATGGCAGCCAATTCATCATACTTTTCTCTTTTCAGTAAAATCACGTGCAGAGATATATCATACCGGTCATCTATGGCATCGAGCTCCGCCCACGTCTTATCAGCGGTCGCATATTTTTGGGCATCCGTATACGCCCCATTCTCGTTCGCATCCACCGGCACCAGGAGCACCCCTTCTATCGGCGCCGTCTCCATGAATTCCTGCAAAGTGCTCTCCTGCGTCAATCCGGCGAGAAGTTTCCCCGATGTCTCTTCGCCTTCTTCTTCGCTGTCGCTCCATTTCCACATGGCTGGCAAATAAGCACCTTCTGATATTTCGCTTTCCACAAGCTTCGTCCATTCCACCCCTGCCTCATCACCGAAGATGTAGTACGAATAATTTGTAGCAAACACTTCCCCCTTCCCATCATCGGATCCAGGGCTTAACACTTCGATATAATCATAGGGATGCTCCGTATCCACAATATAGATGCTACGAGCAGTCGACTCTGCCGAGCCCGATGTGGAATGGCCATGGGGAGACAACTCGAAATGATCGCCGTAGCTGTCGACCATATACTGCAAAGCCT
>JAISTX010000053.1 GCA_031272365.1 Eubacteriales Family XIII. Incertae Sedis bacterium
TGCAGCGTCTCGAAGCTGTCCGCGTTGTCCGGCGTCAGCGGCAGGCCGCTCTCGAAGCAGTGGATCGTCTCGTGCTCCGCGCCGTGGTACTCGAACGTCGTGCGGATGTCCTTCATGCGCGAGATGGCCGCGATGTAGGCGATGAAGAGGGCGATGCGCAGCACCCCCTCGAAGAGGTTGAGCGCCACCGCGTTCGTCGTGAAGTGGTCGAACCAGTTCACGGCGACGGTCGGCACGATGATGAACACGCCGACGACGAAGGCGAGCGCGATGAGCACGGACGCGATCAGGACGAAGTTCATATTCATCCCCGATTCGGGCTCCTTCCCGTCCTCCTCCGTCATGGAGTATTTCTCGAGCACCTCCGCCGAATACATGAGCGTCTTCATGCCCAGCACGAGCATGGAGGCGAAATTGACGACGCCGCGCACGACCGGGATCTTCGTCGCTGCGCCGGGCTCGGTGAGCAGCTCCGTCTTGATGTGGAGACGCCCGTCCTCGAGCCGGCAGACGACCGCCGTGCGGTCTTCGCCCTTCATCATGATGCCTTCGAGCACCGCCTGCCCGCCGATCTTCGTCGGGCACGCGTCCTTTATGAATATTTTGCTGAAATCCATCCTTGTAAAATCACGAAATCAGTTTCCGAATTTTTCGAGCTGCTTGCGGATGATCTGGATGAAGTCGCGGTTGCTGCGCGTCTTCGCCATGAGGTCGATGATGATGCCCGTCACTTCCTGCGTGTCGTAGTTGGACATCGCGCGCCGCATGAGCCAGACCGCCTCGAGCTCCTCCTTGTCCATGAGCAGGTCTTCGCGCCTGGTGCTGGACTTGTTGAGGTTGATGGCCGGGAAGATGCGCTTTTCGGACAGCTTGCGGTCGAGGTTGAGCTCCATGTTGCCCGTGCCCTTGAACTCCTCGAAGATGACCTCGTCCATGCGCGAGCCCGTCTCGACGAGCGCCGTCGCGAGGATCGTGATGCTGCCGCCTTCCTCGATGTTGCGCGCCGCGCCGAAAAACTTCTTCGGCTTGTGGAGCGCGCCCGGGTCCAGGCCGCCGGACAGCGTGCGCCCCGACGCCGGCACGACGAGGTTGTACGCGCGCGCGAGCCTGGTGATCGAGTCGAGCAGCACGACGACGTCCTTGCCGTGCTCCGCGAGCCGCTGCGCGCGGGCCAGCACCATCTCCGCCACCTTCACGTGGTTCTGCGGCAGCTCGTCGAAGGTCGAGTAGATGACGTCGCCCTTGATCGAGCGCTGCATGTCCGTGACCTCCTCGGGCCGCTCGTCGACGAGCAGCACGATCATCTCGCACTCGGGGTGCGTCTTCTCGATCGTGTTCGCGATATTCTTGAGCAACACCGTCTTGCCTGCTTTCGGCGGCGCCACGATCAGGCCGCGCTGCCCCTTGCCGATCGGCGAAATAACATTCACCAGCCGCATCGCAAGATTTTTCGGGTTGTCGTCTTCGAGGTTGATGCGCTCGTTCGGGAAAATCGGGGTGAGCCGCTCGAATTTGGGGCGGTGGATCGCGACCTTCAGGTCGTCGCCGTTCACGTCGAACACGTAGAGCAGGGCGCCGAATTTCTCGCCTTCGTTCGCCTTGCGCGCGACGCCCTTGATGCGGTCGCCCGTCTTCAGGTTGAAGCGCCTGATCTGCGCGGGCGCGACGTAGACGTCGTTGGGCCCGGACAGGAAGTTTTCGAACCGCAGGAACCCGAAGCCGCTCTCGGAGAGCTCGAGGATGCCCTCGACCTCGTAGCGGTTCTTGTCCTTGTTTGTCTCGGCGTTGCCCTCGTCGCCGTCGCCATGCGGCCCGCCGCTGCCGGCGTCCCCGCCGCCCGCCGCTTCCTCGTCGCCCGTAAGCTGCGGCGCGGAGGCGCTGCTGTCCGTAAAGCCGCCCGCGACCGTGTCGTCGTCGTAGCCGGAATCGTAGTCGTCGTCCTCATCGATCTCCTCGGGCACGACGGGCTTCTTCGCCGGCGCGGGCGTGTCGGGGACGAGCCAGTCTTCCTCCGGCTCCTTCTTGGCGCCCGGCGCGCCGTCTATGAGCACGTCGAGCAGCTCCTGCTTCTTCATGCGCTCGGCGCCTTCGATGCCGAAGGCCAGCGCGATCGTCCGCAGTTCCCCCACTTTTTTCTTCATCAACAAAGCCTGTTCTTTTTCGTCCATTTCTTCACCTCAAATTGGCACAATACGTCAAATCATCCAAACCCGATCTCCATCTAACATAATAGGGATTGTTCTCTAAGAGAGTATCTCGAACGCGTGTTGCAATAGCAAATAGCGATGCCCTTATTATAGGATAGGATTTCGAGGAAATCAATATTTTAGCAGAAAGTTTTTGACAAATTTTTATTTTTTCTATATTATAGTAGGCAACTTACCGGAAATAACACGGAAAAATCAGATAATGAAGCTTGACGGATGATGTGTTTACGGTATACTTGTTATATTGTTATTTTTTGCAGATAGGAAAGGGGCCGGACGGAAAGAATGATAAAGGAGTTTTTTGGTTTTGGGGTTCCCAAAGAGGGGGAAAGCCCCGACAAAAAGACTTCTCCGCCCGAGAGCAACGGCAATGCGGGGGTGAATGCAGAGCCTGCGGAGAGTGCAAAAACCAATGAAAACGTGATCGAAGAGGCGGCTGAAAGGCCGGCTGAGGCTGTCGAGCCTGCGGCTGCGGGGGCGGCCGGGGGCGCGGAGGCCGACGCGGGCGCGGAGCCGCAGGAGGCCGCTCAGACTCGGAGTGCGGCGAGGCCTGCCAAGAAAGCCGGCGCGGGCGCTGCGGCGCTTGAGTTTTTCGGCTTTCGATCATCCGACAAAAAAGCGAAGCAAAACAAGCCGGTGAAGCGGATGCCCGCCCCGGCGCCGGAGCGGAAAAAGGACTTCATCAGCGGCGCGAACGCCGCCGAGGCCAAGCAGGCGCTGGAAAACACGGTGAACCGCAGCACGGACTTCGAGGACGAGATGCGCAACGCGCCGGATCCGCTCAAGGACACGGTCGTGCTCGAGCAGCCGGAGCCGCCGGTGGTGCAGGAGCTCGTGCCGCCCGCGCCCTCCAAGGGCAAGGTGGTGGCGTCGCCGGAGACGGAGGAAGTCTCCAGGCAGATCCCCGAGCCGGTGTTTGCCACCCCGCCGGGCAAGGAGCCGGAGCCGGCCCCCGCCAGTGAGGCCAGCGCGGCGGCCCCCGAGCCCGTCGCTACGCCTGCTATAGAAGTCATCACCTCGACGCCGATCGAGGTGGCAGTGCCGAAGCCGGAGGCTGTGGAAGCCAAGGCGCCGGAGCCTGCCCCGGAAGCCAAGGCGCCGGAGCCTGCCCCGCAGCACAAGACGCCGGTGCCGGCCGCATTCCTGCAGCCGAAGCCGGACCCGTTTGAAAAGAAAGCGCCGGAGCCGGCCGCGGCCATACCGCCGAAGCCGGAGCCGTTTGAAACCAAAGCTCCGGAGCCGGCAGCGGCCATCCCGCCGAAGCCGGATCCGTTTGAAGCCAAAGCGCCGGAGCCGGCCGCGACGATCGCGCCGGAGCCGGAGCCAGTCAAAATACCGGATCAGGCCCCGACGCCGGAGCCGGTATTGGCGAAAGCGCCTGCACCCCCGGAGGTCAGGGCGCCGGAGCCCGTGGAGGTCAAGGCGCCGGAGCCGGAACCCATCGTGGTGCCGGAACCCGCCCCGAGGCCGGAACCGATGGAGGTCAAAATGTCGGAACCTGTTGATGTCAAGCCGACGGAGCCGTTGCAGAAAGAGGGCGACGATTCACTCCCTGATTGGCTGCGCCCCGAAAATTTCGCCGCGCCAAGATCCAAACCCTCGCCGGAGCCCCCGATGCCGGAGCTCCCCGAGATTGAAAAAGTTGCGCCGGAGATGTACGCCGCGACGGAGCCGGAGCGCTTTGCGGCGCCGGATCCGAGGCCTGCGCCCGCCGCGCCCGCCGCGCCCGCGCCTGCTCCCACCCCGGAGCCTGTGCAGCAAGTCGTGACGTCCGCGCCGGAGCCGGTGGCCGCCGCGCCGCAGCCTACGCCTGTCGCGCCGCCGCCCGCGCCTTCCGCGCCCGCGCCCGCGCCCGCAGCGCAGCAAGTTGCCGCGCCCGTGCCGCCTGCAGCGCCCACGCCGCAGCCCGCGCCCACGCCGCAACCCGCGCCCGCGCCGCAGTACGTCGCGCCCGCGCCCCCGCAAGCGCCGCAGTATGTGGAGCCTGCACCGCAGTACACTGCGCCGGAGCCGCAATACGTCGAGCCCGTGCCGCAGTATGCCGCGCCGGAGCCGCAGTACGTGCAGCCCGCGCCGCAGTATGTCACGCCGGAGGAGCTGCCCGCGCCGGAGCCGGAGCCGCAATATGTGGCACCCGCACCCGCGCCGAAGTCGCGGCCCATCCCGACGCCGCAGTTCGTGACGCCGAAACCCAAGCCGGTGCCGCAGTACGCAGCCCCCGCGCAGACCTTCGAGACGGTGCAGCCCTCGACGCTGAGCCGCCAGAGGGGTTCGGACGGGGAGCCGCCGGAGCCGGTCGAGCCCAAGACGCCGGAACCGGCGCCCGAGAAGGGCATCTCGCTCATTTCGGAGGCGACGTTTATCCAGGGCGACATCGTGACGGACGACCACATCGAAGTGCGCGGCAGCGTGAGCGGCGATATCCGCTCAAAGGGCAATGTCGCCGTGCAGGGCGTTATTATGGGCAATATCAAAGGCGACAAAATCGGCCTTTCGTCTTGCAAGATCAAAGGGGATATCTCCGCCGGGACCGGCATCGTGGAAGATGCGGGCTCGGTCGTGATCGGCGATGTCCGCGCGACGAACATCGTGCTCGACGGGAAACTCAAAGGGAATATCTCGGCCGACAATGTAGTAGTGCTCCGGAGCAATGCGTATTATATCGGAAATGTAGTGGCTGGTTCGATTGCGATCGAAAACGGGGCCGTTGTCCGCGGCAGCATTACCACTCTGATTGAGGGCGATCCGGAAGCACCGTTTGAAGCGGTCTGATTTGTTGTGCTGAGGTCTGCATTGTGAATACGGACCCATCACTCAACATTGATATTGGGCTGACGCCAGACCTATACAAATCGCTTGAGCAGGACATATTGACCAGCGTGGAAAACGCGCTGGCCAATATGAACGTGTCCGTCGATTTCGCCGGGCTGTCCGAAGTCGCGATGCCGCGCCCCATCGACACGATGGACGTCATCGGAGACGAGTTCGTCCTGACCCCGGAGATGTTCGACATGGAGATGCCGGACATCCCGATGGAATGGGAGCAGGAGCCGGAGGTCGGCTTCGTGCCGGACCCGGTCGCGCCCCCCGTCTCCGTGCCCATGCCCGAGGTGCCGCCGCTGATCCCGGACCCCGTCCCGGAGCAGATCATCGACATCGAGTTCGACCCCGTCGTCGAGTCGGTCACGATCCCCGGCTTGGAGCCGGAGGTGCCCGTGGTGCCGATCCTGGAGCCGCGCGCCCTCGAGCCCGAAGTCCCCGTCGCGGAAAAGAAGCCGCGCGCCCGCGTGCGCAAGCGGAACAGCCTCCTGATCATCCTCATGCTCGTCATCATCTTCCTCGGCGTCATCCTGCTGGTCGGGTTCCTCTCCTCCAAGGGGATCATCCAGCCCAGGGAAAGCCTGTTCTCGGCAGCCATCCCGCCCACCTTCGCCCCATACGCAGCCACCTCCCTATTTGGATAGGCTCTGTTGCGGGGAGCTTGTTTTTGTGCAATAATATCCTTCCACGATAAAGCTTGTGCAGATTCCAAAAGGGGGGATTCTCAATGGACATGGACGGGTTTAGGCGCGTGCCATGCGGCAACCCGAAAGACGGTTTGGCGGCGTCTCTGGTGGCGGGCAGGGCCATCTTCCTCTCGGGCATCTCGGCGTCAAACGGCGCTGCGAGCGAGTCCGTGCCCGGGACCATCGAGGGGCAGGTCCGGGCCGCCGCCCGCAACGTCAACAACGCCCTCGGGCTCGCCGCCTGGACCGAAGAGCCCCTGTCGAGGATGGTGAAATACACGGTCTACGTGAAGAAGGGCGCGGCCGACCCCGGCTACGTCATGCGGCTGTTCAACGAAGAGTGCCAGAAGCTCGCGCCGACGCTGGCCGGGCGCCCCGGCGCCGGCAACTGCGCCGTGGTAAGCCAGCTGATGCAGGAGGATCTCATGCTGATGGTCGACGTGATCGGCGTCATCACGGAGTAGGCGCGCCAAGGGGCTGGCCGCCGCCGGGGGTCAGCGTGTGACGGAGGCGCATATGCCCACTGCCCATTCGCGTTCCGCTTCGCCCGGATAGTATACGGACAAGATGAGCAGCTCGTTCCCAAGCGCTGCATGAAGCTGCGTCAGTTGATACGATTCGCCGTTTTCTTCATGCTGCGAATGCTCAATCGCCGCCGCAATCTTCCCGTTGCGCAGCTGGAATGGCTGCGGGTCCTTTCCTTTCGCCCCCATCTGCAGAAGCTCTTGGCCGTCCCGCTCCACGCCATCCTTGAACCGGACCGTCAGCGTCGAGGCGTAGATGGACCTCCGGTCGTCCCACCAGACGGCGGTGCCGTCCTCGTCGTAAGCGAAATGCATTTTGCCGTCGTGCGTCAGCCCCCAGCCGTACACGGTGCTCCCAACCAGGCCCCGGCAATACCCGATCGTAGCCGCCCCCGTCTCGCCGAAGCGCTTTTCGAGTTTTTCGGCCAGCGCCTCGTCCCCCTTGAGCCGCGCCAATTCAAGCCATTCCGCGCACGGGTAGCCCAGTGCCGGGTCCAGCGCATAGGCCTCGTCCAGGCAGGCAAGCGTGGCGGCAATGGTCTCATGCTCCTCCTCCGTCTGCGGCGCAAGCCAGTTATTTGCGCACCATAGCAGATACAGGGCCGCGTTTTTGAAAAACAGGGCGTCCGCCTGCCGGTTCGGCCAGATGAAAAAGCGGTCCATGTCGACGATGCCCTTTTGCGCCTCCTCGAAAAAATCCCGTTCGAAATAGCCCAGCGGGCAGCAGGCGAAATGCCCGGATTGGTGCGGCAGGAACCCGAGGGGCAGCGACACGCCAAAATTTGCGGCGCCGCCGGATTTGGCCATCTCAACGGTATGCTTGCTCAGGTTTTGCAGCCACCCGGCCATCTCCCCCCGGAGCCGTTCAAAGTCATGGGTCTCCCAGTACCCGGAGGCGTCCTCCGCCTCGAGGGGGCGGACGCCAAGCCCTTCGAGGACCCCTGTCAGCCAGGCATGGTACCCCGGCCCGGCGCTGTTCGTCCTCGCCGACAGGACAAGTTGCCCCTCTTCCCATTCCCCGCTGATGCCCTCCTCAAAGGGGGCGAGCCGGACCTCAAACCTGTCTTCGCCGAAATACGACTTCACGCCCCAGCCCGGGACCGCCGAAGCCAGGCCCCTGAAATACGCCTCGTAGCGCTCCCTCGACGTTTGGCTGTCGCCGCCCACCGGAAAACGCAACCACAAACCCGTGCCCATATGCTCTGTCCTCCTGCCTGGTTTTTCGCGGATCCCGCACAAAAAAACATTGCCGGTCACATGATACCACAAAAGCGATTCCGCACCCCCCCGGCTGGCCAAAGCGCCCAAGCATTATGCTGCGTTCGAGTTCCCGATCGTTTTCGACCTCGCGAGCGGCGCGCTGATCTACAACCGCAAAAAGTCGCTCGGGGGGGCCGCGTACTACGGGTACATGATGGAGCACGCCGAGAGGAATTCCCGGGGGAACGCGTAGCCGCCTTCCGGCGCTTCGTCACGGCCCGGGGGCATTTCCAAGAGCAAGGGGAGAATTTTCTTGACAAATTTATCGAAACCGGTTACGGTATCGGTAACGTAATTCACTTGCATTTGAGAATAGGAAGGTGTAACCATGGACAAACTCAAAGAAATGGTGGAGAAATTCCCGACGCGTTATTGGAACGACAGCTGTTCCATCAAGGAACTGACCTACGCGATCGAGCGCGGCGCGACCGGCGCGACGACCAACCCCGTCATCGTCAAGACGGTGCTGGAGAAGGAGCTCGACGCCTACAAGGACTACATCAGCGGCCTCGTAGGGCAGATGCCGACCGCGACGGAAGACGAGATCGCCTGGACCGTGATCGAAAAGATGGCGGTGGACGGCGCGAAGCTTCTGGAGCCGGTCTTCGAGCCGGACAACTGCAAAGGGCGCCTATCGATCCAGACGAACACGAAGTACTTCCGCAACGCGGAGAAGATCGTCGAGCAGGCCCGTTATTTCGCCACGCTCGCGCCCAATATCCAGGTGAAGGCGCCCGCGACGTCCGCCGGCATCAAGGCTTTTGAGGAGATGACCTACCACGGCGTCAACGTCAATGCGACGGTGTCGTTCACCTACACCCAGGCGATGGCCATCGGCGAGGCGATCGAGCGCGGCCTGAAGCGCCGCGAGGCGGAGGGCAAGGACGTGGCGAGCATGGGGCCCGTCTGCACGATCATGATCGGCCGGCTCGACGACTGGCTGAAGCGGGTGGTGGAGCGCGACAACCTCGCCATCGACCCGCGCGCCCTGGAGTTCGCCGGCATCGCCTGCACGAAAAAAGCCTACAAGGCGTACAAGGAGCGCGGCTACAGGACCCGCGTGCTCACGGCCGCCTACCGGCAGCCGCTCCACTGGACAGCGTTCATCGGCGGCGACATGGTGCTGACGATCCCCTACAAATACCAGGTGCGCTTCAACAATTCGGACTTCGAGGTGAAGCCCGCGATCGACGACCCGGTGGACCCGTACTACATCGAGCAGCTCATGAAGCTGCCGGACTTCGTGAAGGCCTACGAGAAGATGGACGTGGAGGAGTTCGACACCTACGGCCCGGTCAACGTCACCCTCGAGCAATTTGCGAACGGCTACGACGACCTCGTGAAGATCATCCGCAAATTCATGATCCGTTATTGAGTCATCTTCCTTCTTCGTCAAAGCGGCTGCTGGAGGCGTCGAGCGCCACGGCGGCCGTTTGCGTTATTCGCAAATCCCCGACGCTGTGTGCAAAAATACATATTTGGTAGTGCCAAACCCTCATAAAATATGGAAATAACACTGCCAAACTCGATACAATGCACAAGACAGCCGCGAAAACATTCAAATTCACACTACCAAACTTGAATCATTGCTCGAAGGGTGTTATGCTATCTCCTATGAAAACGTACATCAGTCACAGATCCGCAGCAGAATACCATCAAATCCCCGCGCTCGACGTGGTGCTGCCCGGCGCGGGGGCAGCCGCGCGGGGGGCGGCCGCCGTCGATATCACGTACCCGGAGCGCAACCGGAGATTTCAGGCGGAGGGGGTGCGGAACCACGCCTCCGGGTATCCGCTGCCGCGCGGCGCAACCATCCCGGGGAAGCACTGGGATGTCGCGTCTCCGGAGCTGGTTTTCCTGCAAATGGCGACGGCGCTGGATCTGCAGCGCTTGATTTTGCTCGGGCTGCAGCTTTGCTCGAATCCGCCGGGGAAGGCGGGCGAGGCCCTGTCCTCCAAGCAGAGGATATGCGCCTTTCTCGAAAAAACGCCGGGGTACTACGGGATCCGCAAAGCGGCGCGGGCGGCCAGCTTCATCGAAAACGGAAGCGCTTCCGTCATGGAGTCGATTGCCTACATGATGCTGACGTTGCCGCACACGCTGGGCGGCTACGGGCTCGGCGGCGCGACGTTCAACCACGAGATCGCGCTGGACCGTCAGGCGAGCCGGCGGCTGGGGCAAAACCGCTGCTTCGTGGATCTGTTCTTCACAAGGGCCAGGCTCGCGGTGGAATACCAGAGCTTTGCCCATCACGCCACTGCGGCCGAGCAGGGCCGGGACATGGTGAGGGCGGGCATTCTTGAGCGGATGGGCATTCAGGTGGCGCCTTTCAGCACGATCCAGCTCTACGACGAGGCCGGCTGCCGGGACTTTGCCTTCAATCTGGCGAGGCGCCTCGGGCGGCGCATCCAAATCCGCACACCGCGTTTCGAAACGATGCACGCGGCGCTGCGGAGCTTGCTTCCGACGAGATCCGCGTCCCCGTCACAGTCATAGTCACAGCCAGCCACGGGACGCGGGGCCCGCTCCCGGCCAAATCCCCTTCGGCGCCATGGCCAGCACCGCCCGTGCCGTCTGCTTCCGGGCGTCCACCCGTCTTGGCCAGCCGTTGCCGCCAACCGCGCTTTCGGTGTGTGCAGTTTTGCGTGTTTGGTAGTGCCTTCTTGCTCGGCGACGGGCGATTCTTGTGCAAGAAAGCGAGATTGGCAGTGTTTCTGCCACAATTTATGGAACGATGACACTGCCAAACACGCATTTTTGCACAGGGCGGGGTCTTTTGCGAATAACAAAACCAGCCTTGGTGCGTGCCTTGGTGCGTGCCTTGGTGCGTGGCTTGGTGCGTGGCTTGGTGCGTGCCTTGCTGCGTGCCAGGGTCCCTCTGCCGGTATATTTCCCTGCAGCACCCTGTGGGCGTGGGCGTGCCGGTGCCGTATTACCCGCGCTTTTTCGTGGATTGGCGGACGACGAGCTCCACGGGCATCTCGATGCGCTGCTCCACCGGCAGCTCCTCGATGATGCTGACGAGCATCCGCGCCGCGAGGCAGCCTTTCTTGAAGGCATGCTGGCGGACCGTCGTGAGCGGCGGGCTCAGGAACGCGGAGAACGGCATGTCGTCGAAGCCCACGAGCGAGAGGTCGTCGGGGATGCGCAGCCCGAGTTCGTGCGCGGCGCTGATCGTGCCGATCGCCATCAGATCGCTGGCCGTGAAGATCGCCGTGAGCCCGCGTTTTTTCAGCAGCCCCTTCGCGATCTCGTAGCCGCTCTGGATGGACGTGTCCCCGTTGATCACGAGCGAGGCGTCGAAGGCGATCTTCTTCTTGCCGAGCGCCTGCTTGTAGCCGCGCAGCCGCTCGGTGCTGCTCGCGAGGATCGCCGGCCCGTTGATGAAGCCGATTTTCTTGTGCCCGAGCGAAAGCAGGTGATCGACCGCCAGCTGCGCCCCCTTGTAGTCGTCCGTCACGATGCTGTGCACGCGCGCGATCCCCGGCGTGCGCGACGTGGAGACGAACGGCACGTTGAGCCGCAGGATCTCCTCGATGATCCCTTTGTGCGACCGGCCCGGGCTCAGCATGATGATGCCGTCGACCCGCTTCTGCCGGATCGCCGCGATGTAGTCCGTCGTGTCCGAGTAGACGAGCAGCAGGTAGTAGCCGTGCTTCTTGATCTCGTTGCTGACGCCGCGGATCATGTCCGAATAGTAGGGGTTGAACAGCACATACGTCTCGTCATACGGGATCACGAGCGCGATCGTGTCGCTCTTTTTTGTCAGGATGGCCGACGCGAACGCGTTGGGCGAAAAATTGTATTGCTGAATAATCCCCTCGATCTTGTCCCGCGTTTCGGCGCTGACGTCAGGCTTCTTGTTGAGGACGCGCGAAACGGTCGTCTTGGACACGCCGGCGAGCTCCGCAATCTGTGAGATTGTGATATTCTCCATAACACGCCCATTCTATCGAGATTTCCAGAACTTTGTCAATCTCGAATTGACAAGGGCGGCATCGGTCAATAAAATAAGGTTGGGGAAACTCGAAAGGAGAGGCGCATACCTTATGGCGGTGATGGCGCGCATATCGGATGTCCAACGGTTCTCCGTTCACGACGGGCCGGGCATCCGCACGGTCGTTTTTTTCAAGGGCTGCCCGCTCCGCTGCCTCTGGTGCCAAAACCCCGAAACACAGTCAACGGAAAAACAGCTCGCGCTCTACCCGGACCATTGCATCGGGTGCGGGGGTTGCCTGTACGCCTGCTCGCATGGCGCGGTGGACATCGCTTTCAGCACGGACCGCGCGCAATGCGCCGTATGCGGGGCATGCGCCGTCTGCGTGGCGGACGCGCGCAAGATCATCGGCGAGGATTGGGAGCTGGCGGATCTCGCGGCGCTGTGCATGCGGGACCGCGCCTTCTACGAACGGACGGGTGGCGGCGTCACGCTCGGCGGCGGTGAGCCCCTGGCGCAGGCGGGCGCGGCGGCGGCGCTGCTCGCCCTGTTGAAACAGGAGGGCCTGCATACCGCCGTGGAGACTTCCGGGTACAGCAGCAAGGCGGACTTTGCGGCGCTGTGCGAAAACACGGACCTGTTCCTCTTCGACCTGAAAGTGATGGACGCGAAGAAGCATGAGCGGTTTTGCGGGAAGCCGAACGGGCCGATCCTCGCGAACCTCGACGTCGCGGCAAAGGCGGGGAAAGAGATCGTGATCCGCATACCGCTCGTCCCGGGCATCAACGACGACGGCGAAAACCTCCGCGCAACCGCGCGGGCGGCCTTGCGGGCGCGCGCTGCGGAGGTGCACATCCTGCCTTTCCACCAGGCGGGCAGGTCCAAGTGGAAGAGCATAGGGATGCGCTACGCGCTCGGGGAGGCGGGAAGCCCCGGGGAGGAAAGCCTCCTTCTCGCAAAAAGGGTATTCGCGAACGAGGGGCTGCCCGTCAGCATCGGCGGCGGCGGCAAATAGCAAATAGCATACGGCGGCCCCTCCGGGGGAAGGAGATCGGGATGGAACGGCTGGAACGCATCAAGAGAAGGCTTTTCGAAACAGATTTCTTTGAGAAGAAAGCCTGGTGGGGGGACGACGAGACGATCCTCGCGTCGGAGGGCGTCGAAACGAAACCGCTCGTGGTGCGCAAGGCGCTGGCCATCCGCTACGTCGCCGAAAACATGCCCATCCGCCTGAAGGAGGACGAGCTCGTCGTCGGGATCCCGACGATGTCTTCCGTCGGGTTCGGGAAGTGCTTCCCGAAATACACCCTGCCGGAGGAGGACGAGGCGGCCAAAACGCGCGGCTTCACAGTCAAATCCGTTTTTGGCCACCACCTGATCAACTACGAAACGCTGCTGGAAAAAGGCGTCTGCGGCGTGCGCGAGGATATCCTCGCGCAGCTTGCCGCACACGCCGCAGACGCGCCGGACGCGCCGGATGCCCCAGACGCAGAACGGGAGGAGCTGTACGCCGCGATGCTCATCAGCATCGACGCGCTCACAAGGCTCGCGGAACGCTACCGCGACCTGCTTGTCGAGGCGGCAAGGATGGAGCCTCGCCCGGCGCGCAGGAAAGAGTTATTCGAAATGGCGCGCGTGTGCGCACGGGTCCCGGAGCGGCCGCCCGAAACCTTCCACGAGGCGCTGCAGTGCGTGCTCTTCGCCCACACGCTGCTCCACAGCACGATGGAAATGATGCCGCTCGGGCGCGTGGACGTCTACCTGTGGCCGTATTACAAAAAAGATCTGGAGGAAGGGCGGCTGACAAAAGAGCAGGCGGCGGAGCTCGCCGGGAGCTGGCTGGCGAAGTTCAGCGACCGCATCAACCTCGCGCCGGAGCTCTGGGAGATGCACCAGACGGACGACGACACGCAGTTCAACGGGGTGGACGCGGGCTACCACAATGCGCTCGACAGCTACGATCAGGGGGAGTCCTTCAATTTCGGGACGTCGGGCAACCACTTCTTCATCAACATGATCCTCGGCGGGCAGCACGCGGACGGCACGGACGCCACCAACGACCTGACGTACGTGATCCTCCGGCAGTGGGCCTTCCTCGAGCTCGTGTCGCCCGTGATGTCGGTGCGCTTCCACCCGGGGAGCCAAGACGAGCTGTACCGGCTGTGCGCGGATATCCTGCGGCGCGGCTCGAGCGAACCGGTCATCTACAACGACGAGGTCATCGTCGACGGGCTCCAGCGGCTCGGCGTGCCGGTGGAGGACGCGCGCGGCTATTCAAACGACGGCTGCTGGGAGGCGATCATTCCGGGCAAGACGGACTTCGGGTTTTGCATGCCGCAGCTCCTGCAGCTGCTCGAGTACCAGCTGCAGGACGGCTGCAGCCTCGTGCGCGGGAGGCGGGAGTGGAAGGCCGTGCCCCCGCTGGACGCCTATGGGACATGGGAGGACTTCTACGCCGGCTTCCTCGCGCTGCTCGCCGAGGCGGCGCGCACGGAGGTGGCGATGCGCGTGGAGCACCACCCGTTCCGCGCCGACATCGCGCCGTCGACGCTCGCGAGCGCCTTCATGGACGACTGCGTCGCGCGCGGGCTCGAGTATTCGAAGGGGGGCGCCAGGTACCATATCTTCGGGATGTTCCTTTGCGGCTTCGCCAACTGCGTCGATTCGCTCGCGGCCATCAAACAGGCCGTGTACGAAGAGGGGCTGCTCACGCTCGGGGAGCTGTCGCGCGCGCTGCGCGAAAATTTCGAAGGCGCGGAAATCCTCCGCCAGAGGCTTGTGAACGGCGTGCCGAAGTTTGGGAACGACGACGACTACGCGGACAGCATCGCGGAGCGCCTGCTCGACGATTTTTCCGCCATCGTCGCAAAGCTGCAGGAGGAGTACAAGGGGAAGATCCTGCTCGGCAAGGGCGTCGCCACCTTTGAGTTTTTCGCCAAATGGGGCTGGGACGTCGGCGCGAGCGCGGACGGCCGCCCGTCGCAGGCGCCCGTCGCCTCGAACATCTCGCCGAACCTCGACGCCGCCCGCATCGGCCCGACGGCCGCGATCCGCTCCGCCTCGAAGCCGGACATGCGCGGCTACAGCCTCGGCGCCCCGCTCGACATCAAGGTGAACCGCAACGAAGTCGAGGGCGAAGCCGGCCTGCTCCGCATGGTCGGCCTCATCCGCGCCTTCCTCGACCTCGGCGGCATCATGCTCACGGTCACCGGCGTCAGCGACGAAGAGCTCCGCGACGCCCAGGCCCACCCCATGGACCACAAAAGCCTGCGCGTGCGGCTCGGCGGCCTGTCCGCCTACTTCATCGCGCTCTCCAAAGAAGTGCAGGACAGCATCATAGAACGCGCCTCCTACACGGTATGAGGGGCATTTTCCAATAACAATCACAGAGAAGGAGGTTGGCGATGAAGATGATCTTGAACGGGAAGCCGGCGGATGCGCGGGACGGATCCGCGCTGGATGTCATCAATCCGGCGACGGGTGCGGTGGTCGACACGGTGCCCGCCGCCACGCGGGAGGATGTGGAGGAGGCCGTGGACGCGGCGCGGGAAGGCTTCCCCCTATGGCGCAGCGTGCCGCTGTACGAGCGGATTGAGATCCTCTACCGCTTCGCGGATCTCGTCGCGGGCCGCCGCGAGGCGTACGCAAAGATCCTCTGCGACAGCACGGGCAAGACGTACCGCTCGTGCCTCGGGGAAGCGGATGGGTGCGCACAGCTGACGCGGTTTTTCTGCGAGAAGGCGCGCAACGTCGGCGGGGAGACGCTGGCGCTCGACTCCGAGCCGTCGATCCGCGGCGACGTCGTCTTCACGGTGCGCGAGCCCCTCGGCGTCGTCGTCTGCGTCGTGCCGTTCAACTACCCGGCAAACCTCTATACGAACAAGGTCGTGCCGGCGCTGCTCATGGGCAACGCCGTCATCGCCAAGCCGACGAGCGACGCCCCGCTCGACACGCTCTTCCTCTCGCAGCTCCTGCTCGAGGCGGGCGTGCACCCGAAAGCGCTGCAGTGCATCACCGGGGGCGGCAGCACGGTCGGCGCGTGGCTGGCCGGCTCGCCGAAGATCGACGCGGTCAGCCTGACCGGCAGCGTGCGCACGGGCGTCGAGATCGCAAAGGCGGCTGCCCCGAACCTGACGAAGGTGATGCTCGAGCTCGGCGGCAACGACGGCGTGATCGTCATGGACGACGCGGATCTGGACGCCGCCGCAGGGGAGGCCGTCTTCGGCCGCCTGCACAACGGCGGGCAGACCTGCGCAGCCCCGAAACGCTGGCTCGTGCACAACAAGGTGCGGGCCGGGTTCGTGGAAAAGCTCAAAGCGGCCTTCGCCGAAATCAAGGTCGGCGACCCGTACGACGAGGCGTATTATACGGGCCCGCTCATCAGCGAGCAGGCCGCGATCGAAGTCGAGGAGCAGGTCAGGATGACGGTGGGGCAGGGCGCGACGCTCGTCTGCGGCGGCGGCCGGGACGGCGCGTTCTTCGAGCCGACGATCCTCGACGACGTGACGCCGCAGATGGACATCGCCCGCGACCTGGAGGTCTTCGGGCCCGTCGTGCCCGTGATCGGCTTCGACACGCTCGACGAGGCGCTCGCCATCTCCAACGCGTCGGTCTACGGCCTGAACGGCGGCATCTTCACAAAGGACATGAAAACGGCGTTCCTGGCGGCGTTCCGGATGGACGCCGGCACCGTCGTCGTAGGGGGGTCGAGCTTCTACCGCTTCGACCATCTCCCCTTCGGCGGGCACAAGAAGAGCGGCATCGGCAACGAGGGCGTCAGCATCACGCTCGAGGAGATGTCGCAGCTCAAGTCGATCGCCTTCAAGAAGCAGCTGGAGGAGTGACGTGAATTCCAAGGAGCGCGTACGCGCCGCCTACCAGCACAAAGAGCCGGACAGGGTGCCCGTGGGCGAGATGCACATCATGTCGCCGGTCGCCTCGGAGATCCTCGGGCGCGAAGCCGTGACGGGCGAGGGCGGCTGGCTGAAATACACGAAGATGCGGATGCTGCGGGAGGGGCGCCGCGCCGAGTTCATGGAGCGGCTGTGCAAAGACACGCTGGATGTGTTCAGGGGCAGCGGGCTCGACCTCGTCACGACGGAGCTCGACCCGCCGTCGGAGGACCCGGTGGCCTACGAGGACGTCGGCGAAAAAGGCTGGAAGGAGGTCGACAAGGAGACCGGCCTGTGGGCGCGCTTCGCGTACGTACCCGAAAACGACACTGTGCATGAGGTGGGCTGCTCCGCAAAAGAGGGCGAGGGCTACGAGGCCATCCGCTTGGAATTGGACGCCCTCGAGAAAAGCCTGGCCCGGCCGCTCGACGATGCGATGTTTGAGTCGACCCGGTATATGGCCGACCACGCCGGCGGCGAGATGTTCCTCATGGCGAAGGCGCCGGACCTCATCCCCTCGTACCGCAGCTGGTACCCCAAATTCATGGAGATCCTCCACCTCGACCCGGAGCTGGCGCACCGGGTCTGCGATCTGTACCTGGCCCGCGCAAAGCGGGTCGCCGCAAGGTACATCGAGATCGGCGTGGACTGCGTGATGATCGCCTCGGACTGGGCGTCCGCCAACGGCCCGATCTTCAGCCCCGCCCACATCCGGGAATACCTGATCCCGCAGATGGAGAGCATCTGCGCCCTCTGTCACGAGCGCGGCGTCTTCGTCCTGAAGCACACGGACGGCAACATCATGCAGTTTGCGGACGATTTCTTCGCCATGCCGATCGACGGCTACCAGAGCGTCGACCCCGGCGCGGGCATGGACATCGCCCTCGTCAAACGCCGCTGGGGGGGCAAGGTGCTGCTGATGGGCAACGTCGACTGCGCGCGCACGCTGCCCTACGGGACGAAGGAGGACGTGGCCCGCGAGACGAGGGGGGTCATCGCGAAGGCTTCCGCGGGCGGGGGCCACATCCTGTCCAGCTCGAACACGATCGGCTACCCGACCAGAGCCGCCAATTTCCTCACGATGGTGGAGACGGCGCACGAGGCGGGCGCCTACCCGATAGACCCCGAAAGGCTGCTTGTATGACGGACAGGGCGGAGGACAGCATGAAAAACAAAAAGACGGCCTCAATGGCGGGCAGAATTCGCTTGACAGTGCCGCTTTTATTCAATAAAATGATGGGAACGGGAGGCTCGTTACCGGTTACGGAATCGGTTACGGTATAAACGGCGTTTCATAAATATGGGGGGTGCATGTATTGAGAGGGTACAGATGACACCGAAGGAACGAATGCTGAATCTGCTCAACGGCAAGGAAGTAGACAAGCGCCCCGTGCAGCTGGACTTCTCCCCCATGATGCTGCCGCGTATGTATGAGCGCTTCGGCATCCCGCAGGGGTTCGAAGAGGACCTGCTCCCTTTCATAGACAATCATTTCGTGTACGCGTTCCTCGACGACCCGTTCGGGAAGCAGCGCCGGCGCAATTTCGAAAACGACATTGAGTACGACAAATGGGGCGTCGGCTGGGACATGCAGCAGGAGGGCATCTTCATGGTCAACCACCCGCTCGCGGGCGCGGGGGACCTCTCCGGCTACACGTTCCCGGACCCCGACGACGAGAGCCTGCTGAAATACGTGCGGCCGCTCGTGGAGCGGTACGGCGACACGCACCTCGTGTGCAGCTACCAGGTGTTCGGGCTCAACGAGCGGGCCAGCGCGCTGCGCGGCTACACGGACTGGCTCATGGACATCCTGGTCAATGAGGATTTCGCGGAGGCGCTGCTCGACGGCATCGCCGACTACCAGGTGCGGCTCGCAAAAAACTACATCGAGGCGGGCGTGAACTGCGGGCGCGTGGCCGACGACTACGGGATGCAAAGCAGCATGATGATGTCGCCCGATGTGTTCCGCAAGCTGTTCAAGCCACGGCTGGCGCGGATTTTCAAGGTATACAAGGACGCGGGGCTGCCGCTCGTCTACCACAGCTGCGGGGACATCCGCCCGATCATCCCTGACATGATCGAGATCGGCGTGGACGTGCTCAACAACGTGCAGCCGGAGGCGATGCCCCGGGAGGAGCTCGCCGAGAAATTCGGAGGCACGCAGCTGATTTTCTACGGCGGCATCTCGACGCAGCAGGCGCTGCGCGAAGGGACGCCGGAAGCGATCGAGGAGGAGGTCAAAGGCTGCATTGCGACGCTCGGGAAGCGCGGGCGCTGGATCATGTCGACGGGCATTTCCATCACGTCGGACACAAAGATGGAAGCCGTCGACACGCTGATCGAGGCGATCGAAGCGAACCGGGCCAATTGAGTTTTTGCTGAGGTGTGAGGGAGGAATCGCGTATGCCCAGGTTGACGGATCACGAAGAGAGCGGTGGAAAACTGAAGGGCGGCGTCGTCAATTTCCTGATGCGGCAGAGCGAGTCGAGCTCGGTCGGCGCGCTGATCATCCTGTGGATCGTGTTCTCGGTCGGCAACAACAGCTTCAACACGCCCTACAACATCTTCAACGTGTTCCGGACGTCGAGCGAATACTACATCATCGCGATGGCGCAGGTGTTCGTCGTCATCGTCAGCGGCATGAACCTGTCGATCGCCGGCATCGGCGGCCTGTCCGCGATCACGGTGGGCTACTGCCTCGAGGTGCTCGGCCTGCCCCCGCTGGCCGCGGTCGTCCTCGGCGCGCTGGTCGGCATGGGCTGCGGCTACTTCAACGGCATCCTCATCACGAAGCTGCGCATCAATTCGTTCATCGTGACGCTGGCGACGTCCTTCATCTTCGGCGGGCTCGTGAAGGGGCTGACGGAGGGCTTCCCGTTCTCCAAGATACCGGCGTCCGTGACGTGGATCGCAAAAAACGACATCGCGGGCACCGTGCCGCTCATCTTCGTCATCATGATCGCCTCGGCGGTCTTCTTCCGTTTCTTCTTCAAATACTCGGTGCTCGGGCGCGAGCTGCTCGCGACGGGCGGCGCGATCGAGGCCGCCAAGATGAGCGGCATCAACACGGACCGCATCATCCTCCAGGCCAACATCCTATCCGGGCTCATGGCCGGCTTTGCGGGGCTGTTCACGGTCGCGCGGATGAGCGCGGCCTCCCCGCTGATCGGCGACGACTGGATGATCATGTCCTTCGCCGTCGCGGTCATCGGCGGCACGGCGCTGTCTGGCGGCAAGGTCACGATGGTCGGCGTCTGCGCGGCGAGCATCCTCATCACGATCATCAAGAACGGGCTCATCATGCTCCACGTGAACGTCTACTTCCTGAACTCGTTCCTCGGCGCGATCATCATCGCGGCCGTCATCCTGGAGGTCGTGCGCGAGAAGTACAACGAGCGCTACAAAAACTGACGCGGGGGCAGGCGGGGATTGCAGCGGGGAACCGCTACAAGATAAACCGTTATTGCAATTGTAAAGGGAAATAGTGTGAGGGTTTAATGTGAGAGTACAAGAGGAGGAACAACAATAATGAAAAAGAGCAAACTGATTGCGGTCCTGCTCTGCCTGGCGCTGGTCTTCGGCTTCACGCTGTCGGCCTGCGGCGGCGGCGGCAGCGACGCGGGGTCCGAGGCGGCGTCCGGGTCGGCGACCGACACGTCCAACGTCGACGAGATCGTGGACACCGTGACGGGCGGCGACGCGAAGGTCGCGGCGGAAGGTGCGAAGTTCATGTGGTACCAGGCGGGCGCGCATCCCTTCTTCGATGAGATGTACAAAGGCGTGGTGGCCTTCGGCGAGGAGTACGGCGTCACGGTCGAGCGCGGCGTCGGCACGGACTGGACGCAGGGCGAGGAGGACCAGCTGGTCCGCGCCTACGCGGCGGACGGCTACAACGCGATGGCGATCTTCCCGGCGGACCCGGGCGGCGCGAACAGCCTGTATGACGAGCTGGTCGGCCAGGGCGTCGCGGTCGTGAACTTCGGCGCGACGACGACGGAGCCGACGACGGCGAGCTTCTACTGCGGCACGGACATCCCCAACTGCGTGGACCAGGCCGCCAACGCGCTCGTGGACGTCATGGAAGCGAACGGCGTGGAGAACGGCAACGTCATCCTCGCGGTCGGCAGCCTCGGCGACCTCAATGCGCAGAAGTGCAAAGAGGCGGCGGAGAAGGTCTTCGCGGAGCGCGGCGTGACAGTGCTCCAGGTCGTCTCCGACATGAGCCAGCCGGACGACGCGCAGCAGAAGATGGAGCAGGCGATCGCGGCGAACCTCGCCAACCTCGACGGCATCCTGTCCACGGACACGAACCCGACGGACGGCTCGGTGCCCGTGCTCCGGGAGCTCTATGAGAAGAACCCGGACCAGAAGCACATCTACTTCATCGGCCGCGACACGGACGAGATCTGCCTCGAGGCGATCAAGGACGGCACCTTCGACGGAACGTCCTCGCAGAACGCGTTCCACATGGGGTATTCGCCCCTCGTCCTGCTCAACTATCTGAAGGCGGGCTGGACGCCGAAGGAAGGCAGCTACTACCAGTACGGCGCGCATATGATCGTCGACAAGGACAACGTCGACACGTTCAACCAGGAGCTCATCGACCTGACGATGGACTGGATCGCGACGATCGAGACGGACGTCCTCGATCCGCCGGCGGCGTGAGTTTTTGACGGATCCGGCCCGGGTCGCCGCCGTGCGACCCGGGCTGGGAGGAAAGGCTGCTTCATGCTTGAACTGAAAAACATCAGCAAAGAGTTTCCCGGTGTCAAGGCCCTGCAGGACGTCTCCGTCACGTTCCACAACGGGGAGGTCCACACGCTCCTGGGTGAGAACGGCGCGGGGAAGAGCACGCTCATCAAGGTCATCAGCGGCGACTACCAGCCGGACGGCGGGGAGATCCGCGTGGACGGGGGGCTGGTGCGCTTCCGCAACAGCCGCGAGGCGATCGACCACAACATCGGCTACGTGCACCAGGAGGTGCAGGTCATCCCCGAGAGCACGGTCGCCGAGAACATCATCCTCGACCAGCTGAAAAACTTCGCGTCGCGCGGCTTCATCAACTGGGACAAGGCGAACGCGTTCACGCAGCAGTACCTGGACATGGTGGAGCTCGAGGTGAAGCCGACGGACGTCGTCCGCAAGATGACGGTCGCACAGAAGAAGCTGATCCAGATCGCGCGGGCGCTCGCGCTCGACGCGTCCATCATCATGCTCGACGAGCCGACCGCGTCCCTCACGGAGAGCGAGGCCGAGAACCTGTTCAAGATCATCGGGCGGCTCAAGGAGAGCGGGACGGTCGTCATCTTCGTGTCCCACAAGCTCGAGGAGGTGCTGAAGATCAGCGACCGCATCTCGGTGCTGCGCGACGGCGAGCTCGTCGGCACCATCGAAAATAACAATAATGTGAAGAAAAGCGACCTCGTGACGATGATGGTCGGCCGCGAGATCGTGCTTGACAAATTCATGGGCTTCCTCGACGTGAAGAAGGACGAGGTGGTCATGGAGGTCCAGGGGTATACGCTGGAAAACAATTTCGAAGACATCAGCTTCCGGCTGCACCGCGGCGAGATCCTCGGGTTTTACGGACTCGTCGGCTCGGGGCGGACGGAGCTTGCCAAGACGATCCTCGGCGTGTTCCGCAAGGACGCCGGGAGCATCTATATAGAAGGGAAGGAGGCGCATATCCCGCATATGCGCACGGCGCTGGAGAAGTACAAGATCGGCTATGTGTCCGAGAACCGCAAGGAGGAGGGGCTCATCCTCATCGCGGACCTGCAGGACAACATCGGCGTGACGGTATGGCACCGCATCGCGTCGAAGCTGCGCCTGATCCCGCAGAAGCCCGAGCAGGACATCTGCCGGGAGATGGTCGACAAGCTGGCCATCAAGACGACGGGCATCCGGCAGACCGTCAACCACCTGTCCGGAGGCAACCAGCAGAAGGTGAGCATGGCCAAATGGCTGGCGGCGCAGTGCGACATCCTGATCGTGGACGAGCCGACCGTCGGCGTCGACGTCGGCGCGAAGGAGTACATCCACCAGATCGTCTGGGACATGGCGAAGAAGGAAAACAAGGCGGTCATCCTGATCTCTTCGGACATGCCGGAGCTGATCAAGCTGGCGCGCAGGATCTGCGTGTTCCGGGAGGGCCGCATCGTGGGGGAAATCGACGGGCTGAACGACGGCGTCGAAAAGACGTACGCGGAGGTCAGCGCAGTCATCGGGCAGTATCTGGCGTAGCGGACCGGGAGGGCGTATGGCGGAGTATCTGATCAAGGCGAAGGACAACCCCGAGGTGGCGTGCTCGCTCACGTGGCTGGATTTCCAAGTCCGGGACCTGGCGCCCGGCGAAACCTTTGCCGGCGAGGCGGAAGGAAAGGAAACCGGCATCACGGTGCTGTACGGGCGCTGCGACATCACGGCGGGCGGCGAGACCTTTGCCGGCGCCGGGGCGCGGGACCGGATCGAACCCGGCTCCTCGCCGCACGTGGCGCTCATCCCCCCGGGGGCGCGCTACGAGGTGAAGGCGCGCACGGATGTGAAGATCTCCGTGTCGGAGACCCCGGCCGGGGGGCGGCTGGCGGCGGTGGCGCACATCCCCGCGGGGAGCATCCCGGGCGCGCGGCGCGGGACCGGCAGGACGGAGCGCACGATCTACGACCTGATCCCCGAGGGCATAGACACGAAGCTCATGATCTACGAGGTGTACACGCCGGAGGGCAACTGGTCGAGCTTCCCGCCGCACAAGCACGATACCGACTCGGACGACGAGAGCCTGCTGGAGGAGGTCTACCTGTTCCACTTCGACCCGCCGGAGGGGTTTGCGCTCATCTGGCTGTGCGACGACGAGGGGCAGCTCGACCACGCCTATGCCGCGCGGGACGGCGACCTCGAGCTGATCCCGAGGGGCTACCATTCGATGTGCGTGAGCCCGGGCTACCTGTGCTCGACGCACGCGGTGATGGCCGGGCCTACGAACGAGTGGAAGATCCATTTCAAGGAGGAGTTCAAGCACCTGTATGACTGGGACAAATAGCGAAATCTACATAGAGGCGCGGAAGGTCCGCAAGGTCTTCCAAAACACGGTCGCGCTCGACGACGTGGATTTCGAGGTGCGCAAAGGGGAGGTCCACGCGATCGTTGGGGAGAACGGCGCGGGCAAGTCCACGCTGATGAAGATCCTGTCCGGCGTGCACCAGATGACGTCCGGCGAGCTTGTGATCGGCGGCGAGAGGGCGGCGATCGCCTCCGTCGCGGATTCGCAGAGGTACGGCATATCGATCATCTACCAGGAGCTTTCGAACTTCCCGAAGCTCTCCGTGACGGAAAATATCTTCATGGGCCGGCAGATCAGAAGCAAAGCGGGCGTCGTCAACTTCGCGGCGATGGCCAGCGCCGTGCGGGAGATGCTCCAGGAGTACGAGATCGACATCAACCCGCGCGCGCGGCTGGACAACCTGACCGTCGCGGAGAAGCAGTTTGTCGAGATCATCAAAGCGGTCTCGGTGTACGGCACGAAGGTCGTCATCATGGACGAGCCGACGTCGTCGCTTACGCGCATCGACATCGAGAAGCTATACAAGATCATTGAAAATCTGAAAAAGCACGACGTGAGCGTCATCTTCATCTCGCACCACCTGGAGGAGGTCTTCGAGATCGCCGACCGCGTGACGGTGTTCCGGGACGGGCGCAACGTCGCGTGCATCGAGCGCAAGGATTTCGACGAGGACGAGCTGATCGCGCTGATGCTGGGCCATTCGATCCACAAATTCGAGAAGCGCCGGATCGACCGCCGCGAGGTGATCTTCGAGATCCGGAACCTGTCCATAAAAAACCGGATCGAGGACTTCAGCATCAAGCTCTACAAAGGGGAGGTGCTGGGCATCGCGGGCCTGACTGGGTCGGGCAAGGATGAGCTCATCAAGAGCCTGTTCAACCTCTGGCCGGCCAGGACGAAGGACCTGTACCTGAAGGGGGAGCAGATCGCGATCCGCAGCCCGATCGACGCGTTGGAGAAGGGCATCGTCTATCTGCCGGAGGAGCGCAAGACGCAGGCGCTGTTCCCGGAGATGCCGGTCTACCTGAACATCCTCGCCATCTGGCTGTTCCACTGCGTGAAGCGGGCGGGGGCGGACAAGCGCACGGAGCTGCGGGAGGCCGAAGCGCTCATCGAGAAGCTTGGCGTGAAGACGTCCTCTCCGCGGATCCCGATCACGTCGCTCTCGGGCGGCAACCAGCAGAAGGCGATCATCGCGCGGCTGCTGGCCGTAGGGCCGGAGATCATGATCCTCAACGACCCGACGCGCGGCATCGACGTGGGCAGCAAGGACGAGATCTACCGGCTGATCCGGCAGCTCGCGGAGAACGGGACGTCGATCGTGCTCGTCTCCTCGGAGATGGAGGAGATCTGCTATATCGCGGACCGGGCCGTGGTGCTGTCGAAGGGCGTGGTGCGCGGCGAGTTTTCCGACGAGGACGTCAACATGGGCAACATCCTGCCCTGCGCGATACGCAGTGACAAGAGGGGGGTGGGGGCATGAGGCCGTTGCAGTTCATCCGCTCCCAAACGCAGCTCGTGATCCTGGTCGTGGTCTTCCTCATCTGCGCGGCCGTGGTGCCGGAATTCCTCAACGAGCGCACGGTGTTGAACATCCTCAAGACGGTCGCGACGAGCGGCATCGTCGCCATCGGGCTGTCCGTCGTGGTCATCGGGGGCAACCTCGACCTCTCCGTCGGTTCCGTCTTCTCGCTGATGTGCGTCGTGAGCGTCAAGATGCAGAACACGAGCCCGTGGCTCGGCCTCATCGTGCCGATCGTGCTCGCGGTCGGCGTCGGCGCGCTCAACGGCTTCCTCGTCACGCGGTTCCGGCTCAACTCCATCATCGTCACGCTCGGGACGATGTCGGTCTGGGCCGGCGCGGCGCTGCTCTACTCGCCGACGATCATGACGGTGCCGGGGACCTTCTACGAGAAGATCTCCAACAGCGCCTTCCTCGGCATCCCGACGTACGTCTACGTGTTCTTCGCGGCCGCCATCGTCCTGCAGGTCGTGCTCTTCAAGACGAAATTCGGGCGCAGCCTGTTTTTCCAGGGCGTCAACCCGGAGGCGGCCGAGATTGCCGGCATCAACAAAAACCGCTCGACGATCCTCTCGATGGTCATCTGCTCCATCTGCGTCGCCATCGGCGCGATCCTGCAGACGTCGCGCGTCGGCTCAGGCTACCCGATCTCCGGCGTCGGGCTGGAGTTCAGCGCGCTGACGGCGGTGCTGCTCGGCGGCGTGTCGATTGCGGGCGGCAAGGGCAGCGCGCTGAGGACCGTCATCGGCGTGCTGATGCTGCAGGTCATCCTGACCGGCATGATCCTCATGGACATCAAGCACGACTGGCAGAGCATCGTCAAGGGCGCGCTCATCCTCGTCGCCCTGACGCTGGACGCGTGGCAGCAGCGGGCCGCGGCGAGGAACCCCGGGGGGCTGGCGGCATGAAGGGCAGGCTCCGGCAGATCAACTACCGCCAGGCGATTTCGGACAACCGGATCTTTGTCTTCATCGTCGCGCTGTTCGTCATCGTCCAGGCGATCAACCCGGGCTTCATCACGGCGAACAACGTCAAGATCATCTTCCAGAACCTCTCGATCGAGGGCATGGTGGCCATCGGCATGGCCATGCTCATCATCCTCGGCGAGATCGACCTGTCCGTCGGTGCCATCATGTCCGTCAGCTGCTGCGTCTCCATCTACCTGCAGCCGTACGGCATCCTGCCGGCCATCCTCGCGTCGATCGGCATCGGCACGCTCGCGGGCTTCCTCAACGGCGCGCTCGTCGTCAAGTCGGGCGTCAGCAGCCTGCCGATCACGCTGGGCACGATGGGCCTGATGAACGGCATCGTCTACGTCGTCACGGAGAGCCAGAGCGTGCCGGGCACAAACAAGTCGTTCCTCTACGTAGCGGACACGATGATTGGCGGCATCAACCTCGTCATCTATCTGTTCATCGCCCTCGTTGTTGTATTTGAATTTGTGCTGCAGAAATGCTATTTCGGCAGATCCATCATGGCGGTGGGCGGCAACCGCTTCGCCGCGGAATACGTCGGCCTCCGGGTCGACCGCGTGCGCGTCCTTGTCTTCACGCTGACGGGCCTGCTCTCGTCCATCGCGGGCGTCATGACGGCCGCGCGCTACAACATCGCGTCGGGGCACATCGGCGAGCAGACGGCGCTCGCGGTCATCACGGCGGTGCTCATCGGCGGTATCAGCCTGTCCGGCGGCGAGGGCTCGATCACGAAGGCGTTCTTCGGCTACCTGTTCATCATCAGCCTGCAGAACGCGATGCGGCTGCTGAAATTCCCGCCGGACCTCAGCACGATCATCACGGGCGCGCTGCTCATCGTGATCCTCGCGATCGACGCCGTGACCATCCGCAGGAACCAGTTCAAGTGACGTCCGTTATTGCAAAATTATAAATATAGGAAGAGTACAGATTGGAGAAGGAGGATACTATGAGAAAGAGAAAAATGTTGGCGGTGCTGTTGTGTTTGATGCTGGTCGTCGGCTTCTCGCTGGCGGCTTGCGGAGGCGGCGGCAGCAGCTCGGCGGCGGGCGGGAGCAGCGCGGCCGCAGCGGAGGGGGGTTCGGCGGAGGCAGCGGCCACGGCGAGCGGCGACGCGCCGAAGGTCGTGTTCCAGGTGTTCGGCACGGGCGCACCGTACGGCGCGGCGATGGCCGCGTCGCTCGAGGCGGAGGCCAAGGCGCGCGGCTGGGACTACACGCTGATGGACGGCAAGCTGGACGCGACGGAGAACGCGAAATGCGTCGAGGAGGCGGTCGCGATGGGCGTGGACGTCATCATCTCGATGCCGATCGACTCGGCGGCCTGCTCGCCGGCCTACCAGAAGGCGTTCGACGCGGGCATCCCGGTGCTCAACGAGACGATCAAATGCCTGCCGGAGGACGAGGATCTCATGGTCGGCTACAGCGGCCCGGACGACATCATCCACGGCAACGAGGCGGCGGAGCTCGTCTATGACAACCTCCCGGACGGCGGCGGCATCATCATGCTGACGACGGCGCCGGGGCAGGACACGACGGTCAAGCGCCAGCAGGGCTTCGAGGACAGGCTTGCGGAGCTCGACACGGACGGCAAGTTCGAGATCCTGCAGATCATCAACACCGACTCCCAGAAGGAGAAGGCGATCTCGGTCATGAACGACATGATCACGAAGTACGGCGACAAGATCAAGGCGGTCTACGCGCATGAGGACTATTCGGCGGTCGGCGCCGCGCTCGCGCTCGAGGAGAGCGGCTATGCGCCGGACGACGTCTATATCGTCGGCGTCGGCGGCAGCCGCGACGGCCTGGCGGGCGTGCAGAGCGGGCAGATCGACGCGACGACGCTGCAGTCCCCGACGCGCTCGATGGTGCAGACGGCGGATCTGGTCGACAAGATCATCGCGGAGGGCATCAAGCCCCCGGCCCAGCTGGACCCGTACGACAACTGGCTCCCGATCCCGAAGGTGACGATCGAGAATGTGGAAGAGTATATGCCGGGCGACTGGTAGAAACAAGCGGAAAGGAGCATAGTACCATGGCAGACGTGAACATCATCAGCCTCATCAAGATGAAGCCCGGGCAGACGCGCGAGGAGTTTGAGAAGCGGTGGCTGGAGGGCCACACGCCGTTCGGGAAATCGTGGAAAAACGCGAAAAACTATCAGGTCTTCCTGATCAACGAGGATGTGCAGGGCAAGCAGGGCGACCCGATCCCGTTCGACGGCATCGGGATCATGACGTGGGATTCGTATGAGGCCATGATCGAGGACTTTGAATCCGAGCAGGGCGTGGCGGGCTTCGCCGACGGCGCAAAATTCATGGACGCATGCCTGAATCTGTATTGCACGGAGTACAAGCAAAAGTGAAAGCTGTGATCCTGGACGCGCCGGGGCAGATCGTCATACGAGATGTCCCGGCGCCCAGGCCGGCGCCAGGCCGGCCGCTCATCCGCATCCGCTCCGCGGGCATCTGCGGATCCGACGTCAACTCCTTCCTCGGGAAGGGGCAGGCGCTGGGCCTGCCGCTGACGCTCGGCCACGAGGCCGCCGGAGAAGTCGTGGAGACGGTCGGTGACTCGCGGTTCCGGCCGGGCGACGCGGTGATCATCGAGCCCTACCTGTACTGCGGCTCCTGCTACCCCTGCTCGCGCGGGCAGCGCAACTGCTGCGAGCACCTACAGTGCCTCGGCGTGCACACGGACGGGACGATGAGCGAGTACGTGACGCACCCCGAGGACCTGCTGCACAGAAAGCCGGAGGGGATGCCCTGGGCGTACGCGGCTTTCGTGGAGCCGCTGACGATCGCGACCCACGGCGTGCACCGGGTGCAGGCGGTGGCGGGTGAGCACGCCGTGGTCATCGGCGCCGGGACGATCGGCGTCCTGACGGCGCTCTACCTGAAGCACCTCGGCGTCATCCCGATCCTGGTGGACATCCTGGAGAGCCGGCTCAAGGCCGCGCGCGGCCTGGGCATAGGGCACACGATCCTGTCGGACGGCAGCGCGCCGGTCGATGAGGTCAAGGAGATCACGCAGGGCCGCGGGGCTGAGACGGTCTTTGAAATCTCCGGGTCGGCGCGGGGCGTCGAAAACACGGTGCACCTCGCGTCCTATACGGGCCGCATCTCGCTGACGGGCTGGCCGAGCAAGCTGCCGACGATAGAAACGCCGTTGATCACGCGCCGGGAGCTCATCATCTACGGCTCGCGCGACAGCGCCGGGGAGTTCCCGGAGGCGATCGAGCTCATCGACTCGGGCGCGATCGACGCGGCAAATATTATTACGAAAATCATTGGATTTGACGAGCTGCCGGACGAGATCCGGCGGATCGCCGACGATCCTTCCGATACATTGAAGACCATCGCGCTGGTGTAGGCGGTGGCGCGCACGATCTATTAAAGGAGGAAGATGCGATGAAGATGATCATTGGCGGGGAGCGGGTCGACGCTTCCGACGGCGCGGTGCTCGAGGTTGTCAACCCCTCGACGGGGGCGGTGGTCGACACCGTGCCCAATGCGACGCTCGAGGACGTGGAGCGGGCGGTGGACGCGGCGCGCGAGGGCTTCCGCACGTGGCGGAAGGTGCCTTTGCACGAGCGGATCTCGACCGTCTACCGGTTCACGGATCTGATGGCGCAGAACCGCGAGCAGTACGCCAAGCTCATGGCCGAGACCATCGGGAAGCCCTACGGGGCGAGCCTCGCCGACGTGGACAACACGGTGGACATCTCGCGCATCTTCGCAGAGAAGGCGCGCGGCCTGGGCGGGGAGAGCTTCGCCCTCGGCACGGAGGCGGGCGTCGAGAGGGACTTCGCTTTCACGATGCGCGAGCCGCTCGGCGTCGCGGTCTGCATCGTGCCGTTCAACTACCCGGCGCAGCTCTACGCGTTCAAGGCCATCCCGGCGCTGCTCATGGGGAACGCCGTGATCGTCAAGCCGACGACGGACGTGCCGCTGGACAACATCCTTTTCACGGAGCACCTGCTGGAGGCTGGCGTCCCCGCGAACGCGGCGCAGTGCGTGACGGGGCGGGGCTCCACGGTCGGCGCGTGGCTGGCCGGCTCGCCGAAGATCAACGCGGTCAGCCTGACCGGCAGCGTGAAGACCGGCGTGGAGATCGCGAAGGCGGCGGCGCCGAACCTGACGCGGGTCATGCTGGAGCTGGGCGGCAACGACGCGACGATCATATGCGACGACGCCGACCTGGAGCTGGCGATCTCTGAGGCCGTGGGCGGGCGGCTCAGCAACAGCGGGCAGACGTGCTGCGCCCCGAAGCGCTTCGTCGTGGACAACAAGGTGCGGGGCGAGTTTGTGCGCCTGCTGGCGGCGGCGGTCGCGGAGGTTAAGGTCGGCGACCCGTTCGATCCGGACGTGTTCATGGGGCCCCTGGTCAGCGAGGAGGCGGCCGTGACGGTGGCGCAGCAGGTGGAGCTGACCATCGCGCAGGGCGCGCGGCTCGTCTGCGGCGGCGGGCGCAACGGCGCGTTCTTCGAGCCGACGGTCCTGGACGACGTGACGCCGGCGATGGACATCGCGCGGGACATGGAGGTGTTCGGGCCCGTCATACCCGTGATCGGCTACGACACGTTCGACGAGGCGATCGAGCTGGCGAACCTGCCCGAGACGGGGCTGGGCGGCGGCATCATCACGGTGGACGTGAAGAAGGCGATGCGGGCGGCGACCGAGATGGAGTGCGGCACGCTCGTGATGAACGGCACCGGCAACTACCGCTTCTCGCTCCACCCCTTCGGCGGCCACAAGAAGAGCGGCATCGGCTACGAGGGCGCCAGCGTCACGCTGGAGGAGTACTCGCAGCTGAAGACGGTGGCGCTGAAGAAAGTGCTCGCGTAGCAGCGGGCGCTTGGAAAATTATTGAAATCAAAACCCCTTGCATTGCGCGGGGGTTTTGTGTAATATATAAAGGCTGCCGTTTCGGCGGCGGAATGATAGCGCACGAATACTGCCGTGCGCGGCAGATCATATTGAGGAAGGAAGTATAGGAAGAAAATGAAACAGGGAATCCATCCGGAATACAAGACCACGAAGGTGTCCTGCGCCTGCGGCAATTCGTGGGAGACGCAGTCGACGGAGGACGAGATCCGGCTCGACGTCTGCTCCGCGTGCCACCCGTTCTTCACGGGCCAGCAGAAGTTCATCAATCGCGGCGGTCGCGTCGAGAAATTCAAGAACAAATACAATCTGTAATCGACCTTGTTTGACAAGTTAGACTTCATACTTGAAAAATACGACGACCTTTCACGGCAGGCTTCCGACCCTGCCGTGATTTCCAATCAGCCGGAATGGCAGAAGATCGTGAAGGAGATGGGCGAGCTCGAGCCCGTCGTGAAGGAGTACGGCGCGTACAAGCAGAACAAGCAGGCGCTCCTGGAGACGGAGGAGCTGCTGAACGGCGGCGGGATGGAGGAGGACGAGCGCGAGCTGTTCAAGGACGAGCTGTCCGAGCTGAAGCAGAAGATCGAGGAGGGCGAGGAGTCCCTCAAGGCCCTGCTGCTGCCCAAGGACCCCAACGACGACAAGAACGTGATCCTCGAAGTGCGCGCGGGGACGGGCGGCGAGGAGGCCTCGCTGTTCGGCAGCGACCTTTTGCGCATGTATATGCGGTACGCGGAGCGGCGCGGGTGGAAGACGGAGATCCTCGACCTGAACGACACGGAGCTCGGCGGCACCAAGGAGGCGGTGCTCATGATCCGCGGGAAGGGCGCGTATTCGCGGCTCAAATACGAGAGCGGGGTGCACCGGGTGCAGCGCGTGCCGGAGACGGAGGCGGCGGGGCGCATCCACACGTCGGCGGCGACGGTGGCGGTGCTGCCGGAGGTGGAGGACGTCGAGGTCGAGATTGATCCGAACGATGTGCGCGTGGACGTGTTCCGCTCGTCGGGCAACGGCGGGCAGTCGGTGAACACGACGGATTCAGCGGTGCGGCTGACGCACGTGCCGACGAGCATCGTGGTGTCGTGCCAGGACGAAAAATCCCAGATCAAAAACAAGGAAAAGGCGTTCAAGGTGCTGCGCGCGCGGCTGTACGACCTCGCGCTGCAGGAGCAAAACAAGGAGCTCGCGGACACGCGCCGGTCGATGGTCGGCACGGGGGACCGCAGCGAGCGCATCCGCACGTACAATTTCCCGCAGGGGCGCGTGAGCGACCACCGCATCGGGATGACGCTGTACAAGCTGCCGGCATTTCTGGACGGGGATATGGACGAGGTCATCGACGGGCTGATCACGAGCGACAAAGCGGATCAGATGAAGAATGACATCAATGACATCACAGATATTTGAACCAAATGGCGAGGGCATCCAGGCGGCGGCGGCGGTTTTGCGGCGCGGCGGCATCGTGGCGTTCCCGACGGAGACGGTGTACGGGCTGGGGGCGGACGCTTTCAACGAGGAGGCTGTGCGCCGGATCTACGCGGTCAAGGGGCGGCCGGCCGACAACCCGAGCATCGTGCACATCGCGCGGGCGAGCGACATCGGGCTGCTCACGCCCGCGGTCGCGCCGGACGTGGTGCGGCTCGCCGACGCGTTCTGGCCGGGGCCGCTCACGATGATCGTGGAGAAAAGGCCCGAGGTGCCGGGCGTGACGACGGGCGGGCTGGCGACGGTCGGCGTGCGGCTGCCGGACTCGGACATCGCACGGGCGCTCATCCGTGCGGCGGGGTCGCCGGTCGCGGCGCCGTCGGCGAACCCCTCGGGGCGGCCGAGCCCGACGGCGGCGGCGCACGTCCTGGCGGATTTCGAGGGCGCCCGGCCGGGCGCGGGCCTGGCCCCCGACGCGGTGCTGCGCGGGCCGGACTGCCGGATCGGGATCGAGTCGACGGTGGTGGACATGACGGCCTCGCCCCCCGCGGTGCTGCGCCCGGGGTACGTCACGGCCTACGACCTCTCCAATGTGCTGGGGGTGGACGTCACGGACGCCCGGGAGGGCGGCGGCGAAGAGGGCGCGGCCCCCAAGGCGCCCGGCATGAAATACCGCCACTACGCGCCGGAGGCCGAGATGCTCGTCATCGAGGGCGCGCGGGAGAAGGTCGAATCCGAGATCGGGCGCCTCAAAACGCTCAACGAGGGCATCGGGCGCCGGGTCGGCGTGATGTTATTCGAAGAAGAGGCGTATATGCGCGCGGCGCATGATTTTTTCGCGCGGCTGCGCGCGCTGGACCGGGAGGGCGTGGACCTCATCCTCGCGGGGGCGCTGCCGATGGCGGACGGGCTCGGCTTCGCGGTGATGAACCGGATGATGAAAGCGGCGGGTTACAATATCGTGAAAGTTTGATAGAATAGAGTGCGGGAGGATACAGCGATGAAGATTGCTTTGGCGTCGGATCACGGCGGCTTCTCATTGAAGGAGGAGGTGAAGCGGGCGCTTTTGGCACAGGGTCACGAGGTGGTGGACCTCGGGACGGACAGCGAGGAATCGGTCGACTACCCGGTTTTCGCCCAAAAATGCGCGCAGGCGGTCGCTTCGGGCGACTGCGGGCGCGGCATCCTGTTCTGCGGGACGGGCATCGGGATGTGCATGGCGGCGAACAAGGTGAAGGGCATCCGCTGCGCGGTCGCCACGTCGGACGAGTACGCGCGGCTCGCGGCCGAGCACAACCACGCGAACATCCTCGCGCTCGGCGGGCGCTTCACGGAGCCGGCCGACGCGCTGCGCTACATCGGCATCTGGCTCACGACCGAGTGGGCGGGCGGCCGGCACGGGCGCCGCGTGGAAGAATTGGACGAAATGCTATGAACCGGAGGCGCTGTGGAATGAGAGGAGCATTGCAATATGAATAATGTATACGTTTTCGACCACCCGCTGATCCAGCACAAGACGGCGCTGCTGCGCGACAAGGACACGGGGGTGAAGGATTTCCGGCAGCTCGTGAAGGAGATCTCGCTGCTCATGGGCTACGAGGTGACGCGCGACTTGCCGCTCCAGGACGTCGAGATCGAGACGCCGATCGCGAAGACGACGGTGAAGATGCTGAAGGAGCCGAGCCTGTGCATCGTCCCGATCCTGCGCGCGGGGCTCGGCATGGTGGACGGCTTCCTCGACCTCGTGCCGGCGGCGCGGGTCGGCTTCATCGGCCTGTACCGCGACCACGAGACGCATCTGCCGGTCGAGTATTATTGCAAGCTGCCCGAGGACATCGAAAACCGGCAGATCATCGTGCTCGACCCGATGCTCGCGACGGGCGGCAGCGCGGCGGCGGCGGTCGATTTCATCAAACAGCGCGGCGGCAAGCGCATCAGCTTCGTCTGCCTCATCGCGGCGCCCGAGGGCATCGAGGTGCTGAGCAAGGCGCACCCGGACGTCAACATCTACATCGCGGCGAAGGACAGCCATTTGAACGAGTTTGCGTACATCGTGCCCGGGCTCGGGGACGCGGGGGACCGGCTTTATAGCCTTAAGTAATTGAGAATTGAGAATTGAGAATTTAATTGATTGGATTGGTGATTATTGTTGAGTGAGAAGAAATTGTTGAATGTTTATGATGTGCTTGAGGAGCGGGGGTTTTTCCGGCAGTCTACGGACGCGGAGGCGGTGCGGCGGATCCTTGGCCAGGAGCAGGTGAAGTTTTACGTCGGGTTTGACCCGACGGCGGACAGCCTGCACGTCGGGCATTTCATCCAGGGCATCGTCATGATGTGGATGCAGCGCTTCGGCCACGTGCCGATCGTGCTCGTCGGCGGCGGCACGACGATGATCGGCGACCCGTCCGGCCGCACGGACATGCGCCAGATGATGACGCGCGAGCAGATCGCCGAAAACGGGCGCAAATTCGTGAAGCTCTTCGAGCGCTTCATCGACTTTTCCGACGGCAAGGCCATCCTCGCCAACAACGCGGATTGGCTGCTCGATCTCAATTATATCGATTTCATCCGCGATATCGGGCGCCATTTTTCGGTGAATAATATGCTGCGTGCCGAGTGCTACCGCGCCCGCATGGAGAAAGGCCTTTCGTTCCTCGAGCTCAACTACATGCTCATGCAGTCGTACGATTTCCTCGAGCTCTACCGGCGCTACGGGTGCACGATGCAGTTCGGCGGCGACGACCAGTGGAGCAACATCCTGGCCGGCGTCGACCTGGTCCGGCGCGAGGAGGGCGCGCAGGTGTACGGCATGACGTTCGCGCTGCTCACGACGAGCGAGGGCAAGAAGATGGGCAAGACGCAGGCGGGCGCGCTGTGGCTCGACCCGGCGAAGACGAGCCCCTACGACTTCTACCAGTACTGGCGCAACGTCGAGGACGCGGACGTGAAAAACTGCCTGTCGCTGTTGACGTTCCTGCCGATGGAGGAGGTGGGGCGGCTGGCTTCGCTGGAGGGCAGCGAGATCAACCACGCCAAGGAGGTGCTCGCCTTCGAGGTGACGCGGCTCGTGCACGGCGAGGACGAGGCGAGGAAGGCGCAGGAGGCGGCGCGGGCGCTGTTCAGCTCCGGCGGCGCCGATTCGGAGAACATCCCGACGTCGGATATTGATCGTGACCGGATCCGGGGCGAGGGCGGCATCGGCGTCGTGAACCTGATCCGCGAGATCGGGCTCGTCGCGTCGAACGGCGAGGGGTTCCGGGCCATCCAGCAGGGCGGGCTGCTGATCGACGACGTGAAGGTGACCGACCCGAAGATGACGCTTTCGGAAGGGGATTTCCCGGACGGGCAGATCCTGATCCGCAAAGGGAAAAAGACGTACCATCGCGTGCGTTTGGTGTAACCATATCCAAAAGGAGGAGAGCTGTATGAAGAAATTGGCAGTAACGGAAGCGGAAAAATGCATGATGTGCCTGACGTGCGAGGTGGCTTGCGCGGAGGCCTACTACAAAAACTACGGCGGGGAGAACCTCGCGGCGCTGCGGATCGAGACGAAGGACGAAGCGCCGAAGGTCGTCGTGTGCGTGCAGTGCGGCAAGTGCGCGAAGGCGTGTGAGGCCGAGGCGATCACGGCGGACGACAAGGGCGTCTACCGCATCAGCAAGGATAAATGCGTGGACTGCGGCGCGTGCCTCGAGGCATGCCCGTTCAAGGTGATGGTGAAGGCGGCCGACCGGAAGGTCCCGAGCAAATGCATCGCGTGCGGGCTTTGCGTGCGGAAATGCCCGGTGGAGATCCTCACCATCAAGGAAAACTGAAACCGGGGGGGCTATGCAGCCCCCCGTGCAGGGCCGGGTCCCGCGCAATGGGAACCTGTGAACCTCGTCAGGTCCGGAAGGAAGCAGCGATAAGCAGGGAATCCCATGTGCCGCGGGCGCACCCGGTCCTGCACGGGAGGCTGGTTGAGAATTGAGAATGAGCGACAGACCATACGAGGCGATATACCGCAGGTTCCGGCCGGCCACCTTTGACAAGGTGCTCGGGCAGCGGCATGTGGTGAACGTCCTGCGCGCGCAGATCGCGGCGGGCAACGTGCCGCACGCCTACCTGTTTTCGGGGACGCGCGGCACGGGGAAGACGACGATGGCGCGGCTGTTGGCGAAGGGGCTCAACTGCCTCGCCGAGGCTGCGGACGGGCGGCCCTGCGGGGTCTGCGAAAACTGCCGGTCGATCCAGGACGGGACGTTCGTCGACGTGATCGAGCTTGATGCGGCGTCGAACAACGGCGTGGACAACATCCGCGAGATCACGCAGGTCACCGTCTACCCGCCGACGGTCGGCAGGAAACGGGTCTTTATTATTGACGAAGTGCATATGCTCTCGAACGCGGCGGTCAACGCCTTCCTGAAGACGCTGGAGGAGCCGCCCGAGAACACGGTCTTCGTGCTCGCGACGACGGAGCCCGGGAAGCTGCCCGCGACGATCCGTTCCAGGTGCCTCTCCTTCGAATTCAAACGCGTGCCCGCCTCCGTGATCGCGGAGGGGCTCGGCGGGATCGTGTCCGAGCTCGGCTTGTCGGCGGCGCCGGACGCGCTCGCGCTGATCGCGGCGAACGCGGACGGCTCCGTGCGCGACGCGCTGTCGATCCTGGAGGCCTGCGTCGCCGCCGGCGGCGCACTGGACCGGAGCGCGGTGCTGGAGGCGGTCGGGAGCCCGGGCGACGAGCAGATCGCTTTGCTCGCGGCGGCGGTCTTCGGCGGGCGCACGGCGGAGGCGCTGGCGGCCTTCGGCGGGATGATGCAGGACGGCAAAGAGGCGCGGCGCGTCATCGAGGACTGGGTGGATTATCTGCGCAGCGCGCTGCTGGTCCGGTACCTCGACAAGCCGGAGGCGATCCTGAACCGGTCGCTGGAAAACATCGCGGCGGTGCGGGAGCAGACGGCGGGCATCGGCGAGAAGCGGATCACGGCGCAGGTCCGGGCGCTGTCGAAGCTGTACAACGAGAGCCGCTGGTCGGCGCAGCCGGGGATCCTCGTGGAGATGCTGATCATCGAGCTGAGCGAAGACGCAAATCTTTCTATAGAAAAGGAGTGAAGCATGGGCAAGGGCATGAAGGCTGGCAAGAAGAAGAGCGGCGGCGGAGGCGGCCACGGCGGCTTTGGCGGCATGGGCCGCGGGGGCGGCGGCGGCGCGGCGCAGGCGGCGCAGATGCGGCAGCTGCGCCAGATGCAGGAAGAGATGGCGAAGATGCAGGAAGAGCTCGAGCAGCAGGAGGTCGAGACGACGGCCGGCGGCGGCGCGGTCTCCGTCAAGGTCAACGGGAAGAAGGAGCTCGTCTCCATCACGATCGACCCGGACGTGATGGACAAGGACGACCCGGAAATGCTGCAGGACCTCATCCTCGTCGCGGTCAATGAGGGCCTGCGCCAGATCGAGGAGCTCTCCCAGAAGGGCATGAGCGAGCTCACGGGCGGGCTGAACCTCCCGGAGGGGCTGCTCTAAGTGAGCGGCGTATCCCAGCCGCTCGCGCGGCTCATCACGGAGCTTTCCAAGCTCCCGGGCGTCGGCGGCAAGACGGCGCAGCGGCTCGCCTTCCACATCCTTTCCATGAGCGACGAGGACGCTTTGTCCATCGCGGACGCGATCACGGCGGCGAAGCGGGAGCTGAAGTACTGCTCGGTCTGCGGCAACCTGACGGACGTGGACCCCTGCGCGATCTGCGCGGACGCGTCGCGGGACGATTCCGTCTACTGCGTCGTCGAATCCCCGAAGGACGTCGTCGCGATCGAGCGCATGAAGGAGTACCAGGGGCGCTACCATGTCCTGCACGGCGTCATCGCGCCGATGAGCGGGGTGGGCCCGGAGGATCTGAACCTCGAGAGCCTCATCGTCCGCCTGTCCGGCAACGACGCGGCGCGCGAGGTCATCGTCGCGACCAACCCGAACATCGAAGGCGAGGCGACGGCCATGTACATCGCGCGCCTCATCAAGCCCGCCGGCATCAAAGTCACGCGCATCGCGCACGGCGTCCCGATCGGCGGCGACCTCGAATACACCGACGACGTGACCCTGGCAAAAGCAATCGAAGGCCGGCGGGAGCTGTAGGGGTTTATAGCAGCGCGGCGCCGAGTGCGCCTACGGTTTCCGGGTCTTCCGGGACGGTGATCTTTTGGCCCAGCATGTTTTCGAAGGCGCGGACGACGCCCGCGTTTTTCGCGACGCCGCCGGTCATCAGGTACGGAGGCTGCGCGCCCGCGCGGGCGAGCAGCGCCTCGTTGCGCTGGGCGACGGCGCGGCAGAGCGCCCACAGGATGTCCTCCGTGGTTTTGTCCTCCGCGACGAGCGAGACGACCTCCGACTCCGCGAAGACCGTGCACATGCTGCTGATGGAAAGATCCTCGCGCGACCGGAGCGCCGCCGGGCCGATGTTTCCGAGCGGGACGCCAAGGCTGCGTGCGGTCATCTCGAGGAAGCGCCCGGTGCCGGCGGCGCATTTGTCGTTCATCGCAAAATCCGCTACCGCCCCGTCCTCGTCCAAGCGGATGATCTTGCTGTCCTGCCCGCCGATGTCGATGACCGTGCGGGCCTTGGGGTGCAGGAAATGCGCACCGGCCGCGTGGCAGGAGATCTCCGTGATTTCTTCGCCCTCCTTGCCGACGAGCGTGCGCCCATAGCCCGTCGCGACGGTTTTCGTCAGGTCCTTCTCCCGGAGTCCCGCGTTCTTCAGGGCGATCTTGCGCGCGGCGGCGGCGCTTTCGGCCGCTTTCGGGCCCGTCGGCACGGTCGCGGTGGCGAGGATGCGCGGGGAGGCCGTCCCAGCGTCCTGCCCGCCCTCGAACCATGCGAGGATGACGGCGTTGGTCGAGGTCGAGCCGCTGTCGATGCCGAGCACGATGCGCTCCATGCCCGCGCTGCCCCCGAGTTTTTGCCCGCGGAGCTGCTCGACGAAGGCCTCGAGCCGCGTGGCGAGCGCGCCCCCGTCGGCGGCGTTCGCGTACTCGGTTTCGAGCTTCAGCAGCGGGACGCCGAGGGCGCCCTCTGCGAGCAGGGACGCGTATTCGTAGGAATAGTTGTCGCAAAATTTGACGGTGTGGTAGATGACGCCGTCCGCGCCTGTTTCCGTGATGGCTTTCTTCAGCCCCCTCAGGCGCGCGCCGCCCGCGTCCGCCATCCGCATGCATGGGTATTTGGAGAAAATGCCCTTGACGCAGGCGTCGATCAGCCCCTTTTCCCCCGCGTCGGGCAGCTCGAATTGGTGCTCCTGCCCGGAGCAGGACAGGTTGAAGACCGGGGAGCCGCCCGCGCGGCGCACCGCGTCGACGAGCGACGGCGGGATTTTCGCGCCGGTGAGCCCGATGCGCGGCTTGTCCCCGCCTTCCCCCGCCCCGTCCATGGCCGCCGTCTTGGACGGCGGGGAGAGCCCCGGCGGGAAATTGTCCCCGTGGCCGGCGTGGAAGGCCTTGAAGGCCTTGGCCATCCTCTGGGTGGCGCGTTTGTAAAGGGCGAGGGCTTCCTCGTCCTGCTTGACGGGGAGCTCGAGCATGTGGACGAAATGCTCCGGGTAGCGCGCCTTGACGGCGTCGTACAGCCGGCGCGTGCTGTCGCAGCAGCTCGTGAACAGGATGCCCTGCACCTCCGGGTATTTGCCGTCCATCCGCTTGCAGATCGTGTCGTAGGCCGCCTTCGTGAACGAGCACATCGCCGCGTGCAGGGCGGCTTCGGCCGGCGCGAGGTCCGCCGCGTCGGGCTCGAGGTATTCCGTCTCCGCGCCCATGGCGCGCAGGATCTCCTCGGGGGCGTATCGGCACATATAGAGGATCTTCATCGGTGCCTCCTGCTGCTGCCCAGGGCTTTCCTCGCCTGCAGCATCTCGAAGAAGGCGTCGGTGCGCGTGCGGATCTGCCCGTCGGGGCTGTTCGCGCGGTCGAGCCCGTCGCCGTCGAGGATCAGGACCGGGATCCCGCGCGCGCCCATGGCGCGCTTCATCTCCCCCGCGCCGCCTGCCGACTGCTTGCACCCCCAGTGGTTGAAGTGGATCACCCCGTCCGGCGACAGCTTCTCCGCGAGCGCGAGTGCCGTCTTCGCCTTCCGCTCGTACGGCCCGTTGTAGATGTTCAGGATCATCTTCCGCGCGAGCGCCGCGAACGGCCGCCCCGCGTCCAGCCGCCCGTCCGCGTAGTCGGCGTCGAAGTCCGACGCGACGAGACGCACGGCGCTGTTGTAGTTGAAATATTTTTGCAGCGCCGCCTGGTGGAACGGCTGCAGGTGGATCCACAAAATCCGCAGCGCGTCCGTCTCCGGCGCGGCCCGCAGCCCGCGCAGCAGCTCGGCGTAGTACGCCTCCACCTGCGCGCTCCCGCACAGAATATGCGTTGCAAATAATTTGAACATCTGCAGCGTCAGCGTGGACGGGAAGTCGCGCGACGCGGAGAGGAAGAGCGCCTCCTCGTGCATCTCCCGGGCGCGGTTCTCGCTCTCGAGCACGCGGGAGAGGGCGGCGGGGTCAAACGTTTTGCCTGACAGGATCTCGAGGGCGCGGACGGCGTCTTCGAGCTGCCGCTCGACGTAGGCCTCCGCCTGTTTGCTGTATTCGTAGGGCACGTCGATCACCAGCGGCGCCGTGCCGTACCGCTCGCCGAGGGCGCGGAAGGTGTTCACGTTGCAGTCGCAGGCGAGCGTGGTCGTGAGGGACGCGAGGGGCGGGGCGAGCACGCCGTCCGCGGCAGCCCCGAGGAAGTTTTTGTGGTAGGCGCAAAGCGTGTCCGAGTAGCTCTCCTTCTCTGCGTCCGCGAGGAACCGGCTCTCGAGATGGAAGCCGCCCATGAAGGACGAAAAGCACTCGATGGACAGCGGCAGGAGCCCGAAGGCCTGCAGGATCTCCACCGGGGCGAAGAGGTTGACCCACACGCAGCGCGAAGGGTTCGCGAGCGCGTCCGCGACGGAGCGCACCGCGAGCCGGTTGAGCTGCACGAGGGCGGCGGGCATGCGCCGGTCGGGCCGGCAGCGCAGCCGGGCCCGCTCGTAGGCAAGGCCGAGGCGGATGAGCCGCGCCGCAAACCCCGGTTTCCCCGCCGCGACCTGCTTCCCGATGTACTTGCCGTATCTCTCCACCAATCCCATAGCGTAAATATACCACACAAAAACCACGCCCGCCGCCGGGATCCCCGAAAAATACTTTCAACGAATATGGATATTGCCCCAAAAAAACGGACAGGTGCTGCGAATAGTATACTATATGCCGCATTAGGACGTGCATATTTACATTACAAACAACTCTCCTATCATAAGCCGGGGGACTCGCATTTAAGCGCGGGTCCCCTTGCCTTTGTGCAGTTTCACGCGTCATCCCCCATGCAAACACCCCGCGATCCCAAAAAACCCTAAACAAACATAAATGTTGCGCCCCAAAAAACATCGTGGTGGCCAAAATTTCAACTTATCGGTGGATATCAATCTGTTTGAGGCCAAAATCCACAGATAAGTTGAAATTTTGGCCATAAAACAGGCATCGGCAAAGGCTATTCCACAGATAAGTTGAAATTTTGGCCACGAGATCTCGAGGGAAATGGTTGTAAATGGGATTCAAAACCTTCATCTAACATGAAAAACATGCGTTTTTAGCGTTTCAGCGCATATTTTTGGGGTAATTATGGAGTACCAAAACAATAGAGCTGTGGATTCTTCAATAAAGAAGAAAAGTAGGGACGAGGAAAGGCTATGAAGACGACAATGAAGGCAAAGATGAAGATGCGCAAGGGGTGGATGGCATTCCTGGCGCTTTCCATGGTATTCGCGGTTGCGATGAGCAGCATCGGCGTGTACGCGGACGAGATGGCGGCCGAACCGCCGGCGGCCGCGGAGCAGCCGGCCGATGCGGCGGATGGCGGCGCGCCGGCCGGGCCTGTGGATAATGACGCGGCGGGGGCGACCCTTGGCGGCGAAGAGCAGGGCGGCCCGGCGGACAACGCCGAGGCGGGCAGCACCGGCACCGAAGAGGAAAACCTTCCTGTGGATTCTCAGGACGAGCCCGGGAATGAAGAGGCATCGGAAATCGCCGCGCTCAGCACGGGGGTCGAGGCACTGGATGGCGAAGAGGCCGAAATGCTGGAAGAAGAGGAAGAAGAAGAGGTCGAGCCCCTGGCCGCTTCGGCTGTGACAGTCGATGTCTCGAAACTGTCGGGCGATGTCACGGTCACGGACTATGCGGGGGAAGATGGCACGGCGTACTACAAGGTCAGCCCTGCGGGCCAGGACGGCTGGATCGCCGCGGACGCCGAGGACGCGCTGGACACGGACACGGCAGCGGACAGCGCGCTGATCGCGAAGGGGTCGCAGCTCGTCTTCACGGGCACGGCAGGAATCGGGATTATTATTGAAGCGGACATGGCGGTCACGATCCGCGATCTCCACATCGAAGGCGCGAAGGCGTTCACGGTCGGGCAGAGCCGGAAGGTCACGGTCCGGCTGGAGGGCGACAACTACCTGAAGAGCGCGCAGGGATCCGGCCTTGACATGGTCGGGGGGCTTGCTGACGACAACCGCACGGAGCTCACGATCGACGGCACGGGCACGCTGACGGCCATCGCGACCGGCGCGGGCAGCGGCATCGGCGCGTCCAAGGGCACCAACAACACGATCAACATCGTCGGCGGCACGATACTCGAAGCGAAGGGCGGCACGTCCAACGGCGCGGGCATCGGCGCGGACAGCGGGGCGAACCTGACGATCAACATCAGCGGCGGCACGATCCTGAAGGCGCAGGGTTCGAACAACTCCGGCGGCGCGGGCATCGGCTCCTGCAACCACCCGTCCAATGCGCAGAACACCACGCGGCAGGTCATCAACATCACGGGCGGCGTCATCGGCAAGGCCGGCGATGCGGGCGCCGGTTATGACCCTGCGTACGGCGCGGTCGGCGGCCATTGCGCGGCGGGCATCGGGCTCGGCAATTATAGCGGCGCGTACGGCTACGACTACCACAACGAAATCAACATCACGGGCGGCACGATCTACTACGCGACGTGCCAGGACGCGGAGGGCGCGGGCATCGGCTACGGCGGCAACGCCTGGTCCAGCCTCGACATCAACATCGGCGGCGACGCGCATATCGTCTGCGCGAAGGGGGGTAGCCAGAGCGCGGGCATCGGCTCCGGCGTCCACGGCGACCATGTCTACATCAACATCTCGGAAGGTGCGGTCATCGACGAGGCGACGAGCACCGGCAAGGCCGGCATCGGCGGCGGCTCCGAATCGAAAGAGATGGTGATCAACATCACGGGCGGCACGATCGGCATGGCCTCCGGCCGCGCCGGCATCGGCACGACGGCGGCGCGCACCGGCGAGATCAACATCACGGGCGGCAAGGTGACGGCGGACGTGTCGGGCACGAGCGGCTATTATGGCATTGGCGGTCTTACGACGAACATCTCCGGCGGCGACGTCACCGGCATCGCCGGCAGCCAGTCCGGCATCGGCAGCAGCGGCAAGGTCGTCACGATCTCGGGCGACGCGGTCGTCTACGGCGTCGGTCCGGCGACCGGCGGCGGCAACGGCATCGGTTACAAGAATGCGGCGAACGTCGTCATCAAGGCGGATGCCGAGGGCAAGGAGCCCCGGGTCAGCGCGACGGCGATCAACTACGCGGCGCTCTCCACGGCCACGGCCACGCAGGACATCGCGGCTGCGAACCTGTACTTCGCGGAGACCGGCACCGGCACGGTGACTGCAAACGGCAAGTCCCCGTACGGCTCGGATCTGCTCATCGCCCCCGAAGGCGCCGACGAGAACGTGTCGACGTCCGTCGTCAAGGGCAAGGGCTGGAAGACGTTCCTGTACGACAATGACGCCTATGCGGGCCAGGTCACAGGTATCTATCACTGGTACGACGCCTACTACGGCGCGCTGCCGGCCGCGACGGGGTTCTCGCCTCGTTCGTGGGGCTACGCGCATGGATATATGTCGAATGAAGGCCTGTTCACCAACGCGGCCACCGCGGCGGACGGCGTCGCAAAATGGTACTCGGCGCGCGAGAACTTCAGCGACTACTACAAGGGCACGCTGCTCGAGTTCGCCGACTACAAATCGCAGGGCTACGCGGACGCCGTGCTCCCCGCGCTGCCGCGCGCGACCTACCCGGAGGAGCCGGAGGTCGTCCGCGAGCCGCACGACGGCTACACGTCCTTTGCCTACACGGGGCAGCCGGGCGAGTATGTGAACAATGTCGTGCTGCCGAGCGGGCAGGAGGTCATCGCGTGGACGTTCGAAAACTACCGCGCGGGCAAGACGAAGGACATCGCGCTGGACGCGGACAACCTGAAGAACCCGGTGCCGGTGCGCATCATGAGCGCGGACGGCGAGACGGAGGGCATCCCCTCGACGCTGTCCTATGACAAGAACATCAAGGCGGGCACCGAGGCCTACGCGGTGACGAGCCCCGAGGCGTGGTACGCGTCCGAGGTGATCGGCTCCGGCGTCGGGATCGGCGACGAGGAAGGCGGCGCGGAGGGCTACAAGGCCTCCCTGCAGGATCCGCCCACGCGCGACGGCTACGTCTTCGACGGCTGGACCGCCAACATCAGCGGCGAGCCGGGCGGGGAGCTGACGAAGGTTGGCGACCACCAGAAGATCTACGCGGACACCACGCTGTTTGCGAACTGGACGCCGGAACTCTACAGCATCTCCTACGTGATGCCGACGAAGGCCGAGGTCATCGCGGCCGGCTACGAGGATGAAGAGGGCAACGACCTGAGCGACGCGGAGGTCAAGGCTGCGCTCACGCAGTTCAACCGCCTCTATTCGGCGGAGGATCTGCCGAAGTCCGACCTGCTCGCGGCGGATCCGACCCACGGCGACCCGACGGTCAAGGTCAAGGGCCACACCTTCGTCGGCTGGCAGGTGCGCATCGTGGACGCGAGCGGCGACCTCGTGCCGCTGGCGCTGACGGCCGATGGGCTGCTGCCCGCCGGCACGTACGGCGACATCGTGCTGATCGCAAAATACGACACGGACTACTTCAAGCTCAGCTACGACTTCGGCGGCGGCGCGGACAGCCGCGGGCGCACGACGCGCACGCCCGTGAGCCTGAAATGGGGCACGGAGCTCGGCGACTACCTCCCGGCGCTGACGAACGAAGGGTTTGACTTCGGCGGCTGGTACACGAGCGCGGATTTTGCCGAGGGCACGGAAGTGTCGGAGGACGCGCGCATCGAGGACGACATGACCGTCTACGCGAAATGGGACGAAGCGGCCTTTGCCGGCGGTGAGGAGGAGGAGCCCGGGGTCGAGCCCGAGCCGGAACCCGAGCCCGAGCCGGAGCCGGAGCCGGAAGTACAGCCCGAGCCGGAAGAGGAGCCGGTCGTGGTAGAGCCCGCAGACGCTGGCACGACGACGGTCTATCAGACAATAACAAATGTGGCGCCGGCCGCTGCTGCGGTGCCCGCGCCGATCCAGGCAGCCGCGGATGCGCTGAACGGCGCGGCCGAGGCGATTGCGGACGCGATC
>JAISTX010000069.1 GCA_031272365.1 Eubacteriales Family XIII. Incertae Sedis bacterium
ATATGCGGATACGGATTTTTGCTTGCAGGGGGCTGGGCTTGTATGCTATCATATTTGGCGATGAAAACTGAGAAAAAACATGGGGTATACAAAGAAGCGGGGAAGAATTTCTCACCACGGCGCGTGCACAAATGGATGCTGACGAATCCGATCGCGCACAGGGGGCTGCACGACGCTTTGACGCCGGAAAATTCGCTGGCGGCGTTCGAGCAGGCGATCCGCAAGGGGACGGCGATCGAGCTGGATGTGCAGCTGACGAAGGACGAGCGGGTCGTCGTGTTCCATGACGACAACGTGAAGCGCATGACGGGCTTCGACGGCGAGCTGGAGAAGATGACGCTCGACGAGCTCAAGCAGCTGCGGCTGAAGGGCACGGAGGAGCGCATCCCGACGTTCGACGAGGTGCTGGATCTCGTCGACTGCAAGGCGCCGATGCTCGTGGAGATCAAGAAACACAAGAAGGAGTTGGAGCGGCTCGTCATCGAGCGCCTGCACACCTACGAGGGGGAGTACGCCATCCAGGCGTTCAACCCGTTCGTGCTCAGGAACGTGCGGAAGCTCGACCCGACGATCGTGTGCGGGCTACTCTCGTCGAAGTTCGAGGACATGAAGCTGATGCGCATCAAGAAGGCGGGCATCAAGAACGCGCGGCTGTTCTTCATCGGGAAGCCGGACTTCCTGTCGTTTGAGATCCACAGCTTCCCCAACGACCGCATCGACGATTTCCGCAAGAAGCTCGGGCTGCCGGTCCTCGCGTGGACGGTGCGCTCGAAGGAGGAGCTCGAGCGCGCGAAAAATTTTTGCGACAACATCATTTTCGAGAACATCAACGCTTTGCAGGAGCATTTCGCCCGGCTCGGGTCGAACCTGGCTACGTTTGAAAAAAACATTGTGCAAGCAGTGAAAAATACAACATTAGTTTGATTCGCTTTAGTTTTTGATAGGAAAGGAATGCAGGCATGATTTATTCGACCGAAATAGAACATATGTGCCCTGTCGCGAAGGGCGCGTACCACGGGCCTGCGCCGATCCCCCAGGAGGGGAAGTGGGTGCAGGCGAAGGAGATCTCCGACATCAGCGGACTGACGCACGGCGTGGGCTGGTGCGCGCCGCAGCAGGGCGGGTGCAAGCTGACGCTGAACGTGAAGGACGGCATTGTGGAGGAGGCGCTCATCGAGACGGTCGGCTGCTCGGGGATGACGCACTCGGCCGCGATGTGCGCGGAGATCCTGCCGGGCAAGACGCTGCTTGAATGCCTCAACACGGACCTCGTGTGCGATGCGATCAACACGGCGATGCGCGAGCTCTTCCTGCAGATCGTCTATGGGCGCTCGCAGACGGCTTTCTCCGAGGATGGGCTGCCCGTCGGCGCGGGCCTCGAGGATCTCGGGGGCACGCTGAGGAGCCAGCTCGGCACGATGTACGGCACGAAGGCGAAGGGCGCCAGGTACCTGGAGATGGCCGAGGGCTACGTGACGCGGATCGCGCTCGACGAGGACAGCCAGATCATCGGCTACGAGTTTGTGAACCTCGGCAAGGTGATGAAGGCGGTGAAGAAGGGCGAGGACGCCAACGAGGCGATCAAGAAGGCGACGGGGTCTTACGGGCGGTTTGACGAAGCGGCGAAGGTCATCGACCCCAGAGAGGAATGAAGGTGAAGGACTATGGCTTTGTTTGAGAGTTTTGAACGTCGGATTGACAAGATCAATGCGGTTTTGAAGGAATACGGCATCGGCTCCGTCGAGGAGTGCCGGGAGATCTGCCAGGCGAAGGGGTTCGACCCCTACGAGATCGTGAAGGGCGTGCAGCCGATCGCGTTCGAGAACGCGGGCTGGGCGTACACGGTGGGCGCGGCCATCGCGCTGAAGAAGGGCGTGGCGAACGCGGCGGAGGCGGCGGAGGCCATCGGCATCGGGCTCCAGGCGTTCTGCATCGCGGGCTCGGTCGCGGAGGACCGCAAGGTCGGCCTCGGCCACGGCAACCTCGGCGCGATGCTGCTGCGGGACGAGACGGAGTGCTTCGCCTTCCTCGCGGGGCACGAGAGCTTCGCGGCGGCGGAGGGCGCGATCGGCATCGTGCGCAACGCCAACAAGAGCCGCAAGGTGCCGCTGCGCGTCATCCTCAACGGCCTCGGCAAGGACGCGGCCCAGATCATCAGCCGCATCAACGGCTTCACGTACGTGCAGACGCAGTTCGATTATTATTCGGGTGAGCTCAAAGTAGTCAAGGAGATCCCTTACAGCAAGGGCGAGCGGAAGGACGTGCGCTGCTACGGCGCGGACGACGTGCGCGAGGGCGTCGCGATCATGTGGAAGGAGGGCGTCGACGTGTCGATCACGGGCAATTCGACGAACCCGACGCGGTTCCAGCACCCGGTCGCGGGCACGTACAAGAAGGAGACGGTGGCGCAGGGCAAGAAGTACTTCTCGGTCGCCTCCGGCGGCGGCACGGGGCGCACGCTGCACCCGGACAACATGGCGGCGGGGCCGGCGAGCTACGGCATGACGGACACGCTCGGGCGGATGCATTCGGACGCGCAGTTCGCGGGGTCGTCGTCGGTGCCGGCGCACGTGGAGATGATGGGGTTCCTCGGGATGGGGAACAACCCGATGGTCGGGGCGACGGTGGCCGTGGCCGTGGCCGTGGAACAGGCGCTGAATTGAGAACGGAGAATATATTATGGATTTGATGGCTATGACGACGAAACTTACGTATGGGCTGCATGTGGTTTCCGTGAAGGACGCGGAGCGCGGGCGGTTTGGCGGGTTCATCATCGACGCGGTGTGCCAGCTGTCGATGGGCGACGAGCCGGTCTACTGCTTCTCGGTGATGAATAAGAATTTCTCGAAGGGCCTCATCGCGGAAGCGGGCGTCTTCAACTGCTCGATCCTGCCCGAGGACCCGACGCCGTTCGTGATCGCGAACTTCGGCTTCCAGTCGGGCAAGGACGTCGACAAATGGGCGATCGCGCGCGCGGAGGGCGTGGCTTTCACGGAGAAGGGCGGGCTGCCCGTCCTGGACGAGGCGGTCGCCTGGGGGCAGTTCACCGTGTTCGACAAACGCGAGTGGGACACGCACACGACGTTCTTCTGCCACCCGGCCGACGCGGACTACGTGAACGCGGACAAGGAGCCGCTCCGGTACGCCGACTACTTCACGAAGCTGAAGGACCCGGTCATGGCGGCGTTCGCCGCTTACAAGGAGAAAGCGGGGAAATAGACATCGCAAGGGATGTGTGGTATCATACGTCTAATCTAAAAAAGAAGGAGTGATTTTTCGCATATGGAATCGGACCCCGGAGGGTCGTTCTTACCGCAGATACTGCTGCTGATCGTATTGATCGCCGTCAATGCATTCTTTGCGATGGCGGAAATGGCAACGGTCTCCTCCAACAAAGCACGGATCAAATCCCTGGCCGAGGACGGCGACAAGCGCGCGAAGGTCCTGTACGGCCTGATGAGCACGCCGAACCGGTTCCTGTCGGTGATACAGGTGTGCATCACGCTCGCGGGCTTCCTGCAGAGCGCCTCCGCAGCCACGACGATCGCGGAGAGCTTCTCGGTCGTCCTGAAGGCGACGGGCGTCCCGTACGCGATGCAGATCGCGGTCGTCGTCATCACCTTCATCCTCGCGTTCTTCAACCTCGTGTTCGGGGAGCTGATCCCCAAGCGCATCGCGCTGCAGACGCCGGAGAAGATCGCGATGGCCGTCGCGAAGCCCGTGAACGCCGTCTCGAAGGTCATGTTCCCCTTCGTATGGCTGCTCTCCAAGACGGTGGCGGCCGTGCTGCGGCTGTTCGGCATCCGCGAGGACAAGATCGAGGAAATATATTCGGAAGAGGAGATCAAGTCCATCCTCGAGGTCGGGCAGGAGACGGGCTACATCGACGAGACGGGCAAGGAGATGATCGACAACGTCTTCGAGTTTGACGACAAGCTCGCCTACGAGATCATGACGCCGCGCACGGACGTGTACATGAAGAGCATCAACGAGCCGCTGGCCGACTACCTCGACGAGATGCTCAGCTCCCGGTTCTCGCGCGTGCCGTTTTTCGACAAGGACAACGACGACATCGTCGGCGTGCTGTACATCAAGGACTACATCATCCAGGCGAAGAAGGTCGGGTGGAATCGCGTGAGCGTGAAGAAGCTCCTGCAGAAGCCGTTCTTCGTCCCGGAGACCAAGAACATCGCGGACCTCTTCGAGCAGATGAAGGAGAGCAAGACGCACATGGCGTTCCTCGTGGACGAGTACGGGGGGCTCTCCGGCATCGTCACGACTGAGGACCTCGTCGAGGAGATCATGGGCGACATCTCCGACGAGTACGACGACGCGGAGCCGGAGATGAAGAACGCGGGCAAGAACCGCTGGCTGCTCGACGGCAATTTCTACCTCGACGACATCAACGAGGAACTCGGGCTCCAGCTCGAGTCCGACGACTACGAGACGATCGGCGGGCTGCTCATCGACCAGCTCGGCGAGATCGCGGACGACGAGGGCAAGGAGAAGCAGGTCATCCACATCGGCGACTGCAAGTTCACGGTGGAGTCGTGGAAGGACCGGCGCATCGACAAGGTGACGCTGGAGATGATTTCGCCATCGAAAGAAGAAAAGTCCGAGTTGGACGCCAACCGATAGCAGTTTTTTGGTATACTAAGTCCTATGGACAATAATGAAGGCGGGGTCTTGGCGCAGGAGAGCCTTGACGCGGAACTCGCGGCAGTACATGTTTCTCAGGAAACCATATCGGTATGGGCGGCTGAGGCGGCGCTCTCAGTCGAGGGGGTCATCGCAATCGGCATGCACAACGCGGCGCAGAAGAAGGGCCGCCGGCCGCGCGTGGACACGAAGGCGTACGGCGTGCGCGTCACGGAGGACGCGGCGGCGGGCTACACGGTGGACATCTACCTCGTCGTCCGTTTCGGCGCGAAGATCCCGGAGGTCGCGTGGAACGTGCAGAAGCGCGTGACGCAGGGGCTCAAGGAGGCCTCGGACATCAAGCTGAAGGAAGTGAACATACATATTCAAGGGGTGAAAGCGGATTGAGCGGGGCCATGGCCGGAAAGCAGAATACGTACAGGAAGAAGACGCGGGAGCTCTTCATGCGGCTCGTGTTCCAGATGATGGCGACGGGCGACTGGTCGGAGGACGCGGCGGACCTGTTCCTCGGCGACGACAGCCTGTGGAGCGGCAACCCGAGGGCCGGCGAGCCGGTCGGCGCGCTCTTCGACAAGGCGGCGGGCGAGAAGCCTGACCTGCCCTACATCGGTGCGGGGCTCGACGCGCTGCGCGAGCACCTCCACGAGATCGACGACGCCATCGAGGGCGCGAGCGAGAAATGGCGCATCTCCCGCATGGCGGGCGTCGACCTCGCCATCCTGCGCGTGGCGATCGCGGAGCTGCGCTACCTGGACACCATCGACGGCCGCGTATCGATCAACGAGGCGGTGGAGCTCGCGAAGAAATACGGCTCGGCGAAATCCCCGGCGTTCGTCAACGGCATCCTCGGCAAGGTGGCCGCGCGGGAAGAGGGCCTATGAACCACGGGCAGATACGCGGCATCAATTCCCTCCGCACGCTGGGCGTCGTCCTGGTCGTCATCTACCACTACACCACGAAGGTGCTGCCGGCCGGGTTCCTCGGCGTGGACATCTTCTTCGCGATCTCCGGGTTCCTCGTGAGCGCGCTGTTCGTGCACGAGTACGAGCGGACACACCAGATACGGCTCGTCGCCTTCTTTGTGCGGCGCGTGCGCAGGCTGCTGCCCGCGGCCGCCTTCATGGTCATCTGCACGCTCACGATGATCCTGTCCGTGTCGCCGGACCTCCGGGTCGGCACGAGGACGCAGACGGCGGCGGTGTTCGGGTGGGTCACAAACTACTTCGAGATCGTGACCGGCGGGTCTTACGAGGACCGCCTGCTCCCCAGCATGTTCGTCCACACGTGGACGCTCGGCGTGGAGATGCAGTACTACATCGTCTGGGCGTGCGCCTGCGCGGCCTGCTTCGCCATCGCGAAGCGGCGCGGCGCGGACGCGATGTGGGCGCGCCGCGTCCTGCTGCTGCTGTGCGCGGGGATTTCGATCTTGGCCTACGTCCACATGCAGCTGCTCTTCGCGGGGTCGGCCGAGCCCTCGGTCGCCTACTACGCGACGACGGCGCGCATCTACTCGCTGCTCATCGGCTCCGCGCTCGGCATCGCGACGGGCATGCGGACGCCGAAATTCCAGCCGGCGGCGCCGCTGTGCATCATCGGCATCGTCTGCGGCTGCGCGGCCATCGCCGTCATGTCGCGGCTGCTGTCGTTCTCCGACGCGAAGACATACCACTGGGGGATCCTCGCCGCCGCGGGCCTGACGGCGCTGATCCTGTGGCTCATCATGTCGCTCCAGCGGTGCGAATGGTTCCGCGAGATCCGCATCATCGCGATGATCGGGCGCAGGTCCTACAGCATCTACCTGTTCCACTGGCCCGTGTACAACATCATCAAGCAGCTCGCGGAGTCGGGCGCGGGCCCCTTCCCGAAACAGACGCCCGCCGGCGTGGTGATCGCGCTCGCGATCGTCTGCTCCGTGGCGCTGGCGGAGGTCTCCTACCGCTTCTTCGAGCAGCGGCCCATCGCCGCGCCGGAGCGCCGCACGGCGTCCCGGGGCCGGCGGAAGGGCACGGAGGCCCTGGCCGCCTGCTGCGCCGCTATGGTGGCGGTGTCGTGCTTCTCGCTGTCCACCGCGCCCGTGAAGACGCAGATCGAGGCGGACTACGAGCACCAGCAGGAGATGCTCAACATCACCAAGATGGCCAAGTACGACCCCTACCTCGTGGGCCTGCAGCTCAACCCCGTGCTGCTCCACGCGCGCGCGGACATCCTGCCCGAGTCGCCGGCCGCCAAGAAGGAGCGCGAGGCGAAGGAGGCCGTCGGCATCCTCGACCCGGCCAACGCGGCGCACACGGAGAGCCCGGACGGCGACGTCGTGCCGATCCTGCCGCCGGGCGGGGCGAAGATCACGCTCATCGGCGACAGCGTCGCGCTCGGCGCGGCGGACACGCTGACGTCCACCTTCGGGGAGGGCGACATCTTCATCGACGCGGTGGAGTCGCGCAATATGGGCGCGGGTCCCGACCTGATCACGCAGTACGCGCAGAGCGGGCAGCTCGGCGAGTTCGTCGTGATCGCCCTGACCACGAACGTGCAAAACTTTACGGAGGAGATGACCTACGAGACGATCGCCGCGCTGCCGCCGGGCCACAAGATGATCCTCGTCACGCCGTACGGCAAGGACTACATGGAGGACACGGCAAACTTCATCCGCGACGTCTGCACGAAGCAGGACTACACGACCGTCGCGGACTGGAACATCGCGATCAAGGACCACAAGGACGAGCTCGCGCCGGACGGGATGCACATGAACACGCCCAATTCGCGGCAGATTTACGCCAACTGCATCGCGCAGGCGATCGAGCTCGCGAAGAGAAAGCCCGCGAAGATCGAATAATAGGGAATGGATGGGTGAATTTTGTTGGATGAAAAGACCGTGACCAGGAAATCGAAAAGCCCCAGGAAGGCGCTGAAGGCGCTGATCGGGATCGCCCTCGCGGCGGCGATGCTGCTGTGCACGCTCTATGCGCTCGGCGCGATCCCCAACCAGCGCGAAGAGGCGGTGGACGGCGTGAAGGACGCCTTCGGGGACGTCCTGACGGGCACGATGCTCGACGGCGACCTGTCCGGCGAAGGCAAGATCACCTACGAGAGCGGCGACGTGTACGAGGGCTCGTTCAAGGGCGGCGTCTTCGAAGGGCAGGGGGTGTTCACCTCGGCGTCCGGCTGGCGGTACGAGGGCGCTTTCGAGCACGGCCTCCCCAACGGGGACGGCAAGCTGACGGACACGGCCGGCGACGTCTACGACGGGCATTTCAAGGACGGCGTGATGTCCGGGGCCGGCGCCATGAGGGACCTCGAGGGCTGGATCTACGACGGCGACTGGCAGGAGGGCGCCTTGACCGGCAAGGGCAGTTTCAAGTACGTGGACGGCAGCGTCTACGAGGGCGGGTTCGAGAACGGTTATGCGCAAGGCGAGGGGACGTACACGGACGCGGCGGGCTGGTCCTACAAAGGCGGCTTCGCGGGCGGCAAGTTCAGCGGCCACGGGACGCTGACCTACATCGGCGGGGAGGTCTTCGAGGCGGACTGGACGGACGGGATGCCCGACGCATACCCGGCCTCCGAGTGACGTGATATAATCCGCGAGGGAGGAACCGCTGTGGCCAGAAAGCCGATACGTGTCAGCCAGCTCAACGCCTATATCGGGAGGATCCTGTCGACGGACGGGATGCTGTCGGACGTGCTGGTCGCGGGCGAGGTCTCCGGGCTCAAATTCCACGATTCGGGGCATGTGTACTTCAACCTGAAGGACGACGCGTCGCGGGTCAACTGCTTCCTGCCGCAGGGGGTGGCGCGGAAGCTGGATTTTGCCTTGAAGGACGGGCTCTCCGTCGTCATCACAGGGTATATCAATGTGTACGAGAAGGGCGGCAGCTATTCGCTGAACGTCCGCCACGTGGCGGCGGAGGGGCAGGGCGCGCTGTCGGCCGCCTTCGAGGAGCTGAAGAAGAAGCTCGCCGCGAAGGGGTATTTCGACGAGGCGCGAAAAGCGCCTTTGCCCTCGTTCCCGGCGCGCGTCGCGATCGTGACGTCCAATTCCGGCGCGGCGGTCGAGGACATGCTGAAGATCATCACCGGCAGAAGCCGCACGGTGACGGTGTGCGTCTACCCGACGCTCGTGCAGGGGCCCGGCGCGGCGGAGATGATCGCCGGGAGGATCCGGGAGGCGAACGCGGCGCCGCCCGGCGCGCGCGCGGACGTGCTCATCGTGGGGCGCGGCGGCGGCAGCGCGGAGGACCTGTGGGCGTTCAACGAGGAGGCCGTGGCGGAGGCGGTGTACGCCTCGGAGATCCCGGTCATCTCGGCGGTGGGCCACGAGATCGATTTCACGATCTGCGATTTCGTGGCGGACGTGCGCGCGGAGACGCCAACGGCGGCCGCGCAGCTGGCCGTCCCCTCGACGGACGAGCTGCTCGAGGACGCGGAGTCGCTTCGGTGGGCGCTGAAGGACGCGCTCGCCCGGCGCATGAATGTTCTGGAACTGCGGCTGCGCGCCAACGGGCTGGAAGGGCTCGCGGCGCGGCTGAGCGGCCGCGTGCGCCTCTCCGGGGAGCGTGCGGACGCACTGCGGGAACGGATGCGCACGGCGGCGGGGCGGCGCCTGCAGGACGCCGGCGGCGCGCGCATCGAGCTGCTGCGGGAGCGGATGCGGTCCGCCGCCCTGCGCAGGACGGCCGACGCGGAGGGGCGCCTGGCGCGCTACCACGAGCGGCTCGAGATGTGCAGCCCGCTGGCGGTGCTGGGCCGCGGGTACGCGGTGGTGGAAGGCGCGGACGGGCGCGTCGCGGCGCGGGCCGCTTGCTTGCGCGCCGGTGAAAATGTGAAGATTCGCTTTGCGGACGGATCGCGCGGGGCGCGGATAGAAAATTGAAAGGGTCTTACGATGGACGAATTGACTTTTGAGGCTGCTATGGCGAAGCTCGAGGAGCTTTCCGAGAAGATCGCAAGCGAGGACGTGCCTTTGGACGAGGCGATCAAGGTGTACGAGGAGGGGCTTGCCTACTACAAGCGGTGCAAGGACATCCTCGAGGACGCGAACCGGCGCATCCTTGTGATCGAAGAAGGCGCGGAGACGGAGCGCTGAGCATGGCGTCCTGGGAGCGCCCGGAATACCGGGCGATGAAGGCGCTGGTGGAAGGCCGTCTGCCCCTCCTGATGGACGGGGCCTCGGCGCGCGGCTCGAAGGCGTTGGCGGACGCGATGCGCTACTCGCTCCTGGCGCCCGGGAAGCGCCTCAGGCCCGTGCTGCTTTTGCTGTGCTGCAAGGCGTGCGGCGGGCAGGCCGAAGAGGCTTTGCCGTTCGCGTGCGCGATCGAGATGGTGCATTGTTATTCGCTGATCCACGACGATCTGCCCTGTATGGACGACGACGACCTGCGGCGCGGCATGCCGACCAGCCACAAGGTCTACGGGGAGGGCATGGCGGTCCTCGCCGGGGACGGGCTGCTGTCGCTGGCGTTTGAGACGCTGCACGAGGACTACGCGCTGTGTTCCGGGGAGCCGGAAAAGCTGCGGCGGCACACGGCTGCCGGGCGGATGCTGGCGGAGGCCTGCGGGGCCTGCGGCATGGTGGCGGGACAGGCGGAGGACCTCGCGGCGGAGGGGAAGGCCGTCCCGGGCGAGGCGCTCGACTTCATCCACGTGCGCAAGACGGCGGCGCTGATCCGCGCGGCGGCGGGGATGGGCGCGGTGCTTGGCGGCGCGGCGGAGGAGGATGCCCGGGAATATGCGGCGTACGGGGAAAGCCTCGGGCTCGCGTTCCAGGTCGCCGACGACATCCTCGACGTGACGGGCGATACGCAGGTGATCGGCAAAACGGCCGGCAAGGACGCAGCGCAGCAGAAGGCCACCTATCCCGCCGTCTACGGCCTTGCCGCCTCGCGCGTCAGGCTGGCGGAGTTGACGGAGCGCGCGGCGTGCGCGCTCGGCCGGGCGCGCGGGGACGCGGCGGCCATAGGGATGTTATCGGGGCTCGCAAGGGAATTGGAGACGAGGGCAAAGTGATGGGGACGGCGCTGATCAATACGAATTTTCAAGAACATATCCACAAGATGAACGAGCGCGAGCTGGAGCTGCTCGCCTACGATATCCGCGACTTCCTCATCACGGAGGTTGCGCGGAAGGGGGGGCACCTGGCGTCCAACCTCGGCATCGTGGAGCTCACGATCGCGCTCCACCGCGCGTTCGACGCCGGCCGCGACCGGATCGTCTGGGACATCGGGCACCAATGCTACACGCACGAGATCCTGACGGGGCGCGCGCAGGCGCTCGGGGTGCTCCGCGATTTCGGCGGGCACGCGAGCGCGGCGATCTCGGCCGCGATGGGCCTGGCGGAGGCGCGGACGCTGGCGAAGGAGGACCACCAGGTCGTCTGCGTCATCGGCGACGGCGCGCTGGCGGGCGGGCTCGCCTACGAGGGGCTGTCCAACGCGGGCGCGCGCGGCACGAAGATGCTGGTCGTGCTCAACGACAACGAGATGTCGATCTCGCAGGGCAAGGGGAGCATGGCAAAGCACCTGTCGCGCCTGCGCTCCTCGCAGGCGTACCAGCAGGCGAAGCAGCAGTTCCGGGAGCGCATGCAAAGGATCCCGAGGGTCGGCGACGGGGCGTTCCGGCGCGCGGAGCGGCTGAAGGACATCATGCGCTTCGCGGTCGTGAAGGGGTCTTTGTTCGAGGAGCTCGGCTTCACGTATTTCGGGCCGGTGGACGGGCACGACATCCACGAGATGGTGGACCTGTTCGAGGCGGTGAAGCTCATCGACGGCCCGGTGCTCGTGCACGTGGTCACGAAGAAGGGGAAGGGCTACCGCAACGCGGAGAAGCAGCCGCTCCGGTTCCGCAGCATCGGCCCGTTCGACCCCCTGACGGGGCAGGAGCTGGCGCAGCCGGGCAGGACCTGGGCGGCGGCGGCCGGCGAGGCGATCTGCGCGCTCGCAGAGGAGGACGCGCGCGTCTGCGCCGTCAGCGCGGCCGTCACGGACGGCTGCGGCCTCGGCGAATTCTCGCGGATGTTCCCGGGTCGGATGTTCGACACCGGGGTCGCGGAGGGCCACGCGGCGGCGTTCGCCGCCGGCCTGGCCAGCGGGGGCTATAGGCCCTTCGTCTTCGCCTATTCGACGTTCCTGCAGCGGGCGTACGACGAGATGCTCATGGACGTCTGCTCGAAAGGGCTGCCGGTCGTGTTCATGGTCGGGCGCGCCGGGAACGCCGGCACGGACGGGGAGGCGCAGCACGGGGTCTTCGACCTGTCCTACTTCTCGACGATGCCCGGCATGACGACGCTCGCGCCGGCCTGTGAGGAGGATCTGCGTGCGATGATGCGCTACGCGCTGTCGGCGGAGGGGCCCGTGGCGATCCGCTACCCGCGCGGGGAGGTGGCGGCGTGCGGCGGCGGTGCGCCGTCCATGGTACCCCTGCGGCTCCCCGGCGGGGAGGGCGCGGATGCCTGGACGGCCGTGGACGTGGAAATCCGAGCGGCCGGGCGCATGGCGGGCACCGCCCTTGCAGCGGCGGCGCTGCTCGCGGCGAAGGGCGTCCGCTGCGGCGTCGTCAGCGAGCGGCGCGTGTTCCCCTTGAACCTCGAGGGCGAGGGCGGCCTGCTGGCGGCGGGGTCGCGCTGCCGGCTGCTCGTGACGCTGGAGGACAACGCCGCCTCCGGCGGCTTCGGCGAGGCGGTCTGCGCCGCGCTCTTTAGCGTAGCGGGCGCGCCGCCGGTGCTGCGCCTTTCCTGGCCGGACGCCTTCCTGACGCAGGGCACGGAGCAAGAGCTCTTCGAGGCGCACGGCCTCGACGCGCCAGGGGCGGCCGGCAGGATCGAGGAGGCGCTGACGCTTCTTTGAAACCGTAGGGGCGGACGGCAGTCCGCCCGCAAGTCATAGCCAGTTTTGCGATGTGCAAGGAGGGAGAGATATGCCGTACGAAACCGAAAACACCATTGACAAGAGGAAGGCGCGCGTCGCGGCCGCGGTCGCGCTGAAGGAAGGGGACCGGGTGCCGTTTGCGCCCTCGATCGGGACCGCGTACACGCAGTACGGCGGGATCACGAAATACGAGGGCATGATAGACTTCCGCAATTTCAAGCCCGGCATCGAACGGTTCCTCCGGCGCTACGAGCCGGATCTGTTCTGGGCGCCGACGACGTACCCGGTGAACGTCATGGAAGTGCTCGGCACGAACTACATCAAATGGCCGGGCGCGACGAGCGGCCTCCCGCTCGACGCGGGCTTCCAGATCACGGACCGCACCTTTTTGGAAGAGGACCAGTACGACGAGTTCCTGCGGGACCCGACCGCCTTCCTTTTCGGCAAGGTCTACCCCGCGCGCCACGACAAGCTGAAGGGCCTGCAGAAGGCCGTCATCAACAACGTCGTCGAGTTTGGCCACTACGCGAGCCTCGCGTCCTTCGCCGACCCCGACGTGAAGGAGGCCCTGCTCACGCTCATGCATGCCGGGGACGAGGCCGTGAAATGGATCGAGGCGATGAACGAATGCGCGGCCGTCGCGCTCGAATGCCAGACGCCGCTCGGCTGCATCAGCGGCGCCACGATCGCGTACGACGCGTTCGCGGACATGCTGCGCGGCTACATCAACGTGCCGATGGATCTGTACACGATGCCCGACAAGGTCGTAGCGGCCTGCGAGGTCATGGACGTCTTCGAGCAGAGGGCCGTCGACGCGGCGGCGGATCAGGGGCTCGAGTATTTCTTCATCCCGCTGCACGGCGGCACGGACGACCTGATGAGCCCGGAGATGTACGCGAAGTACTACTGGCCCTACCTGAAGCGCCTCATGGAGCACGCCATCGACAGGGGCATGACCCCGTACGTGCTCACGGAGGGCAACTACGACACGCGGCTCGAACAGCTCTGCGACGTCCCGAAGGGCAAGGTCATCTATATGTTCGAGAAGGTCGACATCGCGCGCGCGAAGAAGGTGCTCGGCGACACGGCCTGCATCTGCGGAAATTTCCCGACGGCCGACCTCATCTACGGCACGCGCGAGAAGATCATCGAGGACACGAAGCGCATGCTCGATGCCTGCGCGCCCGGCGGCGGCTTCATCATGAACTGCGGCATCGTGCTCGACAATTACAAGGAGGAGCTGCTCGACGCCTGGCACGAGGCGACGCTGAAATACGGCGCATACTGAATTTTATAAAAAACTATTTACAAAACCTTTACAATCGGGTATGCTACATTTAGTTGTTGGGCATTTTTCTTTTTGGTGGACACCTACCACCCGTGGCTCTTAGAACAGATGCAGGCGTTTCGGCAGTCTATTGGCACTGCCGCGTGGCTCGGAGGAGAGAGTTTCATGATGCATAAAGATTGTTTGGGTGTGGGCGCCCGGGTACGCAGATTTGCGGCCGTTTTCGCGACGGTCGCTTTTTTGGTGCCGGCCGTGGCGGGGTCGGCGTTCGCGGAGGTGGGGGCGGATGGCCTCTACAGCGATTTGCTGACAGAAGACAGGGCTGGCGACACGCCTCAGATTGTTGGTTTTGGCGGCCACGAGTGGATGGTCATCGCGTACGATGGGCATCTGACCGGGGATTCCCTGTCGGGTGAAGACAGTTGGTGGAGCGTAGCCCCGAAACGCTCGGTGACGCTCTTCGCGCTGGACGATTTTGGGGAATCCGCATACAACAGCGGCGGGCCAAACTACGTCGGCGGCGATCTGCAGAAGGCGATGGAAAACGCGTACAACAGTTTGCCCGATGCCGAGAAGGCGCTCGTGCTGCCGCGCAGCGGCATCGACTACGTCAAGGACGACGGGACGAGCGGGTTGCCGATGAAAGACTGGTCGCAGCTATATATCGAGGTCGTTGTGGGCCCTGATGGAGGGTCCTTTGATGTGAATCTGGACGGGCTGGAGAAGGCTGAAGGTGCCTATACCGGCACGGCGGCAGTGCTGGACGGACAGGCTTTCTGGCCCTTGAGCGCGGGGGAATGGGCCTTTGGCACCGGGTACAAGGAATCGAAGACAGTGGACAAGGACTTCTGGCTGCGCGACCCATGGCCCAAAGACCCGACGCAAGCCATGTATGTCTCCACGGATCAGGATTTGCTCGGCGCGGACGTAGCGGATGTCAAAGCCGTCCGGCCTACGTTCAACCTGAGTGTTTTCGGTACGATCCTCACTTCCGCGGCCAGCGGACCCGACGCAAAATCTTCCGTGAAAGTCGGAGACGGCTTTGTGGAAGTAAAAGAGCCGGATGGGCCGATCAAACTGACCGTTGTGGACGATGAACATTTAAAGGGCGAGTTCGATATCGATAAGGGGACAGGCGTGCTTACATATAGCAACGTGACGACGGGCCCGAATCACTATATCTCAGGCGTGCTTACGAGCAATTTAGATGACTCGGTGTTGGCTTATGCTAAACTGGCGGACGTTTCCACCAAGGGCAGCGGTACCGTCGACATCAAGCCGCTGGTGGACGCTTACCGGGAGAGCGGGGGGAAATGCCCGGAAGAAGGGCAGGTCTTTTGCCTAACATTGTTTACGGAGCAGGCAAACGGCGACAATGAAACAGATTTTATCAGCCGTACGTGTATGTTCGTTGGTTACTTTGACGATGCGGGCGGATTGGTCGATGATGGGCCGGAAGGTAAGGAAATCGCGCAGTACTCGAAAACTATATTAACTGATTGGCAGAAAGAGCCGTATTGGAGCAAGATGACGATCCCTATGGGTGATCAATCTGCTATTGGGGACAAAAACGGGCCTCGTGCCGTCACTATTGGCTTCGGGGGCGAAGAATGGTACCTGATTGGCCATGACGAATATGTGGGCAATCTCGGGGCATACTGGCTGAAAAAGCACCACGTTATCGACTCTGCCATGCTGTTATCCAAAAATGGATATGGCAAGGTGGCGTTCAACAGTCAAGGCAACGATTACAACGGCGGCGATTTGCAGGCGCTCCTGGATGATGTTTATCAACAGCTCCCCGCGAAAGAGCAGGCGCTGATCATCCCGTATCAGGACTATCAAGCAAAAGCCGTAGCCGACGGCGACTTGCAAAAGCCCGCAATTGTCTTGAGCGCAGGTCCAAGCCATGTCACTACGGAATCGCTGAATAATGTGAAACTATGGCCACTGTCCTACAGCGATGCTGAGATTGCCCTTGATCAGGTTGGAGCCTCCATCCTTTCTTTTGGAGACGATTGGTGGGTACAACCCATGGATTATAGTGCTGAATCTAAGACCAACGATGATGTAGATGATTCGGATGATGATTCTGCGGAAGTGATCAAAGCAGACGGCAAGGATCTGAATTTTGGCGACCACAAGGTCACGGAAAGTCTCCCTGCGCGGCCGGCGGTCAATCTGGATTTGAGCAATTTGTTCTTCACCTCGCCGGCGAGCGGTGCGAACACGAAGGAGTCGGTCAAGGTGGGCGACGGGTTTGTGCCGATTGACAATGGGAACGGCCCGGTGAAATTGACGGTGTTCGACCCGTGGTCGGCAGTCAATTCGAGTGGCCAAAAGAAGGCCTCCGTAACGGAGACGAATCCTCAGATGGAATCACCGTATAATTTCACAGGTGCATCGGCTGGAAATAACACATATGTATCCGCTGTACTTACCTATAGGAAGCCGTTTGACTATTGGAACGAAGAAGTGATTGCTTATGCAAAACTTACCGAATTGACGCAGGAAAGCGGATCGTTCGATATATGGACACCATTTAGGGATTTTCTTGATCGCGAAACATCGCCAGAAGGACACTATAGTGCATACGTATACAGTGAAGAATTGAACGGCGACAATTCAACAGATTTTGCGAGTGAACCTTGGAATGTCTATGGGACATCTATAGACAGGACGCCCCCAGTTCCTGGTGGCCAAGGTGAAATCCGCATAAAGAATGCCAAAGAAGCTTCCTTGACGCTGGAATGGACGGCGGCTACGGACAATATGGTTGATTCGGAATATTTGTGTTATTCCATTTATCAAAAGGAAGGCTCTCCGTTTACGATTGGATCAAACGGGCTGCCGACTGACGGGACTTTTCTCAACCGGATACCATACCAGGCGGGCATAGCCTATCCTACGGAAAATATGAATATCACCTCGTACGATATTACAGGATTGGATCCGGACAAGACATACTATTTCCTTGTTGTGGTCAGCACAGAGTACAATCTTCTTGATACGCCAGGGGTATTTGAATGGTCTGATAGGTTTTATAAACAGGGTGT
>JAISTX010000002.1 GCA_031272365.1 Eubacteriales Family XIII. Incertae Sedis bacterium
TCGGGTACGCGGGTGCCTTGTCCATCATCGTGCTGGTCATCATCATCGTGATTACAAACATCATGGCCAAAAAGGCGGATCTGAATTTCGACGATTGAGCGTGAGGGGAATGAAATGATTATTACAAGATATTTCCAGAATAAAGTGGTGAGGACGATTTTTCTCATCATCCTGTTTGGATTTGTCGTCTGCTGCATGTTCCCGATCATCTGGACGGTCATGACCTCCTTCAAAACGCGGGCGGATTTCCTCGTATACCCGCCGCTGTTTGTTTTCCAGCCGACGCTGGAAAACTATATGGAGGTCTTCCGGGAATCGGATTTCGTAAAAGCTTTTGGGAATAGTATCATCATCTGCCTTGGCGTTGTGGGGTGTTCCCTCTTGCTCGGTGTACCGTGCGCCTACGGGCTGAGCCGCTTCCGTTTCAAGGGGAAGGGGAACATCGCGTTCTTGATCCTGTCTATGCGGTTTGCGCCGGCGGTCGTGGTGCTCATCCCGATGTTCATGATCTATAGCAAACTAAAGCTGATCAACACCTACCCGGGCATGATCCTCATCTATATGCTCGTGAACCTGCCGCTCGTGATCTGGGTCATGTACGGGTTTTTCAAGGACATCCCAAAAGACATCGAGGAAGCGGGGCTTGTAGACGGTGCCGCGCCAGCCTATATATTTTGGCGCATTGTCACGCCACTGGTCTTGCCGGGCCTGGCAGCCACGGCGATACTGACATTGATCTTCACGTGGAACGAGCTGATGTTTGCACTGATGCTTACGGGAAAGGATACACAGACCATCCCGCTGGCGATCTACAAATTTCTCAGCTACACGGAGATCTCATGGGGTCCGCTCTCTGCGTCCAGCGTGATTGCGATCCTACCGGTCACCGTATTCACGCTGCTTTGCCAGAAATACCTGGTGTCAGGTCTGACGTTTGGCGCTTTGAAGGAATAGTAAGGAGAACATGGAATCATGGCAAGAGTCCGTTTGGAGAATGTATGCAAATCCTATGACAACAGCGAGCACATGGCCGTGAGCGATTTTTCGCTGGAGGTACAGGACAAGGAATTCGTCGTATTGGTCGGGCCATCGGGCTGCGGGAAGACGACGACGTTGCGCATGATCGCCGGGCTGGAGGACATCACGAGCGGCGGGCTGTTCATCGACGACCGCCTCGTGAACGACCTCGAGCCGAAAGACCGCGACATCGCGATGGTTTTCCAAAACTACGCACTGTACCCGCATATGTCGGTGTTTGACAATATGGGCTTCGCCCTCAAGCTGCGCAAACGGCCGAAAGAGGAGATCGCGGCGGCGGTGAACGAGGCGGCGAGGATTCTCTCCATCGGCCATCTGCTCGACCGCAAGCCGAGGCAGCTTTCGGGCGGCGAGCGGCAGCGCGTCGCGATCGGGCGCGCGATCGTACGGCATCCGAAGGTCTTCCTGATGGACGAGCCGCTGTCCAACCTCGACGCAAAGATGCGCACCCAGATGCGCGCGGAGATCATCAAGCTGCACAAGCGGCTGAACACCACTTTTGTATACGTGACGCACGACCAAGTCGAGGCCATGACGCTCGGGGACCGCATCGTGGTCATGAAGGACGGGCTGATCCAGCAGATTGACACGCCGCAGAATATCTACGACACCCCGGCCAACGTTTTCGTGGCCGGGTTCATCGGCACGCCGCAGATGAACCTGTTCCACGGCGCGAGGCTGGTGTTGGCGGCCGGGGACTACTATGTGCGGATGTTCGGTCGGGAATTCCTGCTGCCTGAGGAAAAGCAGCAGATTTTGAAAGGGAAAGGGGCTGCGGAGCAGGCGGTCATCGCCGGCGTCCGCCCCGATGATTTCGAGCTTACTGCCGGGGGCAGCGGCATCACCGCGCTTCCGGATCTCGGCGAGGTCATGGGCTCCGAGGTGATCCTCCACGTGCGCATCCCGAAAGAAGGGGTCGGCATCGCTGATTTGTCGGAGGCGGAGGGCGTCGTCGAGTCGGATGACGAAAACCTGAACTGGGTCGGCGCCGTCATCGTGCAGAAGGGCGGCGCGAGCGGCAGCACCGAAGCTGTATCCATCCTGCCGGACGCATCGAAAATAAATCTATTTGACCCGGCAACGCAAGCAAACCTTCTGCTATAATTCAGTCAGGAGGTTTGAATACTATGCGGGCTTTGGTATATCACGGCGCGAGGTCGCTGCGCGTGGAGGACGTCCCGGTGCCGGAGGTCGGCGCGAAGGACGTGCTGGTGCGCGTGCTTTTCTGCGGGGTCTGCGGGACGGACATCCACATCTACAACGGGGAGGGGGGCGCGCACAGCGCGACGCCGCCGCTCATCATGGGGCACGAGTTTTCGGGGGTCGTCGAGCGCGTCGGCGCGGGGGTGCGCTCGGTGGCGCCGGGCGACCTCGTGACGGTCGACCCGAACGCGATGTGCGGGGAATGCTATTTCTGCCGGAACGGCATGCAGCATTTTTGCACGAATAACATCGCCTACGGCGTGACGCGGGACGGCGGCTTCGCCGAGTACGCCGCCTGCCGCGAATCGGCCGTCTACAAGTACAGGCAGGGCACGGACCCGCTGCTGGCGGCGATGACGGAGCCTTTGTCTTGCTGCCTGCACGGCATCGACCTGTGCCACATCCGGACGGGCGACGAGGTGCTCGTGATCGGCGGCGGGCCGATCGGGCTCATGAACCTGCAGCTGGCGAAGATGGGCGGGGCGAGCAAGGTCATCCTCTCGGAGCCGGTCGAGGAGAAGCGAGCGCTCGCGCTGGAGCTCGGGGCGGATCTGGCGATAGACCCCATCCGCAGCGATGTGAAGGCGCTGCTGGCCGAGCACTGCAAGAATGTGAACGTCGTGATCGAATGCGTCGGGAGCGTGCGGACGATCGCGGACGCCGTCGACTGGGCGGGCATGGGCGCGACGGTCATGATGTTCGGGCTGACGGGGCCGGACGCGGAGCTCGTGGTCAAGCCGGATGTTATTTTCAAAAAGGAGCTGAAGCTGACGTCGTCCTTCATCAACCCCTACAGTTTCGAGCGCGCGATCGCGATCATAGAGTCGGGCAGGGTGCGCGTGACGGAGACCGTCTCTACGGTTGTGGGGCTGGAGGACGCCGTGCGCGTGTTCGAGGACGAAGGGCTGCGCCGGACGGGGAAGGCGGTCATCAAGGCTACCTGAGCCCGAAGGGCGCTGTGGATAGAAAGGAGAGATAGGGGATGAAAGCTGGCGTGTTTTACGGGAAGGACGACGTCCGGTACGAGGACGTGCCGGATTTGGCGCTCGAGCCGGGCGACCGGTTCGACGTGCTCATCAAGGTGAAGGCGGGGGGCATCTGCGGCAGCGATATCCATTATTACAATGGGGAGATGCCGCCGGACGACTTCGTCGGCCATGTGCTCGGGCACGAGCTGGCGGGCGAGGTGGTCGAGGTCGGCGAGGGCGTCACGAACGTCAAGGTGGGCGACCGCGTCGGCGTCGAGCCGCTCATCGGCTGCGGCGTGTGCGACTGGTGCAAGGCGGGGGAGTACCACATCTGCCCGGACCTGCGGCACGTCGGGTACTACTATTCGGGCGGCTTCGGGGAGTACGCGAAGGCGCCGCACGACAAGGTGTTCAAGCTGCCGGGCAGCATCAGCTACGAGGCGGCGACGCTGATCGACGGCTACGCGGTGGCGATCCATGCGCTGCACAAAAGCGCTCTTTCGGTGGCGGACTTCGTCGTGGTGTTCGGCGCGGGGCCTTTGGGGCTCTGCACGGCGCAGGCGGCCGTGGCGGCGGGGGCGCGCGGCGTCGTGATCGTGGACGTCATCGACGAGGTGCTGGAGACGGCGCGGAAGGCGGGCATAGACGAGGCGTGGAATTCCACGAAGATGGACGTCGTGGCGGAGGTGCTCGCGCGCACGGGCGGGCGCGGCTGCGACATGGTCTTCGAGACGGCGGGCGGGAACGCGCCCGTGATCGAGCCGGCGGTGGCGATGCTGCGGCGGGGCGGTTACCTCGGGCTGCTCGGCATCCGGGACCGGATGGACTTCGCGGCTTTCCCGCCGCAGACGAAGGAGATCACGTTCGACTACATCTACAGCTACGCGATGTGGAACTATATCACGGAATACGAGATCGCGCTCGGGCTCGTGGCGCGCGGCGACATCGACGCGGAGCCGCTCGTGACGCACGTCTTCCCGCTTTCTGAGATCCGGCAGGCGTTCGACACGGCGCGGGACAAGCGGGGGTCGAAGGCGGTCAAGGTCGTCGTGAAGGCGGAGTGAGCGCGGTAGGGCGGCGGCGATGAAACTTTCTTTGGGGCTGGATTTCGGGACGCTCTCGGTGCGCGCGCTGCTGCTCGATTTGGAGTCGGGGCGCGAGGTGGCGGTCGGCGACTGCGCGTACGCGCACGGGGTGATGGACGAGGCGCTGCCGTCGGGGCGCAGGCTCGGGACGGACTACGCGTTGCAGGTGCCCGCCGACTACCTGGCGGCGATGGAGGCGGCGGTGCGCGGCGCGCTCGCCTCGGCGGGGGAGGCCTTGGGCGTGGCGCCTTCGGAGGCCGCTTCCAAGATCGTCGGCATCGGGTCGGACTTTACGAGCTCGACGGTGCTGGCGCTCGACGCGGGCGGCGCGCCGCTGTGCGCGCAGGAGCGGTTTTCGGACGAGCCGCACGCTTACGCGAAGCTCTGGAAGCACCACGGCGCGATCCGGCAGGCGGAGGACTTGCAGGCGGCGGCCCGGCTTTCGAAGGAGCCCTTCATCGTGCGATACGGCCATTGCGTGTCGAGCGAGTGGCTCTTCCCGAAGGTGCTGGAGACATACGACCTGGCGCCGGAGGTCTACGAGGCGGCGGACAGCTTCCTCGAGGGCGGCGACTGGATCGTCCGCGTGCTGACGGGCGTGGAGACGCGCAATTCCAACTCGGCGGGCTTCAAGGCCTTCTGGGACAAGGACGCGCAGTCCTACCCGCCGGCGGCGTTTTTCGACAGCGTGCGGCCCGGCATCTCGGCGTCGCTGTTTTCCAAGGTGCGGGACAACGTGCGGCCGACGGGCTCGCTGGCCGGGCTGCTCCTGCCCGAATGGGCGGCGCGGCTCGGGCTGCCGGAGGGGCTCCCGGTGTCCGTGAGCGTCATGGACGCCCACGCGGCCTTCCCTGCGCTCGGCGCGACGGGGACGGGCAGCATGATGATGATCATCGGCACCTCGACGTGCCACGAGCTGATGCTCGCAGAGGACGGGTTCACGGACATCCCCGGGATGTGCGGCGTCGTCCGCGACGGCCTGCTGCCCGGTTTCAACAACTATGAAATGGCGCAGGCCGGCGTCGGCGACAGCTTCGCCTGGTTTGTGGATCGCTGCCTGCCTGCTTCGTACGCACAGGAGGCGGCGGCGCGCGGCATCGGGCCGCACGAGCTGCTCAGCGAGAAGGCTGCGCGGCTGGCGCCCGGCGAGAGCGGCGTGGTCGCGCTCGACTGGTGGAACGGCACGCGCAGCGGGCTCAACGACCAAAACCTCACTGGCGTGCTGATGGGGCTGTCGCTCCACACGAAGCCGGAGGGGATCTACCGCGCGCTGCTCGAGGCGACGGCCTTCGGCGCGCGCAAGATGGTGTCGCTGTTCGAGGCGCACGGGCTTTTGATCGAGAGGCTCTACGCGACCGGCGGCATCAGCCGCAAGTCGCCGTTCGCGATGCAGCTGTACGCGGACATTTTGGGCAAGCCGATCTATGTGGCGGATTCGCTCGAGTCGGCGGCGCGCGGCGCGGCGATCTACGGCGCGGTGGCGGCCGGGGAGGCGGCGTCGGGATTCTATGGCATCTTCGATGCCGTGGAGAAGCTCGGGGCGGTCATGCCGGGGCGGTACGAGCCGGATGTTTCGCGCAAGGCGGCGTACGACGAGCTGTACGGGTTTTACGAGAGGATGGCAGGCTTCTTCGGGGTGCAGCACCCAGAGATGATGCGGCGGCTGAAGGGAGCCGTAGGGGCGAGCCGCCGATGATGTAGATCATGGTGGCGTTGATAGCAGTGGCGGGCAAAGCCCCATCTGTGGTATGCTATCCCTATGAATGACAAAACACCTACCAACACGGACATTGAGATACGGGTGACGGCGGACGGGTCGCTCCCTGCCTACGCGACCGAGGGGTCGGCGGGCATGGATCTGCGGGCGCTGCTGCCGGACGGCCCGGTCACGCTCGCGCCCGGCGAAAGGGCGCTCATCCCGACGGGGCTCCGGATCGAGCTGCCGCCCGGCTTCGAGGCGCAGGTGCGCGCGCGCAGCGGGCTGGCCGTCAAGCACGGCATCGGCCTGACGAACGGCATCGGCACGATCGACAGCGACTACCGGGGCGAGATCAAGGTGAGCCTCATCAACCTCGGGCAGGAGCCTTTCACGGTGAACGACGGCGAGCGGATCGCGCAGATGGTGATCGCTCGGTACGAGCGCGTGCGGCTTGTGAAAGTGGACTCGCTGGAGGAGTCCGGGCGCGGGGAAGGGGGCTTCGGGCACACGGGGGTAGGGTGACGCTGACACGGGAACAATCCGAAGGGCGGGAGTACGACATCCTCGCCCCGGAGGCCGCGAAGGCGGCGGAGTCGAAGGGGCGGCGGCGCGAGGAGGAGCCGTGCCAGTACCGCACGGCGTTCCAGCGAGACCGGGACCGCATCATCCATTCAAAGGCGTTCCGCCGGCTCATGCACAAGACGCAGGTCTTCATCGCCCCGGAGGGCGACCATTTCCGCACACGGCTGACGCACACGCTGGAGGTGTCGCAGATCGCGCGCAGCATCGCCCGGTCGCTCCGGCTCAACGAGGACCTGACGGAGGCGATCGCGCTCGGGCACGACCTCGGGCACACGCCCTTCGGCCACAGCGGCGAGGCGGCGCTCGCGAAGGTCTACCCCGGCGGCTTCCGCCACAACGCCCAGAGCCTGCGCGTCGTGGACGTGCTGGACTCCAACGAGCGGCGGCGCGGCATGAACCTGACGGAGGAGGTGCGCGACGGCATCCTCCACCACACGGGCCCGGGCGTGCCGATGACGCTCGAGGGCCGGATCGTGAAGACGGCGGACCGCATCGCCTACATCAACCATGACATCGACGACGCCCTGCGCAGCGGCCTCATCTCGCCGTCCGACCTGCCGGAAGGCCCGGTCTTGCGCCTCGGCGCCACGACGCGCGACCGCATCGACTGCCTCATCCGGGACATGGTCGAGTCGAGCGACGGGGCGGGCGACATCCTCCAAAGCCCGTCTGCGAAAGCGGCGATGGACGAGCTGCGCAATTATTTATTTGAAAACGTCTATTTCAGCCCGCGCGTCAAGTCGGCGGAAGATCAGGCCATGGTCCTGCGCGCGGTGACCGGGCTGTACGAGTATTACAAGGCCCACCCGGAGGGGCTGCCGGCGGAGTACGCGAAGCTGCTGCCGGAGTTCGGCGCGGCGGAGATGGCGAAGGACCACGTGGCGAGCATGACCGACCGCTTCGCGCGGGAGGACTACGCCCGGATCGCCGGCGCGGCGGCAGGAACGACCCGGCCGTAGGGGCGGATGGCAATCCGCCCGCAAGGAGAGAAGCGTAGGGGCGAACTGCGTTCGCCCGCAAGCGGTCAGCGTGACACGCTCAGATCTCGATCAGCTCGTAGGCCCTGTGCCCCAGGCCGATCTTCTCCGCGTGGTCCAGCGCGACGCGCCAGTCCGTGGCCGGGTGGATGTTCGTGAAATGGTCGCATCCGTGGTCGCATTCCACGTCGGACAGGATGCTCGTCTTGATCGCGGGCGCGGCGTTCACGGCGTCGATGCAGGCGGCGTCGATGGCCACCGGGTCGAAGGACGCGAACATGCCGATGTCCGGCACGATGGCGGCGTCGTTCTCGGCGTGGCAGTCGCAGTAGGGCGAGACCTGGTTGACGACGCTCACGTGGAAATGCGGGCGCCCGTCGAGGACGGCTTTCGTGTACTCCGCGATCTTGCAGTCGAGGATCTCGTAGCTCGTCCCGCTGCGGTTGCTGATCGCGCCGAAATTGCACGCGCCGATGCAGCGCCCGCACCCGACGCATTTGCCCTCGTCGATCACGGCGCGCCCCTCCTCGCCGCTGAAGGCGATGGCGCCGTGCGCGCAGTATTTGGCGCAGACCCGGCAGGCCTTGCAGCGCTTGGCGTTGACCGTGGGCTTGCCCTCGTTGTGCATCTGCATCTTGCCCGCGCGGCTGCCGCAGCCCATGCCGATGTTCTTGAGCGCGCCGCCGAAGCCGACCTGCTCGTGCCCCTTGAAATGCGATATGGAAATAACAATATCCGCGTCCATGACCGCCTGGCCGATGCGCGCCGTCTTGCAGTAGACGCCGCCTGACACCGGCACCTCGACGTCGTCGGTCCCTTTGAGGCCGTCGCCGATGATGATCTGGCAGCTCGTCGAGAGCGGGGAGAAGCCGTTCTCCTGCGCGGCCGCGATGTGCTCGAGCGCGTCCTTGCGCCGCCCGACGTACAGCGTGTTGCAATCGGTCAGGAAGGGCTTGCCGCCGAGGGCGATGACGCGGTCCGCGACGGTCTTGGCGAAGTTCGGCCGCAGGAACGAGAGGTTGCCCGGCTCGCCGAAATGCACTTTCAAAGCCGTGAATTTATTATTGAAATCGATGTTTGCGATGCCGGCGCGGTCGATCAGCTTCGCGAGCTTGTCGAGCAGGCTCGTGCCCACGTCGCAGCGCATATCCGTGAAATAGACGTTTGATTTCTCCATGCTGAATACTCCTTCTGGACAATTTTTTTATTTTAGTATAACACTTTTATATTTTTCCCGCGCGACTCAATTTTTTTTCGGGGAAGTTTGGGGATATTGCTTGACAACCCGATTTGGGTATTCTACTATATTGAAAATGGAATTAGCATTCCATATTACATATATACAGGCCACCGCTTTGTTTCAAAGAAATCGTTGTATGGTGAGGGGAATAGATGGGAAATATTAGCCAAAATCTACATTCATATTCCATATACAGCACCATTTATTCCGGAAATTCGTTATTGCTTGCGATTTGAGAAAGGAGAAAAAGACTATGTCTGTCGTATCAATTCGCAAAACCCAGGGGGATGACTACGAGTCCATCCGCGCCGCGGTATTCCAATCCATCGCGGACATCGGAGGGATCGAGGACGTCATCAAGCCCGGCTTCAAGGTGATCCTGAAGCCAAATTTCTGCGCGGAGCCTGACGAGCGCTGCTCGGGCGGCATCACGCGCTGGGAGGTCGTGCAGGCCGTCGCGGAGCTCGTCAAGCAGGCCGGCGCAGTGCCGGTCGTCGCCGAGTCCAGCGCGGCGGGCGTCGACACGGAAGCGGTCGTCAAGAAGTGCGAGTACACGAAGATGCGCGAGGAAGGCTACGAGGTCATCGACCTGAAGAAGACGCCGCGCTGCAAGATCCCCGTGCCGGACTACAAGCTGATCGAGGAGATGAGCAGCTGGGAGCTCGTGCGGGACGCGGACGCGATCATCAGCATCCCCGTGCTCAAAAACCACGACCAGACGGAAGTGACGCTCGGGATGAAAAACCTCAAGGGGCTCATCGACGACGCGCAGAAGAAGCTCTTCCACTCCATCGGGGTCATCGACGGCGTCGTGGATATCGTGCAGACGGTCAAGCCCGTGCTCTGCGTCATCGACGGCACATACGGGCAGCAGGGCCTGGGCCCGATCTTCGGCGAGACGGTCAAGATGGACCTGATCGTGGCCTCGAAGGACATCGTGTCCGCGGACGCGGTCGGCAGCGTCGTCATGGGCTATGGCGTCGACGAGCCGATGATCACCGTGGAAGCCTACAACCGCGGCCTCGGCGAGAAGAACCTCGACAAGATCGAGGTCGTCGGCGAGAAGATCGATGACGTGAAGACGCGCTTCAAACGGTCCAGCGAGGTGGAAATCCCCGGCCTGCCGCCGTACCAGCTCATCTTCGCGGAAGGGGCGTGCACGGGTTGCCGCAACACGGTCATCAGCGCGCTCATGGATATGAAGGCGCAGGGCGTGACGGAGTACCTGAAGGACAAGATCCTCGTGGTCGGCCCCGTCGAGGAGCTCCCGCCGGATTCGACCCCGGAAAACACAGTGCTGATCGGCAAATGCACGAACATGCACAAGGGGAAAGGGCGCACCGTCGTCGGTTGCCCGCCCGGGAATGTTTTCGTCGTACAGGGCATCGTCGGGGACGCCGTGGAAGTGGGCCGCCGTTACAGCGACCAGAGCGAAGCGGAGATCGACAAGGCAAACAACTGAGCAAAAAGTAGAGTGGGGGTGGATATCAGTTATCTCTGAAGGACGACGGGAAAATTCCGGGAGGTTGTGAATTTGAAAAAGAAGTCTGGAGGATTTAGTTCGAGGATCGGTTTGATCCTCACACTCGTAGGAGCGTCTGTCGGGACGGGCAACATCTGGCGGTTTCCGCGCATGGTGGCCCTGAACGGCGGCGGAGCGTTCATTATCGCTTTCATTATTATCTGCTTTGTGGTTGCCATCCCTGTGCTGTCCGCGGAAATGATCCTCGGGCGGTCGACGCGGCACTCGCCGATCGGCGCGTTCCGGGACTTCATCGGCAAGAAATTTGCCTGGATGGGGACGTGGCTGGTGGTCATCTGCATGCTCATCACGGCCTATTACATGGCCGTCGTGGCGTGGGTCGTCCAATATGTCGGGCGGTCCGTCATGGGTAGTTATTTCGGGATGGATTCCGAGCAGCTCGGCACGCTTTTCACGAGCGTCGCCAACCGGAATCCGGTGACGCTGCTGCTGTTCGTGCTCGCGCTCGTGGCCGTCGGCATCACGCTCTACAAGGGCGTGGGCAGCATCGAAAAGATCAATCTGGTGATGATGCCGCTCCTATTGGGGCTCTGCGTCATCATCGTCATCCGCGGCCTGACGCTGCCGGGCTCCATCGAAGGCCTGAAGTTCATCTTCAGCGTCGATCCCGCGCGTTTCGGCAATTCGCAGACCTGGCTCAACGCCATCACGCAGTGCGCGTGGTCGACCGGCCCCGGGTTCGGCGTCACGCTCGCGCTCGGCGCATACAGCAAGGCGAAGTCCGACATCACCGTCAACTGCGCCCTGCAGGCGTACGGCGACCAGACCGTGTCCCTCCTCGGGTCGCTGATGGTGCTGCCGGTGCTCTTCGCGCTCGCCCCCACGGTGGAAGCCGCGACAGATATGTGCGCGTCGGGCAACACGGGCCTGATGTTCATCTCGCTGACGGGCATCTTCCAATCGATGCCGGGCGGGCAGATCGTCGCCGTCCTCTTCTTCATCGCGCTTATCTTTGCGGCCTTCACGTCGTCGATCGCGATGTCGACGGTCGGCATGACGGCGCTCGTGGACGCCGGTTTCACGCGGAAAAAGGCTGCTTTCGGCACCACGCTCTTCATGATCATCATCGGGGCGCCGTCCGCTTTCAGCCTGACCGTCTTCAACAACCAGGACTGGACCTGGGGCGTGCTGCTGCTCTTCGGCGTCGTCTTCATCGGCTTCGCCTACATCAAATACGGCGTCGAGAAGGCGCGCAAGGAGTACCTGCTCTTCCCGGAAAACGACTGGAAGATCGGCCCCTGGTGGAATGTCTGCGTCGCTTACGTCTCCCCCGCCGTGATCATCATCATGATCGTGTGGTGGGTCATCCAGTCGATTGGGTGGTACCCGGGCGACTGGTGGAACCCGTTCCTCGAGGCGAGCCTTGGGACGATCATATTGCAGGGTGGTATCGTCATCGCGGTGTGCCTGATCTTCAACAAAAAGATCGCGGCCGGCGTGAAGCATACCTACTTCAAAGAAGGCACCTTCCCGGAAATCCCGGAAGAGATGGTCTGAGTTTGGAAAGGACGGAGGTACTACTATGTGGATCGTATGGATGATCGTATGCATGGCGTTGACGTGGGGCTGCTTTGTAGGGTTTCTGATCAAGGCGATGTCGACGGACAAGGCCGCAAAGAAAAAAGAAGCGCTTGAAGCTGGCAATGAATGAATGAGAAAGGATAGTTAGGAAAATGGTTGACAAAGTATTGAAGGGTTTGGACGTCGAGTCGAAGGCGAACGTGTATTTTGACGGCAAGGTCACGAGCCGGAGCTTTTACCGCGAGGACGGCGTGCGGTTCACGATCGGCGTCGTGACGCCGGGCACCTACACGTTCCCGGTCGGGCCGAAAGAGGAAGTGCAGCTGATCGCCGGCACCGCCGAGATCCTGCTGCCGACGGAGAAGGAATGGCGCACCGTGTCCGCGCCGGACGCGTACACGATCATCGCGAACAGCGAGTTCCAGATCCGTTGCTACGAAACCGTCGAGTATCTCTGTGACTACATCGTCGAGTAGCGCAAATTGTTGTTGATGGATGGGGGCGCCCGGTGGGCGCCCCCGGGGGAAACCGCACTGATAGAAAGGAAGCGTACTATGGAGGCAGTCATCAAATTATCGCAAAAAAGCCAGAAGATCGATCCTTCGCCGATCCGCGCGATGGCGGGGAAGGCTTCGAAGCTTGACGACGTCGTCAGTTTCGCAATCGGCGAGCCCGACTTCACGACCCCTCCGAACATCGTCAACGCCTGCATCGAGGCGCTGAAAAGGGGGGAAACGCACTACGCTCCGAACAAAGGCATCGAGCTGCTCCGGCGCGCCGTGTCTGATTTCTACGCCAAACGGGGGCTTTCCTATGACCCCGAAGAGGAAGTCATCGTGACGAACGGCGGCCTGGAGGCGCTGCTGCTCGGCATGAGCGCGACGCTGGACCCGGGCGATGAGGTCATCATCAGCAACCCGTACTGGTCCAACCACAGGGAGCAGATCAAATATCTGGACGCGATCCCGGTGGAGGTGCCCGTCTACGAGAAAGACGGCTTCGCCTTCGACCCGGAGAACCTCAAGCAGGCCATCACCGCGAAGACGCGCATGATCGTCCTCAACTACCCGTCCAACCCGACGGGCGGGGTGGCGAGCAAGGAGGTCCTCACCGCGATCGCGGAGCTGGCCATCGAGCATGACCTTGTGATCCTCTCGGACGATGTGTACGAGTGCTTCTGCTACGACGGGGAGCCGTTCTCGATCGCGTCCCTGCCCGGCATGAAGGAGCGCACCATCATCTGCAACAGCTTCTCCAAGAGCTACGCGATGACGGGCTGGCGCGTCGGGTTTGCGTGCGCGCACGAGCCGGTGATGAAGATGATGGTCAAGCTGCAGGAGGACATCGTCTCCTGTATCCATACGCCCTCGCAGTTTGCGGCGGCGGAAGCGCTGAACGGCACGCGGGAGTACCTCGACGAGATGATCGCACGGTACACGGCGCGCCGCCGTCTGCTCGTGGACGGCCTGAACCGGATCGACGGGATCTCCTGCATCGAGCCGGCCGGGGCGTTCTACGCGTTCGCCAATATCACGGGGACGGGGCTTTCCTCCGTGGATTTCGCGGAGAGGCTGCTGGATTCTAAGCATGTCGTCGTCGTGCCCGGGTCCGGGTTCGGGAGCGCGGGGGAGGGCTTCATCCGCCTGTCCTACGCGACTTCGGAAGAGGCCATCGAGGAGGGCCTCGCGCGGATGCAGGCGTTTGTAAAGGAGATTTGATATGTACGAAGGGAAAACGGTATTCGTCAACGGCGGGAAGTCCGCTGAGACGCTGATCAAATCACTGATGCACAACGGCGGGATGCCCGCGGACAAGATCCACGTCGTGAACGAAAAGCTCGCCGGCACGCTGGCGCAGACCTGTGGCCTCACGGAAGCGGTCAAATACCCGGACGCGATGTACGGCGCGGACATCGTCATCGTCGACGCCTCGGCGGGCGCGTCGTCGGTCATCCCGCCGCTTTCGGTCTGGCTGAAGGAGGAGGCGGTGGTGCTCTTCCTCGACGCGGACGAGCCGCTCGAGCAGCTCATCGCCCTTGTCGGGGGCCACGGCTGCGCCGCGCAGGCCGTCCTCTCCCCGCTCGCGGCGGTCGGGCGCGGCTACAGCGGCATCGTGCCGTCGGCGGCCTGCGGCGAAGCGCAGATCGGCGCGGTGGTGTCGCTCCTGGAAGGCATCGGCAAGACGATGGTCCTCGAGGAAGGGCGGCTGCCCGTGTTCCGGGCGCTGTCCAAGGCCGAGCCCGCGCTCTACCTCAGCCTGCTCACGGCGATGGGGGACGCGGGGGTCTATGTGGGCTTCAACCGGGAGGATGCCCGCTCTGTCACCATGGAGAACATGCTCGTGACCGCGAAGCTGCTCCAGGAGACGGGCAAGCACCCCTTGGAGATCACGGACACCTGGACGTCGCCGTCCGGGGTCACGATCGAGGCGCTGTACGAAACGTACAAGACCTGCTACGAAAAAATCGTATTGGAAGGCGTCGAGGCGGCCTTGGCGCAGCCGGGCGCCGCGCCTAAGTAAGGAGGGGATGGATCGATGTTGAACAAAAAAATCATGTTTGTCGGCGGGGGGTTGATGGCCGGTGGCATCATCCGTGCGATGGCCCTGAAGCAAGCGATCAACCCTTCGGACATGCTCGTCTACGAGATCGTGCCCGAGCGGATGAAGAAGCTCGAGGAGGACTACGGCGTGACGGCGGTGGGGAGCATCGCCGAGGGCGTGGCGCAGGCGGACGTCGTCCTGCTCGCGCTCAAGCCGCAGATCGCGCTGTCGGTCGCGGAAGAGGTGAAGGCGCACCGGAAGCCCGGTTCGTTCCTCTTCTCCATCTGCGCCGGGCTCACGATCGAGACGCTTTCGGAAGCCTACGGCGGGGACATGCCCATCGTCCGGACGATGCCGCACGGGTTCTCGCAGGTCATGCAGGGCGTGACGGGGGTGTGCTTCGGCGCGACCTGCGACGATGAAGTCCGCCAGGTGTCGCGCTCCATCATAGAGAGCTTCGGCTCCGCGCTCGAGATCAGCGAGGGGCAGATGGACATCTTCACCGGCTTCTGCGCGGTCGGCGCGCTCTGGGTCATGCATATGGTGCTGCCGCTGCGCTACGGCGCGTGCGAGGCGGGGCTCACGCTGGAGGAGGCGATGGATCTCGCGCTGGAAAACCTCGCGGGGACGGTGGACCTCGTAAAGGCGTCCGGGGAGCACCCCCGGGTCGTCTGCGACCGCATCCTCGAGCCGGGCGGCCCTGCGGTCAGGGCGCTGAACAGCCTGGAGAAGAACGGGTACTACGCGGCGGTGGTCCGCAATGTAAAAGCCGGGTGCGACCGCGCGACAGCCTTGTCGTAGGCGCATCGTTTCGTTGTCAACTGGAAAGAAGGAGAAATCAAAATGCAAGAAATTCGTTGGCATGGCCGCGGGGGGCAGGGCGCTTTCACGGTCGCGCGGTTGCTGGGCCAGGCGGTATCGCTCTATGAGGACAAATACGCGATGGCGTTCCCGTCGTTCGGGCCGGAGCGCAGGGGGGCGCCGGTGCTGTCCTTCACCCGCATCGACGAGGACGTGATCCGCGACCGCAGCGACGTGGTCGAGTGCGACTACGCGGTGGTACTGGACGAGACGCTGTTCGGCCCCGCTGTGAAAAAGGGCCTGAAGGAAAACGCGACCGTCGTCATCAACAGCGTGAAGGACGCGGATGCGTTCCCCATCGAGGGCTGCACGGTCGTGACGGTGGACGCCACGAGCCTCGCGCTGAAAGTACTCGGGCGCGCGATCACGAACGTGCCGATGCTCGGCGCGCTCATCGCGGCCTCGGGGATCGCCGACCTGGAGTCGGCCTGCAAAGCAATCGACACGCAGCTATCCGAACGCGTACGCGAGAAAAACAAGGAATTATTGAAACTGACCTGCGACGCTGTGAAAGAAAGGATGGGCAAATGAATCGACCGAAGATGAACCCGCCGCAAGCCGGCGGGAAGATGAAACTGCCGGTGGGGCCGAACGCGCCCGGCGGCTACCTGATGGACGTGAGCTCGGGGATGCGCGTCTTCCGCCCCGTCATCGATCAGGAGAAATGCGTGCATTGCCTGCGCTGCTTCCTGGTCTGCCCGGACGGGACGATCGACAAATCCGGCGAGCAGCTGGAAATCGACTACGACTACTGCAAGGGTTGCGGCATCTGCGCGCACGAGTGCAAGGTGAAAGCAATCGAGATGATCATGGAAGGAGATGCCTGATGTCTGGGGAGAAACAATTCATTTCGGGGGATGAGGCGGTCGCGCTCGCTGTGAAGCAGGCGAAGCCGCATGTGATCGCCGCCTATCCCATCACGCCGCAAACGATCGTCGTGGAACGGCTGGCGGACTACGTGGAGGAAGGCGAGCTGGAAAGCAAATATATGTACGTGGAGTCGGAGCACAGCGCGCTGTCCGCGCTGTTCGGCGCGAGCGGCGTCGGCGCGAGGACGTTCACGGCGACGTCGAGCCAGGGCCTGCTCTACATGGCGGAATGCCTGCACTTCACAAGCGGCGGCCGCTACCCGATCGTGATGATGAACGCAAACCGCTCGCTGGCGCTGCCCTGGAGCATTTTCGGCGACCAGCGCGACTCCCTGTCGCAGCGCGACGCGGGGTGGATCCAGCTGTACGTGGAGAACGTGCAGGAGGCCTACGACTCGATCTTCCACGCGTACCGGATCGCGGAGGACCCGCGCGTGATGACGCCGGTCATGGTCAACCTCGACGGGTTCATCCTGACGCACACCTACGAGCTTTTGGAGACGCTGCCGCAGGAGCAGGCGGATGCCTTCATCCCGTACGCGGACTATGCAAACTGCATCAAGTTCGACGAGGAGAACCCGATGAACATCGCGATCACGGGCGGGCCGCTGCTGAACATGGAGTTCCGCTTCCAGCAGCAGCGGGCGATGAACGACGCCCTCAAGGTGATCGAGGAGACGGACAAGGCGTTCGGAGAGCTGACGGGGCGCACCTACGGCGGCGGGCTCGTCGAGGCGTACCGGTGCGAGGACGCGGAGGTCGTCCTCCTCAGCCTGGGCAGCCTGTGCGGGACGATCCACGTGGTCGTGGACGAATACCGCAAGGCCGGGAAGAAGGTCGGCCTGCTCAAGCTCCGCAGCTTCCGCCCGTTCCCCGTCGACAAGGTGGCCGAGGCGCTCAGCGGCGCCCGGGCCGTCGGCGTCGTGGAGAAGGACATCAGCTTCGGATACGAAGGCGCCGTGTACTCGGAGGTCAACTCCGCGCTCATCAAGAAGGGCCTGTGCCCCTTGACGCGCAACTATGTCGGGGGGCTCGGCGGGCGCAACTTCTCCAAGGAGGACATCTGCGGGATGTTCGACGATCTGTTGGAGGGCGCACCCGCAGATTCCGTGCAGTTTGTGAATCTGAGAGGAGATATAGACTATGGCAATGAATGCTAAGACCATACCAAATGAAGAAATGTTCTACGGGCACAAGGCCTGCGGCGGTTGCGGCGGCAGCCTGACCGTCCGTCTGGCGATGAAGGTGCTCGGCAAGAAATCCATCGGCGTCTACCCGCCCAACTGCATGTCGACCGTCGGGTTCATCTATCCGCATATGTGTTATTTCGGCAATGCGACGACGGCGCCCTTCGCGGCGTCGGGCGCGGTGATGTCCGGGCTGCGCGCGGGCGCGGACGCGCTCGGGCACGAGGACTGGCATGTGTACTGCATGGCCGGCGACGGCGGCACGGCGGATATCGGCATCCAGGCGCTGTCCGGCGCCATCGACCGCAACGACCGCGTCATCTACATCTGCTACGACAACGAGGCGTATATGAACACGGGGATCCAGAAGAGCGGCCTGACGCCGACCGGCACCCGCACGACGAACACGCCCGCCGGGAGCAACATCCACGGCGCGATCCAGCCGAAGAAGCGGATCTTCGAGATCGTCGCGGCGCACGGGATCCCGTACGCGGCCACGGCGAGCGTCGGCTACCCGGAGGACTACCTGCGCAAGCTCGAGAAAGCGGCGGCTTGCCCGGGGACGTCGTTCATCCACGTGCTCGCGCCATGCCCCACGGGCTGGCAGGCGCCTTCGGAGATCACGATCGAGCTGGCCAAGGAGGCGGTGGACACGGGCATGTGGTTCCTCGCGGAGTACGAAAACGGGCAGTACCACCTAAACAAAAATCCGAAGGAGTTTGCCTCCATCGAGGCCTACTTGAAGAAGCAGGGCCGTTTCTCCCATATGGTCCAGGCCGATTTCGACGAGCTCGCGGCCCAACGCGACGAGCAGTGGGGTCGGATGCGCGCCGAATGGTGCGACTGATACGGCTGATACACAGGAAGGAGCAGGCAACATGGATTTTACATTGCCCAAGGAGCATTTGATTTTGCAGAAGATGTACCGCTCGTTTGCGGAGAACGAGGTCAAGCCGATGGCGCAGCAGACGGACGAGGAGGAGCGGTTCCCGGTCGAAGTCGTCGAGAAGCTGAAGCAGTACGGGTTTTTCGGCATCGTATTCCCGAAGGAGTACGGCGGGCAGGGCGGCGATTACCTGGCCTACGCCATGGCGCTTGAGGAGATCAGCAAGGCTTGCGCGACGACAGGCACGATCGTCGGCGCGCACCATTCGCTGTGCGCCGCGCCGATCTTTGACTACGGGACGGAGGAGCAGAAGCAAAAATACCTCGTCCCGCTGCTCAAGGGGGAGACGCTCGGCGCGTTCGGGCTCACGGAGCCGAACGCGGGCAGCGACGCGGCGGGGCAGCAGACCCGCGCCGTGCTCCAGGGCGACCACTACGTCCTGAACGGCTCGAAGATCTTCATCACGAACGCCGGCTACGCGGACACCTACATCATCATGGCGATGACGGACAAGTCAAAGGGCACGCGCGGGATCTCCGCCTTCATCGTGGAGAGCGGCTTCCCCGGTTTCTCCATCGGGACGAAGGAGAAGAAGATGGGGATCCGCGGGTCGTCGACCTGCGAGATCATCATGGAGGACTGCATCGTGCCGAAGGAGAACCTGCTCGGCGAGGAGGGGAAGGGCTTCGTGGTGGCCATGCACACGCTGGACGCGGGCCGCATCTCGGTCGCGTCGATCGCGCTGGGCATCGGGGAGGGGTGCCTGGAGGAGACCGTGCGGTACGTGCAGGAGCGCAAGCAGTTTGGCCGGCGGCTGTCGGCTTTCCAAAACACGCAGTTCGAGCTCGCGGACATGAAGACGAAGCTGGATGCGGCGCAGATGCTGGTCTACCGGTCGGCGCGCGCGAAGGACATGAAGATCCCGTACGGGACGTATTCGGCGATGGCCAAGATGTACGCGAGCGAGGCCGCGAGCGACGTGGCGCGCCGCTGCGTGCAGCTGTTCGGCGGGTACGGGTTCATCCGGGACTACAACGTGGAGCGCATGATGCGCGACGCGAAGATCACGGAAATCTACGAAGGCACGAGCGAAGTGCAGAAGATGATCATCAGTGCCTCGCTCGGTGTGAAATGAACGGACGGAAGGGACGATAGGCTGTGAGCTGGAAAAATTATTATCTATCAAGGAAAATGGATTCGGACGAGGCGCTGATGGCCGTGAAAGACGGCCACAAGGTGCTCGTGGCATCGGCCGCGGCGCAGCCGCAGGTGCTGCTGGAGGCCTTGCGGCGGCGGCTGCGCGCGCTGCAAGGCATCTCGCTGTTCCATATGCTCCCGATGCTGCCGGAGGTGCCCTACCTGGCCGACGACGTGGCCGGAAAGGTATGCTTCCAGACCTGCTACCCGGGCAGCGCGGTGCGGGCGTGTGTCAATGAAGGCACCGGCGAGTTCGTGCCGGCGTTCCTGTCGGAGTACACGGACATGACGTCCCGGTTTGGCCCGGACGTGGCGCTGCTGCAGGTGTCGCCGCCGGACAAACACGGGTTTTGCAGCCTCGGCGTGACCGTGCTGCAGCTCAAGCGCGCCATCGAGCACGCCTCCGTGGTCATCGCGCAGATCAACCACAAGATGCCGCGCACGCACGGGGAGAGCTTCGTCCATGTGTCCGAGATCACGCATTTCGTCGAGGCGGAGATGGAGGTCGCGGAGCTGCCCAGGCCGGTGATCGGGGAGACCGAGAAGGCCATCGGCAGCTATATCGCCGGGCTGATCCGCGACAAGGACTGCCTGCAGCTCGGGATCGGGGCGATCCCGGACGCCGTGCTGGGCTTCCTGACGGACAAGCGCGGCCTGGGGATCTACAGCGAAATGTTCTCGGATGGCGTCATGGAGCTCTACGAAGCGGGCGTGATCGACAACAAGCACAAAAACATCCACAAAGGCAAGATGATCGCGACGTTCGTCATGGGCACCCGGAAATTTTACGATTTCATCGACGACAACCCGTCCATCCTGATGCTGCCGTCGGACGTCTGCAACGACCCCTGCAACATCGGGCAGAACGACCGCCTGATCAGCATCAATTCCTCGGTCAGCGTCGACCTCATGGGGCAGGCCGCCTCGGACTGCATCGGGACGAGGCAGTATAGCGGCGTCGGCGGCCAGGTGGATTTCATCCGGGGCGCGCAGCGCTCCAAGGACGGCGTGTCGATCCTGGCCTTCCCGGCCACGGCCGGAAAGGAAGGGGCGCTGTCCCGCATCGTCGCGCAGCACGCGGCGGGGACGCCGATCACGACGACGCGCAACGAGATCGACTACGTGGTCACGGAATACGGGGTGGCGCGGCTGAAATACAAGACGCTGCGGGAGCGCGCCAACGAATTGATCGCGATTTCCCATCCCGATTTCCGCGCGGAGCTGCGCGACGCATTGAAAAAATTCAATTGGTAATGGCACAAAGCGTGCGAAGGAGGAATAGTCATGAGGACTGCAAAACAATATCTGGAGAAATTGGCCGCCATGAAGCCGAACCTGTACCTGAACGGCGAGAAGGTCGGGCGCGACCATGAGGCGGTCGTCCGGGCGAGCCACGCGATCCGCGTCACCTTCGGGCTGGTCAACGACCCGGAATTCGAGCCGCTCCTGACGGCGACGTCCCATATCAGCGGCGAAAAGATCAACCGGTTCACGCATATCCACCAGAGCGCGGACGACCTGCTGAAGAAGCAGGAGCTGACGCGCAAGATCTGCGGCGTGGCGGGCGGCTGCGTGCAGCGCTGCATGGGCTGCGACATGATGAACGGCATCTCCGCGGCGGTCAAGGATCTGGATGCGGCCCACGGCACGCATTACGAGGAAAATTTCCTGGCCTTCCTGAAGAAATTCCAGGAGGAGGATCTCGTCGTGGCCGGCTCGCAGACGGACGCGAAAGGCGACCGCATGAAACGGCCGAGCGAACAGTGGGACCCCGACCAGTACCTGCACGTGGTCGAGCGGCGGGAGGACGGCGTGGTCGTGCGCGGCTGCAAGCTCCACAACACGATGGCGCCGTATTCGGACGAGCTCCTGATCGTCCCGACGCGCGCCATGGGGCCCGATGAGAAGGACTACGCGATCTCGTTTGCGATCCCGGCGGACACGGAAGGCGTCCACCTCATCGTGCGCGAGGCGTTCTCGCAGCAGCGCGACCCGAACATCGACGCGCCGATCGCGCACGTGGGCGACCTCGAGAGCATGACGGTCTTCGACAACGTGTTCGTGCCGAACGAGCGCATCTTCCTGAACGGAGAGACGGAGTTTGCCGCGACCTACGCGCTGAATTTTGCCCTCTTTCACCGCCATTCCTACACGGGTTGCAAACCGGGCATCGGGGACATCATCCTGGGCACGACGGCGCTGATCGCGGACTACCAGGGCATCCGGAAGCAGAGCCATGTCAAGGAGAAGCTCGCCGAGCTGATCAGCGTGGCGGAGCTCGTGTACGCGGCGGGCATCGCCTCGGCGGTGAAGTCCACGAAGGCCTCGTCGGGCACGCAGATGCCCAACGTCCTCTTCGCGAACGCGGGGCGGCGCCATGCGGGGCACCATATTTACCACGAGTTCAACACGCTCTGCGACATCGCCGGCGGCATCGCCGCGACGCTGCCGCTGTCGAAGGAATACAACCACCCCGAGATCGGCGACTTCGTGAAGAAATACGTCACGCGACGCGAGGGCGTTTCGAGCGAGGACTGCTACCGGGCGTTTGCGCTGGCGGGCGACCTGCTCACGGGCGAGTACAGCTCCGTCGTCTTCCAAGTGGCCGGCGTCCACGGCGGCGGGTCCCCGATCATGGAGGACATCGCCATCATGGGCAACTACAACCTGAAGGAAAAGATGGACATCGCGAAGGCGCTGGCCGGGATCAAATCGGAATAGCAGGAGGGTTTCAAAAATGGGTTTTCACATCATTGTATGCGCAAAACAGGTGCCTGACACCAACGAGATCAAGATCGACCCGGTGAAGAAGACGCTGATCCGCGACGGGGTGCCGAGCATCCTGAACAACGACGACGCGAACGCGCTGGAGGAGGCGCTCAAGATCAAGGACCGCTACCCGGACACGCGCGTCACCGTCGTCACCATGGGGCCGCCGCAGGCCAAGGACATGCTCGTGGAATGCCTGGCGATGGGCGCGGACGACGCCGTCCTGGCTTCGGACAGGGCGCTCGGCGGCTCGGATACGTGGGCCACGTCCAACGCGCTGGCGGCCGTCATCGAGAAGATCGGCGGCTACGACCTGATCTTTGCCGGGCGACAGGCCATCGACGGGGACACGGCGCAGGTGGGGCCGCAGATCGCGGAAAAGCTATCCATTCCGCAGGTGACCTATGTGTCGGAGTTCCAGCTCGCAGAGGACCGGAAAAGCGTCACCGTCAAGCGCATGCTCGAGGACGGCTACGAGTGGATCCGCGTGGAGACGCCGTGCCTGCTCACTGCCATCAAGGAGCTGAACGAACCGCGGTATATGATGATCGGCGGCGTGTTCGACGCCATGCGGAAGGACATCCCCGTCTGGGGGGTGGAGGACCTGGGGCTCGACCCCGACCGGGAAGTCGGCCTCGAGGCGTCCCCGACCAATGTGTTCCGGTCGTTCACGCCGGCCCCGAAGGGGAAGGGCGTCGTCCTGTCCGGCGACTCCTGCGCGGATGTGGCCGAAAAGCTCATCGAAGGCCTGAAGGCGAAGCACGTCATTTGATCGGAGGAGGTGTCCAATTGGCAATCAACATCATAGAAAAAAACTGCAAGGGCTGCAGCATCTGCGTATCGGCCTGCCCGTTCGAGGCGATCGAAATCAGCGGCGACATCGCGGTCATCAACGAAAAATGCACCTCCTGCAAGCAGTGCATTGAAAAATGCCCGTTCGAGGCGATCGAGGAGCAGGGCGGCGGCGCCCAGGCGGAGGCGGTGGACCTCTCCGCCTACAAGGACGTGTGGGTGTTTGCCGAGCAGCGCGCGGGCAAGATCATGAACGTCGCGTTCGAGCTGATCGGCGAGGGCCGGAGGCTGGCACGCGAGATCTCGGCGCAGACGCGCGTGTGCGCGCTTTTGGTGGGGGACGGCATAGAGGGCCTGGCGAAGGACTGCTTCCGTTACGGCGCGGACGCCGTCTACCTGGTCGAGGACCCGCTGCTCGCCGCCTATACGACGGACGGGTACACGAAGGCTGTCACGGACGCCATCCGCGCATACAAGCCGGAGATCGTCCTGCTCGGCGCGACGCACATCGGGCGCGACCTGGCGCCGCGCGTTGCCGCGCGCTTGGACACAGGGCTGACGGCGGACTGCACGAGGCTCGACGTGAACGTGAGCAGCTATATCGACTACGCGAAGGCGCAGACGACGCTCGACACCGGGGATCTAGACCCCGCGTCCGGGGACAAAGGGCTGAAGCAGACGCGTCCGGCCTTCGGCGGGAATCTGATGGCGACCATCGTGACGCCGCGCACGCGGCCCCAGATGGCGACGGTGCGCCCTGGGACGATGGAGCGCCTCGTGCCGGACGAGGGCGCCCAGGGCGAGGTCATCCGCTGCCGGCCGCAGATCGCGCAGGAGGACATCCACACGACGATCCTCGAGGCCGTCAAGAGCGCCAAGGAGCTTGTGTCGCTGACGGACGCGGACATCATCTGCTCCGGCGGGCGCGGGCTCGGGGAGGCGGACGGCTTCTCGTGCATCAAGCAGTTTGCGGATAAGGTCGGCGGCGTTGTCGGCGCCTCCCGCGCCGCCGTGGACGCGGGGTGGATCGAGCACAGCCACCAGGTCGGGCAGACCGGCACGACCGTGAAGCCGAAGATCTACTTCGCCTGCGGCATCTCGGGCGCGATCCAGCATCTGGCTGGGATGCAGACGAGCGACTTCATCGTGGCGATCAACAAGGACCCCGACGCCCCGATCTTCGAGGTGGCGGACTACGGCATCGTCGGCGACCTGTTCAAGGTGGTCCCCGAGATCATCGCCGAATGGGACAAGGCCGACGCCCTCTACGAGGCGAC